>DAHXNQ010000030.1 GCA_027365315.1 Rhabdochlamydiaceae bacterium | reverse complement strand
TACGCTGACCCGATGCCGCTTCGGCAAAGAGAGCTACTACATGAAGTGAGAGACTCTTTTTAGCGAGAGCGGTAGCGCGAAGGCTCTTCGCTCTCAGCAGAGATTCTGACGGATCATCCAGAACAATGGTCGCCATATGGCCCTGACAGGCCAGCAGCTCGCTACAGAGCTGCTTCATGTCGCCTCCTACAAAGTCACAGGCCACATCAAAGGGACGTCCCCCTTGCATCACAAGAAGACGCTCTGCCATCTCTTCTGGCTTCAAGCCCGCATAGTAGAGGATATTCTCTTGCCGTATCTTGAGACGCTCCATCAGATCGCAGCCGCTCTCGTTGCTGCCTGCTGTGGTGCAGATGCGGCTGGCGCCCAGATGGCGAGCGATGGGAATGGCCATCGACCTCACTCCGCCACCGCCCCCCCGCTATAAAGAGGCTATCTCCCTTCTGGAGCGCGCGGGTGCTGACAAGAGCTCGGTAGGCTGTCAAACCGGTGATGGGTAGTCCCGCTGCCTGTTCGAAGGTGAGGGAGCGTGGTTTCCTTCCGATCAGCTGAGCTGGTAGACAGATCGCTTCGGCGTAGGTGCCGCAAAGAGCCAGCGCCATCACCCCGTCTCCCACCTTCCATCCGGTCACTTCGGATCCCAGAGCATCGATCACTCCAGAACATTCCACTCCGAGAATGAGAGGCAGAGAGCGAGGAAAGAGCTCCCGCCGCATCTTCACATCAACGGGATTGCACCCCGAAGCGCGAATAGAAATCCGCACCTCTCCCACTGCCGGAATCGGAAGAGGAATCTCTCTCTCTTCCAGCTTGCCAGCATCTCCCCACTCTCTTACACCAACGACTAGCATTCTTCTGTTCCCTGTAACCTCTTCCCCTAGCGAGGAGAATCATCAATTGATTACAGTATAGGGAATAATATCAACAATCCAAGCGATGATCTGAAGATGAATTCCCGTTTTTTTTCCTATGTTGTGGGACTGCTGTTTTGTCACCATCTTCTCGGTGGCAAAGAGATTGAAGAGGCGCCCTACGATCTGACCCTCGTTGGATCGGTCTCCTACGAGACCCTATGCCAATATCCAGCGATCTGGATCGAGAACCTCAAGGACTCGCTGAATATCAATGTGGTTCCGATCGGGATATGCGATCTAGATAGCGTCTCTGTTGATGTAAGAAGGGTGATTGAAAAGGGGTGCAAACAGGCTGGTAGGGTCAGCGTCTTGCTAGAAAATGTCTGGTCGATCGCACTGGAACCGGTCTCCCAGGTGCCTAAAGAGAGTCTAATTAAAATTGCCTACAGCACCTTTGAAAGCACCAAGCTACCTCCACAATGGGTGCAGCTCTTTAACGAAGAGTTCGATGCGGTGGTGGTGCTGGATCCTTGGTGGGTCGATCTCTATCGATCTTGTGGCGTCAAGGTGCCCGTTTTTGTGCTTCCAGCGGGCCTTGAGTTAGCAGACTATCTCAAAGAGCCCGATAGGGTGCGGCCTCATAAGCCCTTCACCTTTGGCATGACCGGTGCCTTTTGGGATCGGAAGAATCATCAGATTCTGCTGAGAGCTTTTGAAGAGGAGTTTGGAGATTCGGAAGACGTTCACCTTCTACTGCATGGCCGCTACGGCAATCCGCGCATCATAGACTTCCTTGTTCATACGGTTTTGCACCACCACCTGCCCAACGTCACTGTTTATCGGGGCGTGCTAAACAAGCAGGACTACATGCAGTTCATGAGTCTGCTCGACTGCTATGTTCTGGTCTCTTTAGGAGAGGGGTACTCCATCAGTCCAAGAGAGGCTATGGCTCTGGGAATCCCCTGTATTCTTTCACAGAACACAGCCCATCTCACCCTCTGCAAAAGTGGTCTTGTACGCCCCGTTACCAGCGATTTAAAGGTCTCTGCCGATCGAGAGCCCTATGGTGGAGCCGATGTGGGAAAGATGTTCGATTGCTCTGTGGCCGATGTGCGTAAGGCGCTACGCGATGTCTACGAACACTACAACGACTACCTAACAAAGGCCAGAGCGAGCCGATCATGGGTGAAACAGTACACCTTTGAGGCGCTGAAGCCTCTTTATCTGACTCTGATCAAGCCTTCAAAGGTGGTTCTAGGAAAAGAAAACAGGCTGGAGCCCGGCTGTTTAACAACAGATTCCGAAGCGCTCTACAAGAAATATCAGAACCTGATCCAGCATTCCCCTGATGCGAACTAGGGGGTCTCTTCCTGCGTGAATTGGGCTAGATCGAAGTCAGCCAAGCTTTCGAGGCAGAGAGTGGCAGCCGATAGGTCTTGGTGGCGGGTGCAGTGGTTGGGCACGGCGATGGTGGGGCATCCTGCGGCTATGGCGGCTGCGACCCCCGTGGCGCTGTCTTCGATGACGAGACACTGATGGGGAAATAGGTCCAGCAGCTTGGCAGCGTGGAGATAGATGTAGGGCTTGGGCTTATTGACACCTGTGGGATCGTTGTATGCGGCAAGGTCGTCCTGACCCGATAGAATGACATCGAAGAGGTGGGTGATAGCGAGACGCTCTAGATGATCGAAAATCTCTTCGCGCCGCGCAGCCGAAGCGACTCCCAATTGTAGCCCCCGCTCCTCTTTCTGACCGGCCAGCTTGCGCACCCACTCCACCGTGGAAGCAATAGCGGGACATCCTTGCTTCTTGATCTCGTGGAAGTGGCTGCGGCGACTGGCTAGAATCCCTTCCGCATCCTCGCTGCCGATCAACAGAGCAAACTGACGAGCAATTTCGTGGGCCGACTTGCCGGCATAGGCGACATAGGTCTCCCATTCTAGATCGCCCCCACGCTCGCGCAGCGCCTGCTGCCAAGCAACAAACTGCAGCGCCTCGCTATCAATCAGTGTGCCATCGCAGTCGAAGATGACCGCCTTGATCTCTCGGACTTTATTCGCCATAGTCTCTCCTTATCTATTGAGATACTCCTCTAGACAATCTAGAGGAGTATTTAGGCTAGCCTTGGTTAACGTTGCTGATGCCTTTGAATCAGTCTTCTTGTCCTGTTGTTTGTAGATGATCTATACCCTTGAGGCATTCCTTCTGCGGAGTTAAAATAGATTGTCAAATTACCAATATCATCGATTTCGATGATGGCTTCTCGCGCAGAAAAAAGAGCTCTCGTACCACTATCAAAGTCCACTTCCTGTATTTTCCAGGTCTTCTCATCGTAATTAAAGAAAACAGCAATCCTTAATTGGGCACCTTGGTCAGTCAACCAAAAACACTCTCCTGTATATTTGACAAACTCATTCCACTCTTCAGCTACGGCCTCCTGTTTGGCTTCTGGCGCAAAGAGAGCTGGCGGAAGCGGGGGTACTGGGTCGGGCAGAGGCGGAAACAGACTTTCGATGTAGCTGCGTGTCGTTGCTATACTCGCTTCATCCATCTCAGCTGCAAATTTCAATTGTTCGTATCTTATTAGAGGAAGAAGCCTGGCACGAACTACATCTCCCATCTTCTGAGCAAGATCGAGAAAATACTCACCTCGGTCTCGGACAGTTACATTCTCCAATTCGATGGAAATAGAGACCCCTTTTGTGTAATCCCCATAGAAAATTACAGGGGGGGCCCCCTTTTGATCAGCGGGCATCACAAGTTCCTTGCCATTAACATAGAAGGTTACTTTTGTGGTGAGCGGATTTTTAGATTGGTTTGAGGAGCCCCACCACGCGCTTTCAATCGCATGATAAGAGTCCTTTACACGCCAGATATATAGGGTGCACCCCGATTCTATAGGTTTGGAGCTACGGCGTAATATAGCTTGAAACCCACATTCCTCCATTCTAATGTTCCGATCTCCCCTAGTAGCTGCGACCGACTGAGACGACGACGCTTCTTCTTTCGGGTTCATAGTTATGACAAAAGGACCGGTGGGTATAACTTCGTAGCCTGAAGCAGTTGCTGCTGATCGTTCCATGAAGACCTCATTCTTTGGTGATAAAGAAAGTAGGGAGTCTACCTACAATGAATCTTAAACATCAACTCATTCAATCAGAAGCAAAGTCTTTTTCGTGCTGAATGAGCCACTCTTTGCGGAAAAGACCACCAGCATAGCCGCCGAGGGCGCCACTGGCGTTGATGACGCGGTGGCAGGGAATGATGATGGCCAGTGCATTGGTGCTGTTAGCGCGGGCTACAGCGCGGAAGGCAGAAGGTCTACCTATGGCGACGGCTAGATCGGCATAGGAGCATGTAGTGCCTAAGGGGATTTTTTGCAGCTCCTGCCAAACCTGCAGCTGCAACGAGGTTCCCAGAGGACGTATGGCTGTTTTCCACGAGACCGCTTCTCCAGCAAAATAACGGCGCAGCTCGCCTTCGATCGAATCGATGGGAGGGGTGCGGTCAGAAACAATAGTCGCTTTGGCCTTCTGTCTCGTGCGCTCGATCCCCCGTTCTAGATTTCGACGCTGGGCAAACTCCAGTAGGTAGAGAGCCTCCTCGTCTGCTATGGCCACCATGGGACCGAGTGGTGTATTGATCTGGGATTGTTTTAGAGAAATTGTCATCGACCCAGATTAGCAAATAATGAAGGCGATCTCTACTTCATTCCTCCCGCCTATCTTCACCACACCGGACCTATCGATGAAAAGGAGCTACACTGCTCGCTGATTGCAACTCGGCCCAAGTGCTAAAAAACCTAGGATTTTTTTGCATCTGTTGCCATACAGGTGATTCAGAAACCCCTGTAGATTTTAGGAGCCTTCGTGTCCCGGTTGGTTAAGTTGCGCCGCGCCTCTCTGCCCTTCACACTTCTCTGCCTTACGCTGGCGGAATGGACAGCTCCTCTTGCAGCGGGAACCGCTTATACGGTCAATTCTGCTGCCGACACCAACACCGGTGCAGGGACCTCCGGCACTCTACGCTACTGCATCAATCAGGCTAATAACAGCGGTGGAGCTGGCTCCACCATCACCTTCAGCAGCAACTTTGCTGTGACACTGACAGCTCCCTTACCACCTCTAGGCTCTAATATCAGTAGTGTTACAGGATTTACCGGCGCTAGCGTCAGTGGTAACAACGCTTATCCCATTTTCATAGTGAGCAACAGCTCTTCACCCGTGGCGATCTCAACGTTGCTGTTGGAGAATGGACTCTCTCAGGGCGGCGCGGGAGGTAGTGGCCAGTTGGGAGGAGGCGGCGCAGCCGGAGCGGGAGGCGCTCTTCTGATCGCTCCTGGAGCCAATGTATCGCTCAGCAATGTGGCATTCAATAGCTGTAGCGCCACGGGAGGCGCGGGCGGAAGTGGCTCGGCAAGTGGAATTGTGGGCTGTGGTGGCGGTGGTGGTATTGTTCAAGCCAATGGAGGCAACGGTGGTCCAGGTAATGCGAGTTCGGGAATCGGTGGCGGCGGCGGCGGCGGTGGTGGCAGTGGACCTCTTGGCGTAGGCGGTATCGGTCTATTCGGTGGCGGCGGCGGCGGCGGTCTGCAAAACTCTGGAGGAGCTGGCGGAGCTGCTGCGGGCAATGGCGGTGGTGGTGGTGGCGGTAGTACAGGCAGCGGCGTCGCATCTGCAGGAATATCCGGAGGAAATGGCGGCGCAGGCGGCTCGCTGGATACAGCTGGAGCGGGTGGCACGCAGTCGATGGCTGGCGGAGCCGCAACGAGCGCTTCGGGCGGAGCTGGATCGGCCGGAGGCGGTGGTGGTGGAGGCAACGGTGTTTCCACAATAGGACCGGGAGCTGGCGGAACGGGCGGCGAGGGCGGCGGCGGTGGCGGTGGGGGCGATGAATTCAGCGGAGCCTCTGGTGGTAGCAGCTCCGGTATATTCGGTGGCGGAGGCGGTGGAGGCGGCGGCGGTGGCACAGGCGGCACAAGCTTGCGAGGCGGCAATGGTGGTAGTGGCAGTCTGGGTGGTGGCGGAGGCGGCAGTGGAGCTGCCACAAACCTCTCGGCTACTATATCAGGCTCCGGAGGCGCTGGAGGACTCCTTGGCGGCGGTGGTGGCGGTGGCGGCGGCAGCGGCCGGGGAGGCTTTGGCGGTGGCGGCGGTGGCGGATTTGCATCCGGAGGCACCCTCGGTGGAGGGGGCGGAGTAGGCGGTGGCGGCGGTGCTGGACTAGGCGGTGCCATCTTTGTACCTTCCAATGCAACCTGCACAATCGGAACGGGCGTTACCTACAGCGGAAACAGTGTGACGGGAGGCGCTGGAGGCAGCGGATCTCAAGCGACAACGGCAGGAGAAGCGGGAACAGCGTCGGGGATGGATCTCTTTATCGCAGGAGGAGCTACTCTCATCCTCAATCCTACAGGAAGCTTAACATTCCCCAATCCGATCGAAGGAAGCTCAGGAACTGGTGGCACCCTAACCATGAACGGAACAGGAACTGTAACGCTTCCTTCTGGTAGCAACTATGTGCTGACCAACCAGTTCACCAATGGAACCGTACAAATTTCTAGTGACAGCTGCCTAGGCGCGCCTAGCAATAGCGTTGCTCTATCTTCACCCGCTGTGTTGTCAGTCACAACCACGGGCAGCTCCAACCGCACCTTCATCCTACCGTCAGGATCTGCACAGATTTTAGTGGGTGTAGGCCAAACCTATATCATAAATGGAACCGTTTCGGGAGCAGGCGGCTTGAATATCACTCAGGGCAATGTGGTGCTGAATGGAGCAAACAGCTACCAAGGAGGAACCTCCATCCAGACAGGCGCCACTCTAACGGGTTCGACCGCATCGATTTCCACCGTAGGCGGCATGACGAATCATGGTACAGTCACCTTCGAACAGAGTGCAAGTGACATGATCTCTGGAAATATCGCGGGCACCGGAACTCTTGTAGTCGAGGTGGCCTATGGTTCCAGTCTGACCTTCTCGGGCACGATAGCACAAGACAATCTGACGATTGGCCTGCTCAAGGGAAATAGCTACGCAGGCCCTGTTATCTTTAATGGTTACGCTCTATTTGCCAATGCCCCCACCATGGGTGAAAACACGGTTCTTGCAGGACCGGGACCGATCCTCTATAGCGGAACGATGCAGGTGGGAACAATCCAACCAAGCGCGGGAGGAACCTTCCCCGTAGCGACCACCATAGGCGCCTGTAGATTTGGTCTGGGCTCCAACCTTCTTCTCAGCCTCTCTGGAAATAGTACATCGGACTTTCTTGTCTCCTCGGGTGTGGTAACCTTTGATGAGGGGTCGGAGATCACCGTGCAGGTGGCCCCAGGAGAATTATTTCTGCTACCTGGGGAGTCGGGTAGTTACATCCTGATGCAAGCTGATGGAGGCAAAGCTGGTATCAAGCCCTTCCTGCACAACCTCTTGCCCTTACGTTTTAGAGATACGACTAGCCTCATCGATCCTGTTGGTAGCTATACCCTTTTTATCCAGCCAAGCTATTTTCTCGATGTTACCGGACAACCTATCGCTGGCGCTTTTGATGCCCTGGCTGCTCAGGCACCAAGCGATTATCTGACTATTTTGAATGCCCTGGACAGCCTTACCTCCATCGATGCGCTCAAAGATGCCTTCAACCAGATGGGGCCCGCCTGCGCCAGCTCTGTAGCACTGGCTCAGGAAAACGTTGCCGAAAGGATAGGTTCTCTCTACACCGAACATCTTGTCGAGCAGCACCGCCTCTCTTGCCCTGGCGAGGAGCTGGAGCCTTGGCGCCTCTGGGCCACTCCATTTGGAGAGAAGGTCAACCAGCGCGGTGGCGGCACCTGTAGTGGCTATCATGAGTGGTTCTGGGGCGTGGCCTCGGGTCTTGACTACCGCAGCCGCGACTTTGCACTGGCCGGAGGCTTCACCTACGCCCACGGACATCTCAACTGGGGTCAAGGCAACGGCTCGTTCAACACCTATGCAGGTACCATTGTAGGCGCCTGGACCCCTAAGCATTTCTATCTCGATGCAGCCTTCTCTTACGCATACAACCCTGCTGATGCAGGGCGCACAATCCAGATCGGCTCATTCCGAGCGCACAATCACTACGATCAGACCGACAACAGCTACATGGGGCATCTGGGACTACTCTACAATTTCGACTTCAGGAGTGGGAAACCTCTCACCTGGAGTCTATGGCCCTTTTTGGACATCGACTACATCTACCTCCACCAGAACGCCTACACAGAGAATGGAGCGCAGGCGCTCGATCTGCATGTAGAGAGCAAGGGCTACGATCTCTTACGCCCCAAAGCTGGGCTAGGGGCTAGTCTACTCAGCTGTTCGCGCTATGGTGAATTCCTCCTGGAGCTTTGGGCAAGCTACGCTCGCGAATCGCGCTTCATGGGTAAACAGACCGAGGGGTGCTTTGCTGCCGGCACCAGCTACTTCGAGGTCTCCAGCTTCCGCCCACAGAACAACCTCTTCTGCCCCGCTGTACGATTTGTCGCCGCCACGCCCAGCAAGCGGTTCAGTGCCGCCCTCGGCTACCATGGCGCCTTCGGATCCCGCTTCACAGAAAACGAGGGCGAACTGGAGCTTAAGGCGGCATTCTGATAGGATCAGTCGCCTCCCATGCTTCACTACACAACCAGCCAGGCTCCCCTGACTCCTGACTATCACGACTTTGCCCTGCAGGATGACCTGCGGCTCATCGGTATCAAGGTGAGCAGTGGCGATCTGACACAGCTACAGCAACTGATCGAGTCGGTGCGCTCCCCCTCATTTCACATCTACTACGGCAGAGAGCGCGATATGCTAGAGGCGTTTCGGATGGGGATCGACGGCATCGTCCCCGGCACCGGCAATCTATGCCCCGAGCTCTTTGTGCAGCTTTGGGACAAAAAAGAGGCCTCCACCATGGCCCGCATCAACGAGATCAAAAAGAGTCTCGAGGCAAACTGCCCAGGCAACTACCTAGAGGGTCTCAAAAAAGCGCTAGAGAACCAGCATCTCCTCCTCTCACAGCTAACACAAGTTGATCCATGACAAAAGATCCCCTTCTCACCGCAACAGAGCTGAAACAGGAGGCCAAAGCGCTTCTTTCGTTCCTTCGCCTAGAGGAGCGCATCGCCCCTTTTGGGCGGGTGAAGTGGGTGGGCTCGTTCGCCTGGGATCTGATGACCTGGAAGGATGTCGATCTACAGGTGCTGCTCCATCCCGGCGCCAGCTCTAGAGCGCTTTTCAACGCTCTCTTTCTGGCCTTCAGTTCTCTTGATGAGACCCGCCAGCTCAATCACATTCGATTCATCGGTCATTTTAAGCCCCATATGCCAAGGGGGCATTGTCTGGGCCTGGTCTGCGCCTTTCCGGGCGAATCGGTGCTCTGGAAAGCAGACATCTGGGTCCTCTCTCCCGAAGCTCAGGCCCAAAGCGACGCCTGGGAAGAGCTGATCGCACGCAGACTCACGCCCGAGGCGCGCAGCCTCATCCTCAATATGAAGCAGCGCATGATGGAAAAAGGCCGCGTACCTCAAGGTGGCAGCTACGCGCTCTATCAGCTGGTGCTGCGTGAGGAGATTGTGGATGCGAAGGCGCTGCAAGAGAAGCTAGAGCAGCAGGGATATCGTGTAGCAGCTGCACCCTAAGTCGGTTGACATGTTGTGACGCCCTCGCTAGACTGGGCTGCATTCACCAGGGGTGCCGTAATAGGCTGAAAAAGCGTTCGCTTAACCCTCATTACCTGATCTAGGTTGTACTAGCGTAGGGAGTGTGCTGCAGAGTTTGCTCGCATCCTTGGTGGATATGAAACCATACCAACCAGGAAACATCTTATGAGCGCGATACCTCCTCCTTCGAAGTCACCAACTCATCATACAAGTTTTACGGTGACTCCCTCGGTAGTACCTGCGAGGTGCACAACCTCGATTCTACTACAACATTTCTGGAGAGGGATGAGCACAGATCCCTGCAGATCACATTGCCAGACTACTCTCGCGCAGGCTGGCAAGGTAGGAGCAGACGACCTGGCGGCCTGCATCGATGAGTGTCGCAAGTACCTCTATGGTGTCCCTTAGGAGAGGTCAATTTTCTAACTTGAGCGCGAAGCGCTCTCCGGCAGGCGCTCAATATTGTCCTGGGGGCTCTATGACAACGACCACTCTCTTTGGCTCCACGCTACTCTCCCTGCGCCTGCTGATCAGGCGCAGGCTGGCGCGCTGCGAGATGCGCACGCGCCTCATCATCGTGAAGCCACTCACCCGTTTCCGCTAGATGGTGGAACTGAAACCTCGCCAGCTCTTCGTCCACCTGGTAGGGCAGCTCCTCCGCTGCGCGGTAATGTAGACCGATAAACTCGATGCCGGTGCTCTCTAGCGCCTTCTCAATCGATTGAAGCTGCTCCAAGCGGTCGTCTACCATCACCACTTTGCGAGGGTGCCAAGACAGCTGAGAGAGCAGATGAGGTAGCACCTCCCCCTTGGTATGATTGGAGGCAAAGAGCACGCCATGATGAAACAGGGGTGGGAATGCCTTCCCAGGCTGTTTGGAAAACTCGATCGAGTCCAGTTCGGGGAAGGTGGTCTCAAAAAAAAACCCAAACGCCCGAAGCTGCTCACACCGGAGATCAGCCATACTTTCGATCTCACCCAGCGGGCCGCCAGAAGAGGCGGTGAAGGCGATGACGGGCACTCCCCTCTTCTGCAAATCCCTAATCAACTGGGGAGAGGCGGGATCGACCAGCATCGAGTGAGTCTCTAGCGCCTCGATCATCCTGCCATGCAGATAACCCTCTGGATATCTCTCGAAGAGAAGCAGAGCGGGGTTTTCGAAGATTTCGGCCCTGACTTTGTAGCGAACCTCTCTTCCCTTCAGATGCCAGATGGCGTCGCATCCCACGATGAGCGTGTAGTCCACATCAAACATCAGCAGGGTATCTTCATTCAAAGGGCCTGTCAGGGGACCTGCCACCTCCTCGAGAGATTGCAGACGATCCAGCTTCACAATCTCTGCCGGAAGCATTGCGACGCATCCCAAAGCACAAAGAATTAAAAAGAAAATTTTTCTTAGATTCATAATACGATCCACGCTCTTCACTCAAGAAAGCGAGCTAGAATAGCAGAGCCACAAAATGGAAGAAATGGCGTAATGGAGGACTCAAAAAACGAAGGACTCTATGACCGAGTGGACAGAGCAGAAGCTACTCAGAGCACAGCAAGATATATTTGAAAATATCACCTCCCACGAGGGCGATCTGGCCGCGGTACGCAGCTCCCCCTTGTGGAGAGATGGCAGCAATTCTTGCAGCTGATCCTACCCATCCAGCTAGGGGTTCTAGCGCAGCATGGGATGCCTAAAGACCAAGGCAGCCTCTCTTCGTTCAACCAGCAGTACATGGTGAAAGCACAGAATAACCTCCTTCTCTTCGAGGCCAACAGATGTAAATGGTTATTTTTATTTGAGAAGGCGTTCGGGGTGAAAGAGTACCGCGAGATCACTCTGGAAATGGCCCACCAGATCACAAGGACATAGTATCAATAATTTATGGAAGACGAACGGGCAGAGGAACGCGCACGCAAAATAGCAAGACGGTATGCCCTAATGGCAACATGGATTTATCTCCTGTTATTTCCATTTACCGTCATGCTAGCAGGAGCTAGCTGTCTTGTTTTTGATGGTCTTGACATACCTATCTCCATCGGGTTGTTCACGATAGTCATGTATGCATGTATCCCACTATCCATTCCTATCTGTTTATACCTCGTCTGGTTCCGGTATATGCAAGGAAGATGGAAAGATTGCCGTTTTTTCTGCCTCGTACCCACAGCGGTATTTTCAGCCACAGCGATCATCGACACCGTTTTCAATGCCATCCAGTTATGCTTTCATTAATCTGCCGAGGTGGTTGCAAAACTATAGGCTCCTAGAAAAATCGATGATTTTGGCGTCCGTTGTCAGAGCCAGCTTGCTGGCCCCTTGCTGTTCTGACGAGACCATACCCGAGAGGGTAGGCGAGGAAGAACAGCGACAAGGAACGCCAAAAGGGCGATTTTGCTGGAG
>DAHXNQ010000026.1 GCA_027365315.1 Rhabdochlamydiaceae bacterium | reverse complement strand
CTCCGTAGCGACCGGGACAGTGCTGTGCACGGCCCGGGAGCAAGGATCGAGGGATCGAAGCTGCAGCCGGCCCATCTTATAATGAGCAGTCTGCTCGTTCACATCCAACTTCTCCCCTCGGTCTGATAACAGTTCTTATTTGTGCAACAAGACCCCATCGGGGGGCTTCTTCTTGAATATTGCGTTCTCTTCACGACAAGAGATGCCCGTGAGTTAGGCTTTGAGGTAGAGGTGGTCAAGGATCTGTGTCGATCTCTCGATCCTCGATCGGAGAGGGAGGCGCTGATCGAGATCGAGCGGCTGGGTGGTCATCTCACGACTGTAGCTGAGCTGGTAACATCTCTAGAGTGAACTGTTTTAGAAGCAATACCTTGATCCTGCTGGTCTCACCCGATAGCAGCTCGACTCTGCTTTTGGCGACCTGGCAGAGCCCCGCCATCAGCTCGCACAGTTCGCGGTTGGCGCGCCCCTTTTCGGGGGGTGAAACCAGTTTAACTCGCAGCATGCCCTCTTTCCAGCCCACGATCTCCGCCCTCTTTGCATTGGGGGTGACACGCACGGTGAGGAGCAGACCAGCCTCGGTCTGCTGGATTTTGCGTTCGGGCCCCAAACCTGGGAGGAAAGAGTGATTCATAACATGCTGATAACAAGCGACATATTCGCACTTCTTGACCCACCTGGACTCAAGGCCCTAATGTTAGCTTAAGTGGAGAGAGTATGACCAGCTTAGAGGCGGTAGCTAGACAGTTTCGAGCATTAAAATGGGGGTGTCTGCGCTGTGCCATGCGGCTGCTTCCCCACCAGCTTTTTCCGCTGGAGCAGCTTCTTCACGCCTACCTAGGAGCGTCGCTCGCCTCGAAGGCGCTGCTCCGCCTCGATGGCGAAGGGCCGCTCTATCATGAGGAGGAGATGGAGGTAAAGGAGGGTCACGAGCTGGAGCTCTCCAGCTACTGCGAAGGGCAGTTCGATGCTGTTTTAGCGGGCTCTTCGGCCGATTTTACGCAGCTGGAGCGTCTTCTGAAGCCGGGAGGCGTGCTCTTTTTGCGCACCGATCCCGAGCAGACGGTCGCTCTAGCAGCAGCGGCTACAGCAGCGCATCTGACTGTGCGTAGCCGCCCGGGCAAGCTTCCTCTTTCCACTCGGGCGCGTCCGCCCCTGATGATTCTCCAAAAACTCTAGAGAGGTGGTTGCAAAACCCCAGCTCCTAGAAAAATCGATGATTTTGCTGTCCGTTGTCAGAGCCAGCTTGCTGGCCCCTTGCTGTTCTGACGAGACCATACCCGAGAGGGTAGGCGAGGAAGAACAGCGACAAGGGGCGGCAAAAGGGCGATTTTGCTAGGGGCTGGGGTTTTGTAACCACCTCTAGAGGCCTACAGTTTTGCAACGACCTCTAAAGCTGAGAGGCTGTGCCTAGCCCTTCCAGCTCGCCCCGCATGCGTTTCAGTTTATCGGAGAGGATGCGAGATAAGAGGGGACGGAGAGTGAGGGGATAGCGGTCGAGCTTGCCCAGAAAAGCACTGATGAACTCGGCGTGGTGGATCAAAAGGCAGGCGCGCAGCTCGTGAGAGGGGATGGCGGAAGCTCCGCTGGCGAGATATCCCTGCTGGAAGAAGCGAAATAGCTCCTGACTCTCTTCTCGCGTAACGCCAAAGAGGGTACGCATTTGCAGCTGTTCGAGCACGCGGGCCACATCGTAGGCGGCGATGCCGATGGGCTTACGGCCACTGCCAACCGATCTGGCGCCGGTGAAGAGATCGATGGCGGTGATTCCCTCTTTAGGATGGAAGAAGTAGTTGCTGAAGTGGGCATCGCCATGGGTGAAGGAGAACTGCACCTCTCTGCTGGAGAGAGCACCCCACCCTTCGATCAGCAGCTGCTGGATCTCTTGATTTTCGGGCAGAGCGGAGCCGATGCGCAGCCATTCGGCATGGAGGAGAGGATGGGGAGCGCCCATATGGTGCGATTTTGGTTGATGCAGCTGGCCAAGCCCCATTCCTAGCTGGAAAAAGATCTGCTGCAGTTCGGTGAATAGCGCGATGCGCCTGGTGGTCACGCGTGGCATCAGCATGAGATCGATGATTTTGCTTTCGATGGCGACACCAGGTGCAAGCGACTGCGCCAGCAGGATACAGACCTCTCCGGTAAGAGGATCGCGCCATTGAGCAGAGCCTAGAAGTGAAATGGCCTGTAGGTGAGAGAGTTTGAGCTGCTGTAGCAGGTCGGTCATCAGCACCTCCTGCAGAAACTCCGCTTTGCGTAGCGGCATTACCTTGATGATGCAGCCCTTTTTCTCATGAGTGCTCACCCGGATGACGCGGTTACCGCTGAGGCCCACTCCAGGGCGCTCACCCTTGAGATCGCGTAGTTCGAGGGGCCCCTCTGTCTCAAGTGCGCTTTGAGCTAGAGCCGCCGCAGCAGCAATCATCGATCCTTCACTGGAAAGGTCGGGCAGCCACTCTAGGCAGCGCTCGGAATGTTGAACGATTTTCTGCCGCCACATCTCTTCGCTATTCATCAGCATATGAGGTGCTGTGGCATCGGCTGCTTGAATGAGTCTCTCCAGCAGCTGCTGCTCTCCCAGCAGGGAGGTGGAGAGCAGCAGCAGCCAGAGGAATGATCGTCTCATATCTTCCTCCATACCAAACACCGCACTTTCGAGTAAGGTGCTGGCTAGCAAACAGCCAAAGGTTTTAGAGTAACTCCTATATGCAGAGTGAAGCGATAATAGAGCGGCCAGAGATCCGTGTAGGAGATCTGCTGCTTGGAGGCAAGCAGGTGGTGATGATGGCCGGCCCCTGCGCCATCGAAAGTTTCGATCAGCTGGTCAGCCTAGGGAAGCAGCTGGCACAAATGGGGATCTCGGTGTTGCGCGGATCGGCCTACAAGCCGCGCACCTCTCCCTACAGTTTTCAGGGCTTTGGAAAAGAGGCGCTGAAATGGCACAGCGAAGCCAAGAGGGAGCATGGTCTACTCATCGAGACCGAGGTGCTCGATACCCGCGATGTGGAGTTGGTGGCAGAGCATGTCGATCTGCTGCGCATCGGCATGCGCAATATGCAGAATTTTGCCCTATTGAAAGAGGTAGGGGGATGCGGCAAGCCGGTGATTCTAAAGAGACACATCTCGGCAACGCTGGAGGAGTGGCTCCTCAGTGCTGAATATCTGATGGCCTACGGCAACTCGCAGGTGATTCTCTGTGAGCGGGGGATCAGAACCTTCGAGACCGCTACCCGTAGCACGCTAGACCTTGGCACGATGGTGGCAGCGCGCCTGGGTAGCCATCTACCTCTAATTGTCGATCCCTCTCATGCAGCGGGCAAAAGAGAACTGGTTCCGTCACTTGCCAAGGCGGCCATAGCTGCTGGAGCTGATGGGCTTCTGATCGAGGTGCATGAATGCCCAAGCGAGGCTGTCTGCGACGGCAGACAGGCGCTGTTACCCTCCGATATGGCGGCACTGATGCCAGAGCTTGCCGCCATCGCGACAGCGGTAGGTAGGCGGCTATGATCGCTAGAGGGCTCTTTAGAGAGCCTCTCTGGATGGAGAAGGTGGCTCAGCTAGCAGGTCAGTTTGCTCTCATTACCGATTCCACCGTGGCTGATCTAGTAGCCCCGCGGCTACTGTCGATGTTGCATCAGCGGGGGCTTTCTACCCACCTCTTCACCTTTTCTGCTGGAGAAGCGAGCAAGACGCGCCGCTGTAAAGAAGAGCTCGAGGATCAGATGCTAGAGAGAGGGATCGATCGCCACTCTGCTGTACTGGCGGTAGGTGGTGGCGTTGCGATCGATCTGGCCGGTTTTGTGGCCGCCACCTACTTGCGAGGTATCCCCTGGGTGGCCATTCCCACTACGCTGCTGGCAATGGTGGATGCCAGTCATGGCGGCAAGGTGGGAGTCAACACTCCCCACGGTAAGAATCTGATCGGTGCCTACCATCCACCCCAGTTGGTGCTGGTCGATCCCGATCTACTGGCTACGCTGCCAGAGAAAGAGATGCGGCAGGGAATGGCGGAGGTGGTGAAGGCGGCTCTGATTGGGTCGCCACAGCTCTTTGAGCGACTCGAGCAGATGAAGGGCGAAATAGCTATCGAAGTGATCGAAGAGAGTATTCAGATTAAGCAGAGAGTGGTATGCGAGGATCTCACAGATAGAGGTCTAAGACGCTTACTCAATTTTGGCCACACAATTGGCCATGCGCTGGAGGCGGCGACTGAATATAGCCTATCGCATGGTGATGCGGTGGCGCTGGGGATGCGCGCCGAGGTGTGGCTAAGCCAAGAGATGGGTTACTTAAGCGAAGAGAGCTCAAGGGCTATTCTCAAGTTGCTGGATCGCCACCGCTTTCCTGCCCGTCTGCCCAAAGATTTTGAGAATAAGAGATTCTACAGCGCGCTGATCAGTGATAAAAAGAGCCATGCGCGTACGCCTCGTTTTGTGCTGCTGGAGGGGATTGGGAGGCCGCTATCGTTTGACGGTGCCTACTGCACCCCTGTTCCGCTGAAGATGGTGGAGGAGGCTGTTTCGTGGATTTTGTAACGATTACTCCTGGGTCGCTTTGCGGGAAGCTGAGGATGCCCTCTTCTAAATCGCACACCATGAGGGCAATTCTTTTTGGCGCCATGGGACGCGGCCGCACCATCATTTACAACTATCTTCACTCGCCCGACACAGTGGCGATGGTACGGGCGATGCAGCTACTGGGAGTGACGGTTCGGGTGAACTCTAAAACGATCGAGATCGATGGGGTAGACCTGCAGTTGAAGCCTGCTGAAGATGTGATTGATGCGGGCAATTCGGGGCAGGTTCTACGTTTCGCTGGCGCCTTGGCAGGCCTACTTCCCAGCTACACCATTCTGACTGGTGACCACTCGATCCGCCATAACCGCCCGGTGATGCCGATGCTGGGAGCGATGGAGCAGCTGGGGGCGTTTGCTGTTTCGTCGCGCAGGGATGGAAAAGCTCCTATTGTGGTGCGTGGACCTCTGCATTCAGGAATGGCGAGACTCTCCGGCGAAGATTCGCAGCCGGTCTCCGCTATGCTGATCGCCACCTCTTTTCTCGAGGGAAAGAGCGAGCTTTTTGTGACAGATCCTGGCGAAACTCCCTGGATCGATCTGACTCTCTTCTGGCTGCGCAAGCTGGGAGCGCGCATCACCCATCAGCACTACAGCCACTACTGCATCGAGGGAAACCTGCATTACGACGGTTTTGAGGAGCATGTACCAGGCGATGTCAGCTCGGCTGCCTTCCCTCTGGTGGCAGCGCTGATCACAGGGTCGGAACTGGTGCTCGAGAATCTTTCGATGGAAAATCCGCAGGGAGATGAGGCGCTGGTGGAGCAGCTGATTCAGATGGGAGCCAAGATCGAAGTGGACTCTACAGGGAAGCGTCTGATTGTGCAGCGAGGGGGAAAAATAGGTGGCGGTCGCATCGATGTGGGCCGTTTTGTCGATGCTCTGCCCATTTTGGCGGTGCTGGGCTGTTTTGCAGAAGAGCCTGTCGAGATTGCGAATGGATCGATCGCACGGACCAAAGAGTCGGACCGCATCAGCACCATCACCACCGAGCTGCGCAAGATGGGAGCCCTCATTGAGGAGCGAGAGGATGGACTGCTTGTCTTCCCACAGCCTCTACGTGGCGCGCAGCTAGCTTCTCACCACGACCATCGCATTGCGATGGCACTGGCTGTGGCAGCGTTGGGAGCGAAGGGAGAGTCTCAGCTCTCTGGAACAGGCTGCATCGCTAAAACCTACTCCACATTCTTCTCGGATTTGAAGATAGGAATCTAAAATGGGACTGGTGCTGTTTGGATTTCCCAGGTGCGGCAAGAGCTATTTCGGCAGTAGGCTGGCCACAATGCTGGCGCTGCCTTTTGTCGATCTAGATCGAAGGATGGAGCAGCTGGATAGAAGAGATCTTTCCAATCGAGAGATCTATCTCGACCTGGGCGAAAAGGGCTTCCGCGAGCTAGAGAGGCGGGCAATTCTCTCTCTTTCGGTGGGGAGTGTGGTGGCTGTGGGGGCGGGAGCAATCTTGCAGCCAGGCCATGCCGATCTACTCTCTTGTGTGGGGAAGTTGGTCTATCTGGAGCTAAAAAAGGAGCTGCTGAAGAGGCGTGCCTTCACAGGTATGCTACCGATTGTGCTGGATCCCACTGACCCCGAAGGCTCTTTTGAGAGGCTCTATGCCGAGCGCCTCCCTCGCTACGAAGCGATTGTGGCAAAGAGAGTGCAGATCGAAGATGATCAGCAGGTGCTAGATGAGCTAGCGAGGATAGCGCGTGGCCACTAATTCCTTCGGCAATCTTTTCCGCATCACGACCTGGGGCGAGTCACATGGGCCGGCGATGGGGGTGGTGATTGACGGCTGTCCGGCCGGTCTTGAACTTTCGGAAGAGGAGATTACAGAGGCACTGCTGAAAAGACGTCCCGGCTACTCTTCTTATACCTCGCCGCGGATGGAAGAGGATAGGCCACAGCTGCTCTCGGGATTCTTTGAGGGCAGGACCACCGGCGCTCCCATTTCGATTCTGATCTGGAACTGCGATGTCGACTCCAGTAAGTATGAGCAGGTCAAAGATTTGCTGCGCCCTGGCCACGCCAACTTCACCTATCTCGCCAAATATGGCATCTTCGACCACCGCGGAGGGGGGCGCGCCTCGGCGCGCGAGACTGTCTGTCGCGTCGCCGCAGGAGCGGTGGCAAAGAAGCTGCTGAGTCACTACGGCATCATGCTAGTGGCCTATCTGAAAGAGCTGGGTGAGGTGGTGGCTGAGCTGGCGCTCCTCGAGTCGATTCAGCTGAGACAGCAGGTGGCGGCAAGCGAGCTCTTCTGTCCCAGCGCTACCGCTACTCTTGCCATGAAAGAGAGACTGGCGGAGGTGAAAGCGGAGGGAGATTCTCTCGGTGGTGTGGTTGAACTGGTGGCAAGTGGCCTGCCAGTAGGTCTTGGCGATCCTGTCTACGAGAAGTTGGAGGCCAAACTTGCAGGAGCGATGCTCTCCATTCCAGCCAGTAAGGGGTTCGAACTGGGGACAGGATTTTCTGCCGCGAGGATGAGAGGTTCAGAGCATAATGATCTCTTCTCTTCAGGAGAAGATCGAGTCGTCACTCAGAGTAACCATAGTGGCGGAACCCTAGGCGGCATCAGCAATGGTATGCCGCTTCTGGTGCGTGTCGCCTTCAAACCCACCTCCAGCATCATGAAGCCGCAGCCTACACTCGATTTAGAGGGCAACAGGCGAGAGATTGCTCTTCCACCAGGCTCGCGCCACGATCCTTGCGTGGCCATTCGCGCTGTACCGGTGGTGGAGGCGATGGCGGCTCTGGTTCTGGCAGATGCTCTGCTGATGAACAGAGTGGCGAGGCTATAAGATGCTCTGCGTACCGATTGTCGGTCCCACTAGGCAGGAGGTGGAGCGGCAGATTGCCGCTGCAGAGGCTGCTAAAGGGGTGCAGTTGCTGGAGTTTAGAGCCGATTTATGGGACGAGGTCTATTTTCCTCGATCGACTCTACCTGTCATCTTGACGCTACGCGGAAAGTGGAATGAGGCGAGGCGTTTTTTAGCCTCTTCACCTGCTTACATCGATCTGATGCACGATACGCCGCTTACCTTCGTGGAGGAGGTGGGCAGGGAGTTTCCTCGGGTAAAGAGGATCATCTCCTACCACAACTACGAGAAGACGCCGGAGAATCTCTCAGCGGCTCTTCAGCAGATGCGTCAGCTGCCAGCAGAGCTTTACAAGGTTGTCTGCCTGGCAAACTGTAGCAACGATGCTTTGAGGATGGTGGCGCTGTCGCAGAATCAGCCCGATCTTCTGGCCATTTCGATGGGGGAGCGGGGGCAGATCACCAGGCTGCTTGCCAGGCCATGGAGCTTTGCTCCTCTTGTGAGCGAAGAGGCGAGCGCACTCGGGCAGCTGACCGTAGAAGAGCTCCACACCATCTACGGCAGAGACTCTCTTACAGAAACGCCCACCCTCTATGGCCTGATTGGCAACCCGATAGCGGGAAGCCCCAGCCACCTCACTCACAACAGACTGATGCAGCAGTTGGGACTGACAGCTCGCTACAGCAAGATGGTGGTGGATCCGCAGGAGCTGCCACAATTCTTGGAGCTGGCCAAACAGGTGGGATGGAGGGGTCTTAGCGTCACCATTCCTCTAAAGGAGCTGGTCTTGCCACATCTTGACCAGATTGATGAGAAGGCGCGAGCGATAGGAGCGGTCAATACTATTCTCTTTCGCGAAGGACATCTTATCGGTTACAACACCGACGCGGCGGCCGCTCTCGATGCGATCGAGAGCAGGCTTGCCGTAGCGGGAAGGCGCATGGTGATTCTGGGCGCTGGAGGTGCGGCGAGAGCCATCGTCTACGAGGCGCAGCAGCGCGGCGCTGACATAGTGGTGCTGAACCGCACAGTCGAGCGAGCGAAATCTCTGGCTGCTGAGAGGGGAGTTGCGTACGGAGATTTAGAGTCTCTTCAGCAGGAGTGCCTCCATGGCTATGATATCCTGGTGAACGCTACTCCCGATCCCATGCCCATCTCAGCCAAGCAGATTCTGCCCGGGTCGTTGGTGATGGAGACCAAGATCCGCCCCCAGATGAACCCCTTCTTGGAGAGCGCTGCTCAAAGAGGCTGCCAGATTGTCTGTGGCTACGAGATGTTTGTGAACCAAGCAGCGGAGCAATTTGCACTCTGGTTTCCGGGATGCGCCGCAACAGGCGCCTTGCGCCGCAGCCTAGAGCAAGAGGTGGTGAAACATCTGTGACGCCTCTGCTCTTTCTGCACGGATTTTTGGGAGACAAAGAGGATTGGCAGCCACTGCTGACTCATCTTCCCGGCGCTTCTGCCTTTCTAGCCGATCTGCCTCTGAGGGGCGAGCTGGATGAGTGGTTAGCAAACATCAATCGCTGGACTATGGAGCCCGTTACGTTGGTTGGCTACTCGATGGGTGGCAGAATTGCGCTGCAGCTAGAGAGCCTCTTTCCAGATAGGTGGGCCAAGGTGGTGGCGATGGGGGCGCACCCAGGTCTGACAAGCGATGAAGAGGCGCGTGAGGCAGCGTTGCGCACCGAGCTGTGGGCCCACCGTCTAGAGACTCTGCCCCTCGAGCAGTTTTTAACGCTCTGGTACGACCAGCCTCTCTTTGCCTCACTCAAGCAGAATCAAGAGCTCTTCGAGAGTATCTGGCAGCGCAGGCTAAAGGTTGATCCAGAGCGCTCTGCCGCCCTTTTGCACGACTGGTGTCCCAGTAGATGTGCGTGGCAACGCATCGTCTCGAGCAAGATCCACTTCCTCTATGGCGAGCAGGACACTAAATATGCCGCTCTCTACCGCGATCAGCTCTATGCAGAGACGATCTTAGGCGCTGGGCATGCCATGCATCTCGAGGCGCCTATAGCCTGTGCAGCTTGGTTAAAAGATCTAATGTAGATTGATAATTTGTTATTGGGTTAGGTTTGCTTTTTAGCGATTAGAGGAATGAATGGGGATGAGCCGTCGACGTAGATATTCGTGGTGGATCAGGAGTTGTCTAGTCTGTAGCCTCCAGGTTCTTGAGGCATCGACCTGGAATCAGGGATCGATCGGCGGTTCATGGAATGTGGCTGGCAACTGGACTCCTTCTGGAGTGCCCAACTCTACCTCTTCTGTGGCCACCTTCCCCTCAGGTAGTAGCGGTACGGTTACACTGGATAACGCTTCGATTACCATCGAAGAGCTCAATTTTCAGGGCGGTAGTCTCACGATTAACCCAGGCAGCCCCAGCGGCACGCTCACCTTTGATAATGGAACCGGTGTCAGCGGAACCTCCTACATCTCTGTAACAGGGAGTGGGACTCCCACATATGAGATCAACGTTCCGGTGACTCCCAGCCAGATTCTGCAGATTCAGATGGATTCGACGGGCACTTTAGTGTTTTCTAACAGTGCTACAGTCACTACCAGCGAGGTTATACAGATCTTTAGTGTTAATGGTACCGGCTTAGTCACCATCGGTAGTGGTGAGATCAGCGCTCCCACTCTGGTGATCGGCGATGGAACAAACAATGTTCAGGTGACTGCCGGTGGCGCTCTTAGTGGTACAAACGCCATCACACTCAATGGTCCCGCTTCTACGCTTAATGCTACAGGATCTAATCTGAATGCCATAACGACAGCAGCCGGTACTACTTTGCACTTCACTGGCGGCAATATACAAATGACCAATGCCTGCACAATCAATGGAATAATCACCGGCACAACAAGCCAGCTTACTATCGCAGCAGTGTCCAGTACCATCTCATTCACGGACAACTCCAATACATTTACTGCGCCCATCACTATCTTTTCTGGTAATTTTTCTATTGGCAACGATGGTCAGTTGGGAAATGCAAGTAATTCCATTACGTTCAGTAATTCTGGTGCGTTTGTTTGCAATTCCAGTTTCACAACATCTAGAACCACCACAGCTGCCTCAGGACATATCGCCCAATTTGGTGTGAACTCAGGACAGACATTCACCTACAACGGCCAGATTACAGGCGCCGGTTCTTTAGAGTTGCTTGGTCCCGGAATCATGGTGCTGGGAAACACCACTAACAACTACACGGCTGGAACCATCATCAATGGAGGTGTCCTCCAGGTGAGCAGCGATAGCAATCTCGGAAGTGGGGGCGGCATCACCTTCTCTGGAACCGGTACTCTAGAGATGACCACCCCCTTTTCTACAGCTCGTGCGGTGACGTTGAACGGGGCTGCCTCGATCCAGGTGGATAGCGGCACCGGTACATTGACCGGTGCTATCAACGGGTCAAATACGCTCACAGCGAGTGGGGTGGGCGTCTTAGCATTGACTAATTCTGGCAACAGCTACAGCGGCCTCACCACCATCTCCTCAACCGGCACTCTCTCTATTTCGGGTGCTGGATCGATTGCTTCGAGCTCGGGTGTGACGATCAGCTCCTCTGCAGGTACCTTTGATATCAGTGGAGCCAGTGGCAGTGTTTCGATTGCAGCCCTGAATGGTGTGGCTGGTAGTTTTGTAACGCTGGGTGGCAATACCCTCACTATAACGGGCGCTTCGTCACAGGCGTTTGCAGGTCAGATGAGCGGTACCGGTGGGTTGCAACTGACGGGTACAGGCAACCTGACGCTGACAGGAGCCAATAGCTACCAGGGAACCACAACTATCGGCAGAGGTACGCTCACCCTTAATCCAGGAGGATCGATTGCCGATAGCAGCAACGTCAGTCTGGTCAGATTCTCCGCCATCTTGGCTCTGGGAACATCGGTCTCGATAAATAACCTCTCTGCTACAGCGGGCAGCCAGATCCAGCTGGGTAGTGGCAATACTCTCACCATAGCTGGTACATCATACACCACCATTGATGCCACCATCAGCAGCACATCGGGAGGAGTGCTCACTTATGCCGGCAACAGCGATCTCGTTCTTACAGCAACTAACACCTATGCTGGCGGCACTATTATTTCGGGTGGTGGTACTGTCATCATTTCTACCGATAGCAACTTAGGGACGGGCGGCGTCACCTTCTCGGGATCGAGTGGTACACTTGAGCAGACCGCTACCATCGCCTCCTTTACACACCCGATTGCGATTGGAGCAGGAGTCCAGGGTGTGCTGCAGGTGGATTCAGGAGCTACAGTAACCAATACGGCCCTTATTTCCGGGGCGACAGGCTCTCTAGGCGTGACAGGTGCTGGAGTTCTGATTTTGACCGCAACAGAAAGCTATGGTGGAGGCACCACCGTCTCTGGCACACTCGAGCTTTCAGGAACAGGATCGATTGCAGCCAGCAGTGGTCTGAATCTCACAGCCTCAGGCGCTACCTTCAACATCACTCCCGCTGCGGGGGATGCATCCATTTCAGCTTTGAATGGCGTAAGCGGTAGTGTTGTCACATTAGGCGCTAACAGCCTCAATGTAACCGGAGCCACCACGCAGTCCTTTGCCGGGGCAATCGGAGGCACAGGCGGCTTGACTCAGTCGGGAGCTAGCCATCTCACTCTCAGTAGTACGAACGGCTACAGCGGTCTCACCACTATCTCCTCTACGGGTACTCTCTCTATTTCAGGTGCTGGATCGATTGCTTCGAGCTCGGGTGTGACCATTAGCCCCTCTGCGGGTACTTTTGACATCAGTGGAGCGAGCGGCGATGTTTCGATCGCAGCCCTGAATGGCGTAGCTAGTAGTTTTGTGACGCTGGGTGCCAATACGCTCAGCGTAACCGGAGCCTCTCTCGTGCAATCCTTTGCTGGGCAGATCAGCGGTATGGGCGGATTGACGCAGGCAGGTACGGGTAACCTAACACTGACCGGATCCAATAGCTACAGCGGTCCCACCACCATCAGCAGCGGCACGCTCACCCTCAATCCAGGCGTGTCGATTACGAATAGCAGCAGCGTCAATTTGACCAGCGCTAGCTCCATCCTGGCCCTGGGGACATCACTCTCGATGAACAACCTCTCTGCTATGGTAGCGGGCAGCCAGATTCAGTTGGGTAGTGGCAATACCCTCACCATCAACGGCAGCTCCAACACCACCATTGCCGCCACCATCAGCAGCACATCGGGAGGATCGCTCACCTATGCGGGCAGCGGCGACCTCACTCTCAGTGGGCCCAATAGCTATGCTGGCACCACCACGGTTTCGGGAGGTGGTACTGTCACCATCTCCACCAATGCTAACTTGGGGACGGGCAGCGTCACATTCTCTGGATTGGGCGGTACGCTTGAACATACTGCTACCATCGCCTCCTTTACACACCCGATTGCGATTGCTGCAGGTGTCCAGGGTGTGCTGCAGGTGGATACAGGCGCTACAGTCACCAATACGGCTGTCATCTCCGGAGCGACAGGCGCTCTAAGCAAGACAGGTGCGGGTACGCTGGCTTTGACTGTGGCTGAAACTTATGGCGGAGCGACTACAGTCTCTGCTGGTACGCTGGCTCTTTCTGGTTCTGGATCGATTGCGGACAGTAGCAGCCTCACTGTAAGTGGCACCTTTGATATCAGCCAGGTAGCCAGCAGCACCATTCAAGATCTGCTGGGAAGCGGCACCATTGCGGGTGGGGACTCTACCCTCACGCTGGGAACTGGCAACTCTACAACCTGGAGCGGTGTGATCCAAAATGGAGGTCTTGGTGGTGGAACAGCGGCCAATGTGACTAAACAGGGCAGCGGTACGCTAACCGTGCAAGCCGTCAACAGCTTCTCCGGCCTAGCGCTGATCGAGGGGGGTGGAACGGTGGATGTCGCCGCTGGGGCTCAGTGGGGAAGTGGAGCTTTGCAACTGGGGGGTACGCTGGTTGCTGCTGGCAGTGGTACGATCATCATCAACAACAACCTCACGACAGCGCGCACTCTCACCATGGGCGCAGGCGACGGAACCATGAACGTGGGAAGCGGATTAGTGGTCACCACGACCGGCACAATCAATGGGTCTGGACAGCTCACTAAACAGGGCTCTGGCAAGGTGGACCTAGCTGGTACCGATGGGGGCTACACCGGCACGATTGATCTGGTGGCAGGTCGGTTGAATGTCAATATGGACCTGCTGGCTGCAAGCATCATCGTGCAGAACGGGGCTACTTTGGCTGGAACGGGCAGAGTCGGCAACAATGTGACGATCAATTCAGGTGGTACCCTGGCACCTGGCAATTCACCCGGCACCATCACAGTGGGCAGCCTCACCTTTACCCCCGGTTCGATCTATCATGTAGAGATCAGCCCTGCTTTGGCTAGCAATACCATTGTCACCGGTTCAGCAGTCAGCATTCCAAGCGGCGTCGCGCTAGATCTGGTGGCCGATCCAGGCAACTACTCGAATCAGAATACATATGTCATATTGCAGGATGCACTCGGCATCTCGGGCACCTTTTCGAATGTCACCAATCCTTTTGTTCTCATTGGCTTGGGAGTTATCTATGATCCTACCGAAGTGCTTTTAACAGTAGAGTCGCTCTCCTTCTCTACTATTGTTGGCAGCCTGAGTCCTAATGCGCAGGCGGTGGCGAACTATCTCGATGCTAACGCTCCCCTTCTATCGGGCACCGATCTCTTTAATGTGGTGATGCTGTTGAAGATGGCCACCAGTATCGAGCAGCTAAATGAAGAGCTGCTGCAGCTACAGCCCTCGCACCTGAAGGGACTAGGCCTCGCTCAAGAGAGCAGCAGCATGCAGGTGAACCAGGCTTTTGCACTCAGAGCCAATTCGCTCTACCGCACCGCCTGTATCCGTGATTCGGACAAGAAAAAGAGGCTGAGTCTCTGGGGCGATGCTTGGGGGGACTTCATCCATCAAGAGCACTATCAAGGCGAAGTGGGCTTCCATGTCAATACAGGCGGCGCGCTGCTGGGTTTAGACTATGCAGTCTGGAAAAACCTCTACCTGGGAGTGGGCGCAGCCTACACCTACGGCAAATTGAATTGGAACCACTCGGTGGGAAAAGGCACGGCGCAGGGCTTTTACGGCTTGCTCTATGCTACCTGGTTTAGCGACCATTTCTTTGTGAATGGAGCTCTCCTAGGAGCCTACAATCACTATACCGAGAAGCGATCGATCCACCTCTTCACTACCGGCTTAGGGGGTATGGAGATCAATCGCCACGCTAGTGCCGACTTTGGTGGCGGTGAGGGAGGCGGTTACTTCAGCGCCGGAGCGCTCTTCACAGCAGCGGGCATTGAATTCTCTCCCTTTGTAGCAGCAGAGTACTACTATCTGCATCAGGGCAGTTTCACCGAGGCGGGTGCTCAGAGCATCGACCTGAAGGTGAACTCCTGCAATGCCGATCTGCTGCGTAGTTCGATGGGGCTAGGCGTTGCGAAGTGCTATGTCTGGGCGAAGACAAAATGGATCCCACAAGCTCAGGTGAGTGTGGTGCGCGAAGAGCGCTTCACCGGCAGTAGCTACCGTGCAACGATGAAGGGAAATGAGGCGATTAGCTTTACCGTGTATGGGATGAAGCCCAGCCGCACTCTAGTCGCGCCAGTGCTGGGCATCACCGGATGGTCGTGCGACGATCGCCTTTCGATCGCCCTCTTCTACAATGGCGAGTTCAACGCCAACTATCAGGACCAACAGGTCAATTTGCAGCTGGGCTACGGCTTTTAGGGCTTGCGATAGGTCTCTTCGATCTGTCCGCGCCTGAGGGAGAGCAGAATCAAGAGAGCGCCCATCGCCAGATGGTTCAGCAGGGAGGGCAGCGCTGGTGTGCGCCACATCAGGGGCAAAAGCAGGCAGGCGCCGAGGACAAGATTGAGTAGGCGCGTTTCACGCGCCACCTCTGCCATCGAGATCACCGATACCACCACCACAAATGCTCCGAGCAGATGGTCGCTGTCTGCCAGAATTGACTCCTGTAGCAGAGAGGGGCAGAGCATCACCCAGATGCCCAGCAGCGCACAGACAAAGAGATTCCAGGGAATACTGACGCCCCAGACCATCGCGGGCAGAAGCTTTCTTAAGGGGGCATCCATCGTAGGAGTGCGGTGATCGACGCCGATACCGCGGGGGATGGTGCCCTTCCAGAAGATTTTCTTCTTTGTACTGCGTAGAAGCTGAGTTACGGCCACCACCTCGTCGATGGCAAGGGCAATCAACACCAGCATGCAGAAAGCCGTCACCAGACAGAGTGTGCACCAGGAGCCTACCACCAGCGGCTGCAGGATAATCAGCACGATGCTAGTTAGACCAAGTGGCACCACCAGAATACCAAACAGCACCACCATCCAGGGCATAGTGCACCAGCGGCGCGCTCCTCCTTTGCAGGTTAGCAACGCCTCCAGCGTGTAGGCCATGGCGCCTAGACCTGCATCAGAGACTGGAAAGGCGTGCGAGACATTGGAGGTGATGACGCGGAGAGTGCCATCGCCAAAAAAGGGATCCCAAACCGCGTTGATGTAGCCCAGCTGGTAGGCGGCGAGATAACGGGAGATGAACCAGCCCACCATAGCCAGCAGAAAAATAGGGAATCTCTGCGGCCAGGAGGAGGGATTATAGGACCAGCCCGGGGGTAGAGAGGGCCCTTCATCGGGTAGCTGTCCCGGTAAATGGGGCAGAATGATCGAGAAGAGAATGACCAGCGCGCCCACGATCGTGTCATTGAGGTAGATGGTAGCATTTGGTGCCCAGAAGATCAGTGGGGCCGCTTGAAGCCAGACACCGATCAAGGCGATGACCCAGGGTGTGATCCAGGGTATCCAGAGGCCTTTTTGCGAGCGAGAGAACCAACCCAGGAAGAGAAGCAGCAGACCAGAGGCCCCATCGCTCCAGGCAAGCGGCGACCCCAGGTAGTTAAAGCTGACAGGAGCTACCAGTAGCCAGAGCCCTAAGAAACAGGTCGCAAAGCAGGTCCAGAGTGTGCTCATCATCACTTCAATTGGTTGTTTTTGTACCAGGTAGTGGGCTCTTTCTGGAGGGCAGCGATCATCTTAGGAAGCGTCTCCTCAAGCGAACGTTTTGGCTCCCATCCTAGAAACTTTTGGGCACGGGAAATATCTAACTCGTAGTGGTCATCTGCTAAACTAATCATCCAGGGCTTGATGAACGACTCTTTGCCGGGAAGATGGCACTGCACCCAGGCGCCGATCTGAGCAAACCATTTGGGCACTGAGTAGGTGGTAAATTCGCTGCCGCGGATCAGACGGCTGATCTCTCTTTGCAGCTGGTCATAGCTAAGGGTTTTGGGTTCACCGATCAAAAGCGTCAGTTCAGGGGGCAGAGAGGTGCGCTTTTCGACCGATAGTGCAATCGCTTCCACCACATCATCCATATGTACAAAGGAGGCGCCATGTGAGATGTTGCCTGCAAAGAGGTGCGCTTCGAGCTGGTTTTCGTAGATCCGTTGGATCTGGTGACTGATGGGGATGGAGTGGCAGAGATCGTCGTAGACACCGGCAATCCTCAGATTGACAATAGGAATCTTGCCATGTATCTCATGCAGTAGCTTTTCGGTTTTCACCTTCGAGAGGGGGTAGCCCCATGTGGGCTTCTCGGGCGAATCTTCGTTGATTTTGTGGCCAGGAGAGGTGGAGGCGTGCACCAGCATCGTGCTAGAAAAGAGAAACTGACCCACTTCAAACTCCTGTAGAGCCTGAATCAGCCTGCGGGTTCCACCCACGGTGATCTTGTCATATTGATCGGAATTTTTCTCATCGAAGCTGTAGTAGGCAGCTAGGTGGATTACAGCGGCGATCTTGGTGTCGTATAGGTTGCGGATATGCATGAAGGCCTGATGGACACTTTCGTCCGATCCTAGATCGACCGGTACCAGCTCTTCATTGGCCGATGCATAGAGCGCCTTCAGCAATTCAAAGCCGACGATGCGGTATTTTTCGCCTAATCTACGCACCACATTAGCGCCAATTCTGCCACTGCTGCCGGTGACAATGATCACTTCCCGCTCCAAGGTCTATCCTATACTTAGCGCTGACAGTTTTATCTGTATTAAAAAATAAAAATAATAACAATTACAATTTGTTACTCTAGTGGAAGAAAATGGTCCGTGGTGGGGGAGCGATGCGTCTGGTGGTGCTGCTAGGCATCGTTAGCCTCTTTGCCGATATCACCTACGAGGGGGCTCGCAGCATCACCGGCCCCTACTTTGCGTTTTTGGGAGCTAGCGGCGCGGTAGTGGGTGTTGTCTCCGGTCTTGGCGAGCTGGTGGGATATAGTATACGACTTCTTTCGGGCTATTTCACCGATCGCACCCAGCGCTACTGGAGCGTCACCTTTTTGGGTTATGGCATCAATTTGCTGGCAGTACCACTGCTTGCGCTGGCTGGCAGCTGGGAAGTGGCAGCCTGTCTAATTATCCTGGAGCGATTTGGCAAGGCGATCCGCGTGCCAGCGCGCGATGCAATGCTCTCTTACGCCACCAAACAGATCGGTCGAGGTTGGGGATTTGGCATCCACGAGGCGTTTGATCAGGTGGGGGGCATCCTAGGACCTCTTGTCATCACTGCAGTACTGCTGGGTAAAGAGAACTACCAATTTGGTTTTGCGATTTTGCTGATCCCCGCTCTCTTAGCGTTGGGCGCACTTGAGGTGGCCAAGAGAGCCTATCCCCAGCCGCAGGAGCTGGAGGTGAAGCCGACGCAGATTTCACCCGAGGGACTCACCAAGAATTTCTGGCTCTACCTGGTGGCGGTAGGACTGGTGGCGGCAGGACATGCCGACTTTGCCCTGATCGCCTACCATTTCCAGAAGGCCGCCTCGGTGCCGCCTCTCTGGATTCCGCTCTTCTACGCCTTTGCGATGGGGACAGATGGCATAGCCGCGCTCTTTGTGGGAAAGCAGTTTGACCTCAAGGGTATCAGGGTTTTAGCGGTGGTCACCGCCATCACCTCGATCGCGGTCCCGCTTGTCTTTCTGGGGGGCTTCTACCTGGCCCTTGCCGGCATGCTTCTGTGGGGCATAGGGATGGGGGCGCAAGGATCGATCATCCGCGCCATGGTGGGCAATCTTGTCTCTCCTGAAAAGAGAGGCTCTGCCTATGGAATCCTCAACCTAGTCTATGGCCTCTTCTGGGCGGGAGGCAGCGCTGTGATGGGCCTCTTCTACGATATCTCGATGCTCTATCTAATTCTCTTTTCGTTAAGTGCGCAGCTGCTAGCTATTCCACTCTTTTTGCTCATCAAGGACAAATAACCATCTCCTCGCGAAGAGGAGATGGTGCTATCTGGGTTGATCCTCTGCTATCTATTTTTTGTGGGGGTTTTTCCATTCATGACGTTCCTGCTTCTGATGGGCAGGATTTTCAGCTGGCTGCTGTGGCTGAGCAGGTTGCTGAGGGTTTTTTTGACCTGGCATTTGGGGCTCTTTCCTGTGCTCTTTGCGTGAATAGATCATCTGCTTGCTCCTAACAAATTTGGGGAGCTGCATTACGCTCCCAATCGTTATATTATTGTTTTTTGATCTAAAATGGAATTAACTTGTTCATCTCATTAATTCCCATAGCTGTGTGGCAATCTTAGCGAATCTAGCATCGTGGGTGGCGGCGATGACAACCCCAGGAAAGTAGCGCAGCACATCCTCCAGCTCATCGATGAGACTGGGTGCCAGGTGGTTGGTCGGTTCGTCCAGCAGCAGCACATTGGCTCCCGAAAGGCTTAAAGTGAGTAGCTGAATGCGCCGTTTCTGTCCCATGCTGCACTCGCTAATCAACTTATCGAGTATCTGATCCTCGGTCAGACCCAAACGGTGCAGGCGCCCGCGCAGCTCATGCTCAGGTAGAGCAAATTGATCTCTCAGATAGCTTAGAGGAGTCTGCTGCTCATTCAGCAGAGCTCCCTCCTGATCTAGGTAGCCGATCCGGCAGCCAGGAGCCCACTCCAACTGCGCTAAGATCTTCAGTAGAGTGCTTTTACCGCACCCATTGGGTCCAAAGAGAACCACCCTGTCGCCAGGTCTAATCATTCCCGAGAGCGGCGGCATCAATCTCCGGCCACCCTGCTTCACCTCGAGATTCTCTAGACGCAACGCCACATTGGTCTTAAGCGGCCTCGGCTGGAAATAGATGCCGCTGTAACTCTTGGGAGTTGGAGAGAGAGCATTCTCCTCCAGCTGCATCAGTCGCATCCTCGCCTGTGCAATTTGGCGACTTTTGCTTTGAGCCCGCCTTTCGCCACGCGCATCGTAGCTCATCTTGTTGCCATCTCGCGGGCGAGCGGGCGCTTTTGTCGAAAAGCTCTGCTGCTTAAGCCACTTCTGTAACGATGCGCGGCTCTCTTTCTGCTCCTGGTAGGCTTGGGCTAGGCGCTCTCGTTGCTGCCGCTTCGCCTCGCGGTAATCATCATAGTTTCCCGGATAGTAGGTGAGATGACCTCTTTCCAACTCCAGCACCCCATCTGCCACACGGCTGAGAAATCCCCTGTCATGGCTGATCAGAAGCGTAGCACCCCCCATCTTACGCAGCTTCATCTCCAACCAAGAGACAGCCCGTTCATCCAGATGGTTGGTCGGTTCGTCAAGGATCAAAAGATCCCAGTTTTCTGCTAGCAACGAAGCCAGATGGGCCCGCCTTACTTCACCACCGCTCTGCTTCTCTATCGGGCTCTCCTGAGGTAGGTAGCCAATCCTGGCGCTCTCTTTGCGCCAGATCGAGCCAGAGTCGGGCTCTTCTAGACCTGCCATCAGTCTAGCTAGTGTAGTTTTGCCGCAGCCATTTTCGCCAATCAGAGCGATTCTTTGATCGCGGCCGACCGATAGCGAGAGCCCTGCAAAAAGCTCTCGAGGGCCAAAACTCTTGTAAATAGAATTAAATTGAATAATTTGAAAACGAGACATGGAAACAACCCTAACTAACTTGTTAATAACAAATTTTATTATGCGGTTAGTTTCTCAAGGGTCGTCTCCTATTAGAAGAACCCCACTTTAGCACTATCAATCTTTTAGAGCAATTTACGTGGATTGAGCGACGTTTGTACACTTATTTTTTAACAAAATACATATTAGAAATTAACTAATTGGCCCATTCAACAGTGAAGTGCAACAAATAGACTAAAATAGAAAGTGGTCAGAGATGGCTACGAACTCTATGGTGATTTTTTTAGAAACATACCAGGAGGAACGTATGCCCAGAGGCTACCATCATCTGACCTATCCAG
>DAHXNQ010000011.1 GCA_027365315.1 Rhabdochlamydiaceae bacterium | reverse complement strand
CTTGCTCGAACGAATGAAACTTTCTTCTTAGTCTGATAACAGTTCTTATTCGTGCAACAACTCCCCCTCGGGGTGCGATTGAGGGTAGAATTTCAGTATATCGTCAAGAAGTATCAAGCTATTTCTTCATGCAATTTCCCTATTGCAACAGACTGACTCTCAATAACAAATGACAACAGACACAGTATCAAGTAGATGCCTGGTGGATGCAACCGTCTAATCTATAGTTAATTATGGTTATTGTTACGTTTTGTTTAAAATAAATTGATTTTACCTTCACACTTTAATATAATAAAGATTGAAAGAGTAGATAATTAGAAAAGGATTAACATATGAGCAACGCTCTAATAGATACAATCGCTAATAACCTGCAGGCCACCCAGCCTCAGGCTGCAGGCCCAGGAGCCTCGGGCGCCTTCGAGGCAATGAAAGGGATTGCCGCTATGGCACAGGCTATGAATGACTTACAGGTAGCTTGGTCTCAACTGCTTAACTCGGTCAACATCGCTCGCCAGACCAACATGCAGAATATGCAGGCGGTGCTGGAGTTCTGTATGGGCAATACAGCTCCTACAAAGGATAAAAATGGGAACTTTAATTCGGTTACCGTTCCTAATACAAATCCTCCGATTGTCCTAGAGAACTTCCCTGGAGGGGTTGGCTATTGGAGCGCCATGCTAAACGGCGCCGACAGCAAAAAGACCAGCGAATACCAGGGTGACCTGAGTGCGGCTAACGCCTACTACCAGAACGAAAACACCCTTTACAACACGACAGATACAGCCTACTCGACGATGTCCAATACATCGCAGACCACCCTTACGGGACTATCACCCGCGCAGCAGAACCTGCTGGCCAATACGAAAGCGTTGATCGACCTATGGAACTCGATCAGCAGCATGCTCTCTTCAGCGACGACGATCAGCTAACCAAGGAGGCCATCATGACAGCCTATACTCAAGATACAACGAGCCTCTCTGGAAACCCTGCACCAGCTTCTTCCCCTACTACAGGTGGAATGGCTCCGGCAAGTCACTACGACCCCATTGCTGTGGCCGTAGCGGTGGCTGCTGCGGTGATGACCTGCCAAACGCTCGGCATCCAGATCCAGGCAGCCTCTGAGAATAATGAGCTGAACCTGCAACAGATGACAGCCAAGATCTCAGACCAGATGACCCAGAAAAACATCGATAACATACAGCAGCAGATCACGAAGATGGCCAAGATGCATGTCTGGGGACAGCTAGCCAAGGTGTTTGGTATCGCTCTTCTGCTGGTAGCCTCGGTGGCGACCATCCTCTCTGGAGGTATCGCCTCGGGTCTGATGATGCTGATCATCGGTGCGCTCACCATGAGCGGTGCGATGGGCAGCGATGGCTGTATCGGTAAAGAGATCGACAAAGTAGCCGATGATCTCTCGAAAGCTTTAGGAATCCAAGACCCCACCATCATGCGCGCTGTCTGTGAAGCGGTTGTTGTGGTGAGCACAGCTCTTGCATCAGGAGGAACCTCTCTTCTCGACGGAGTGGCGGCAAAGGGTGTTACCAAACTCACTGGTGTCGCTTTCAAAGAGGGCGCCAAGACTCTGACCAAGTTTCTGGTACTGGGAACCACTACCCTTACGCAGATGGCCAGCAGCACAGGTTTTGTTCAGAACTCCTGCCAAGCGATTTCCAATGCTGTGGCGCCTAACGGCGGTCAGGAGGCCGAGCTGATCACTGAGGTGGTCTCTACCATACTGAACGTCGCCCTGATGATCACAGGAGCTGTGGTGATGGGTGCATACGCCTTCAGTAACATCGATCGAACTCTCTCTCTTCCCACCCTCGTGCGCAAGGTAGAGGGAGTGATTTCTGGGGTCAGCTCGACCGGTCAGGTGATCGCCTCCCTAGGTGGTGGAACAGTCAGCATCAGCGCTGGTGTGACCAAGCTGAAGGGAGCAGATGCTCAAGCTTCTCTTGCCGAATCACTCAGCATCAACAACCTCTCGGGAGAGGCTGTGAAGGCTAACCAGGATAAGATTCAAAACCTGATCAAAGATCTGGAAAACCTCGAGACATCCCTGCAGCAGCTGCCCGAAGCATGGGGATTGACTGGAAACCAGATGGCGTCGCCCGCGGCGTAGTAGAGCTTTAAAAGGATATTTTAGGAGAACATATGTCATACCTAGCACAAGCCCACCAGACCAAGGGTAACGTTACAGGAGTGCTGACAGCCTGTATGGCTCTTAGCCAACAGATGTTCGTTCTGCAGCAGAGGCTGAAGAGCGACTTCTGCACCATGCAGCAAGAAGAGGGTGTTGCTTCAAGTAAAGCGACCAAAGCCTCTCTTGTACTGCAGGCGAGTAACCTGATCTGCCGCGGTATCGAGAACATGATCTGCGGTGTTCTGCAAGGTGCTGCTCTCGTCGGAAGTAAGATCTACTCGAACTTCTCTGCAGGAGGTAAGACTGCCGATAAGTATGAAGAGGTGGTCAGAAACAACGATTCTGCTCTCGAGAAGATCGCCGCAAGGCAAGATCAGATTCGAAGCGGACAGGATGGCGATCCCGACGTCGGTGTCTATCGACAGCGGCAAAACGCCGCCGGCGTAGATGTTAGCCGTCTCATCGACGAACGACTCTCTAAGGGTTGCTTCGACAAACCGATGACAACAGCGCCAACAGGTGAAGATCAACAGGCTAAATTCGCTCGTTGGGATACCGGAGACATCCGCGACGAAGAGCTCGTTGGATTCCTGGAGACTGCGGACGAGACTGCTGCGCTGCACGACAAGATCCAAACTAGGCGTACTGGTAACCAGGCGATCGCTGCCAGCCAAAGGCAGACGGTGCAAGCGAAAGAGTCCCTCATCGACAAGATTGTGTCGGATATGGGCAAACAGGCCACAATGGCGGTCAGCAACGGTACTCAGGCCAGCATGACCTGGTCACAGGGTACACACGATGCGATCAAAACGCTGGCCGATCTGCTCACCAGTATGGCGAAATCCTCTACCGACCAGATCGATGGGATCTCGCAGCAGGCGATCAGCGCCCTCAACCAGGCGGTACAGGAGCTACAGACCTGGATTGCCACCTCTCAAAGGCCTGTATAACCGGGGACATCACTCCCAACAGATTGATAATGAACCCCTTGCATTGCAAGGGGTTTTTATTTACAATAATCTATTTTTGTATTAAAATAGTATTAAGATAGATAGGATTTTGATATGTCATATCAAACTACTGCAGTAGGTGTACCTGTAGGGAATAGCCAAGCAGCTACTGGGGTGAGTATCTCTGTAGGGAGTGGCCGGGCAGCTACTGGCGTGAATATACCTGCCACTGCTGTGGCAGCAGCCGCACTTGCACAGCCGCAGCAGCAGCCTGCACCAGCAGTGGGGATCCAGCGCAATGCTATGGGCGATATCGAACTGCGCAAATATTACAGCCCTACACTCTACCGAAGCTTCACCCTTCCTATCAGGTCTCAGGAAGCCCTTGAGGCTGCCTTCGAAGCAGCTGGGAAGCTCTACCCCGACATGGTTAGTTTTAATCCCTTTACTGGAGAGGTCGGCTTAGAAGGTGGTACCACCGAAGATCTAGGAAACAATAACGCCCCAGAGGCTGCTGATGCCGTACGAGCCTGGAAACGGGCGCGCGCTGGAGTGGCAGAGTTCTTCGGGATTTGGATCAGCTCGCTACCCAAGTACCAACCTGGTGAAGCGGGACCTGTCAACGGCCGCGCCGTCACAGCAATGCCCCATAACAACCGCTGCCAAAAACTGGCTAACGCTTATGCGGGCCCAGAGGAGAGCTTCGCAGCGATCACAGCGATCGCTGAAGAAGTAAACCCAGGACATGCTCCAGATGTCGGAATTAGGGATAAGATGCTTACGAGCGCCTACAGAATGGTTACAGTTGAAAAGGGCTCCGCTCGTGACAAAGAGAAACAGTATCAGAATAGAAGGCCTCTACAAGAGAGCATCGCGCGAGCGAGCGAGTCTCCTATTCTACTCTCTTGGGGTCTACAGATCTATCTGCAGAATAAAGAGATCGCAGTAAGCACTAACGCCGCTGCTGCACTGAGGCGCAAGCTCGAGGAAGATCTTCTAGCTCAAAGAAGAGACAAGCCCACAAACATATTTAAGAAAGCGTTCTATAAGGTAAGAGACAGGATCCGCTCTGTCCATGGCGAAGAGCTCTCCTCTCAAGAGAAAGAGTGGATTGAAGCGATCGTGGCACAGGCGATACCAAAAGATCAGCGCAAACAGGTGCTACGCAACCTCAAGATCAAAGAGCCGCAGGATACCCTGCTCGAGCATCTGATTATGCCCGCATTGCTGAATCCGCAGCAGGAAGAAGTGGACCCTGGAGAAGATCCATACAAATGGACTGATGTGGAGAGAAAGAACGCCTTCTACGGACTACCCGAGCGCTTCCGCACGCAACATCACCTTGCTGCCGATGATGCTGGAGTTGCCGCCGCGGATGCAGCAGCAGCGGCCGCTGCTGCTAACCAACCCTAGACTTAAGCCTGTAGGCGGGGGCGCTTTTTAGGTCCTTGCGATGGAGGCTTAGCTCCACCCCCCTCTTTTCCAGATTCTTTGCTGCGCTGCGTAGCGCGGCTCACTTCCGACATGGTCTGGTTGAGGGTCTCTTTCTGGTAATCCACCATTTCATTGCGCGCTTTCTGAAACGAGTTCCACTGCTCATCGGTGAAGTTAGAGCGTTTAGAGAGAAACTCTTCTAGCTGCTGGGCATTCATGCCGGTCTCGTGCATCGCTTTTTCAGCCCGCTGCTCCAGCATCTTCTGCATCCGCTGCGCTAGCTCTAGAGCCTTGGCACGTTCTTCGTCTGTTCCCTGTACCATTTTCTCGCGCAGGCTATTGAGAATGAGGAGCGCCTCATGTACAAACTTCTCGACATTGGGATGCTGGCCACTCTCCATCTCTCGAAAAAGAGCTTCGAATTTGTTAAAGATATCCTGAGACATAGAACCACCGTGCAATTTGCTTCTATATTGATTTTAGAACAAAATCAATTCTATCATCAAACAAAAACATAAAAAACGATTATGCAACGCTAAGGATAAGCGAGATAAAAATCCTCAGGCTATCTCTTGCCAACGCTGCCTGTTTTTCAGGCTAGAGAGAGCCGAGCGCTACGGGATCAACACTCTCTATTGGCGAAGTGGAGAGCGATCGTCTATGATCGGGCGCATTAGCTATGGCTCTTTTCCAGGGATTTACCCCGCTCTTTGAGATTATTCTGATAGCAGTGCTGCTGAACTACCTGCTTTCACTGCTCTGGAACACCCGCTCGATGGATCTCTTCTTCGGCCTGATGGCCTTTTTGCTGATTTTTGCCATCTCCTCCTGGCTGCATCTGCCGGTGGTGCACGAGCTGATGGTGCTGGTTGGTAATGTGGCGGTGGTGGGCATTCTGATCATCTTCCAGCCAGAGTTGCGGATGCTGCTATCGAAGCTGAGCCTGAAGGGCAAACGGCTGCGCGAGGTGAGCGATATGGACCGGGTGATCGAGCAGCTGGTCACCTCGCTCTACCGGATGGCGGAGAGGGGTATCGGGGCACTGATTGTGCTGGAGAACGAGGATTCGCTGGATGAGTATGCCCAGAAAGGTGTGGCACTGAAGGCGCGACTTTCGTCTGAGCTACTGGAATCGATCTTTGTTAGCTCGTCGCCGCTTCATGATGGGGCGGTGGTGGTGCGCGGCGAGGAGGTGGTGGCCGCCTCGGTGCTGCTGCCTTTAGCGGAGGAGAGCTCGCCTCTGGCGCGCTCGATGGGAACGCGCCACAGAGCGGGCCTAGGCATCAGTCAGGCTAGCGACGCTGTGGTACTGATTGTCTCGGAAGAGAGTGGCAAGGTATCGCTGGCGCGCGAGGGTGTGATGACGCGAGGGGTGAAGATCGACCGCTGCCGCGGCATTCTGCGCAGCGTCTACACGCCAAGACCCCGGGTTAGACCTGGGGTGAGAATCTCCCGCTCTTTCTGGCGCCTGCAGTGGCGCTGGCCCACTCGCCTGTTCGATCACAGCAGGGCGGGGTAACCGGATGCACCTCTGGATCAAGCGTATGTTTGTGAGCCACTGGCAGCGCAAAGCTACCTCTTTAGGCCTCGCTGTGCTGGTCTGGGTAGTGGTGGACCAGTCGCAAACGTCGACGCGCACCATCGCCAGCGTGCCGGTGCGCTTCATCAATATTCCACCGGGCAAGGCGGTCGAGGGGCTTGAAGAGGGGGGCATTCTATCGCGCCGCATCTCGCTGACTCTGGTGGGCAAAAGTAGGGTTCTGGATGAGATCTCCTCTTCCGATCTAGAGGTAGTGATCGATGCGGCCGACAAGCCCGATATCTGGACCGCCTCGATCTCAAGGCAGAATCTGGTCTCGCTCCACCCCGAGGTGGATATCCGCTCGGGTATCCAGAAGATCTACTACCCCAGTCTGGAGATCCAGATGACCCGCATGGTGACCGAACAGGTGCCAGTGTCTATAGCGGCACCTGTGGGAGAGCCCCCCCCCGGTTATGAGCTAGTGGAGGTATGGCCGGCGCAACTGGAGCAGACCATTTCGGGTCCTGAAGAGCTGGTGAGCCGTCTGCGCTCGAGGGGGCTGCAGCTGGTGGTCGATCTCGATCGGATCTCGGTGGAGGAGCTCGAGAGAGAGCCTAGCCAGAGCGAGCATGAAGTGGTCTTTCCACTGCCGCGCGACTGGAAGCAGCTGAAGGTGCCTAGCCTCTCCTCAGAACCACTTTCATTGAATGACCCTGCCGCCGAGGGGCTCAGCCTGATCTTTGCCAAGAGTGCTCACCTGCTGCTCGATGCAGAGATCCCCACTCTGCTCTACTTTCCGTTAGAGAATGCGAGGCGCTACAACCCTCGCACGGTACGCATCGCCTCTTTAGGGATTCTCTCTGCCAAGGAGGGCGTGACGCTGGTGAAGGGGCCCTTTCTCATCTTTGGCGTCAGCCGCGCTTTTCTGGAGGTGGTGTCGGAGCGGCTGCAGCTGGAGGTGGTGGTGGATCCCGCTCCTTCCGGAAGGCTACCCTGGCAGCTCTCTCTCTCCGACCCCAAGGGCCTCGAGGAGAAGTATGTAGCGCTGCTCTCTAATCAAGAGAGCTCTCGAGAAGAAGAGGAGGCGCTGCGCAGTCGCTTCCGCGCCTATGCACGCAGGATGAAGCTACTCCGGGTAGGCTCGCCCACTCCCCTCTCGCTGCTGGCCAAGCTCGAAGAGGGCGAGGTGCGGATCGAAGAGGCGCTGCCAGAATGAAGAAGGTGCTGATTGTAAAGAGCAGCGCCAAAGCTGCCGGTGGTGCTGAAAAGGTGGCGCGGCTGCTGGCGGAGAGCTTTGCCGAAGCGGGCTGTCAGGTGGCGCTGGTAAGTGGAGAGGCTTCGCGCCTGCCTCTTTTCAGTTTTCAGCGAGTAAGGCAGTTTGATCGGTTAGCACAAGAGATCGTTTTACGCGAAAGCCCCGATCTGGTACTCAGCCTCGATCGCACTTCGAAGCAGACCCACCTGCGCGCCAGCAATGGTGTGCATGCCGCCTATCTAGAGCGGCGTAAAGAGTGGGAGGGTGGCTGGAAGGCCTCATTTTTTTCGCTCAATCCGCTTCACCGCACCCTGCTCAAGATCGAGCGGGAGAGCTTCTGTGACCCCCATCTGAAGCGGCTTTTCGTCAATTCAGAGATGGTGCGGGGTGAGATTTTGGCCCACTACCCGGTGGTCGACGCCGGCAAGATCTGCGTAGTGCATAACGCTGTGGAGTGGGCTTTATTGGAAGAGCCCTTTCATCACTGGCCCCTTGTGAAACCGGTGAATGATGAGCATCAGCTGCTCTTTGCTGGGCATAACTACCAACGCAAAGGTCTGGGCTTTCTGTTGAAGGCTCTCTCTACCTATCACAAAACAGGCTGGAAACTGACAGTGGTGGGTAAAGAGTCCTCTCTTTCCTCATGGAGGCGGCTAGCTAGCAGGCTGGGTATAGCAGAGAAGGTCCATTTTGCTGGTGAGCAGAAGAGCCTGATCTCCTTCTACCAGCAGACCGACACTCTGGTGGTGCCTTCACTCTACGACCCCTTTGCTAATGTGACCGTAGAGGCGCTAGCGATGGGCAATTTTGTCATCTCCTCGCCCCACAACGGTGGGAAGGAGGTGCTCTTGCCCTACAGTGGCGCTGTTCTGAAGAGGCTAGACGATAGCGCTAGCTGGCACTGCTGCCTGGACCAGGCGCTCGCTCATCCGAAAACAGAGGAGAGTGCGCAGCAGATTCGCGATTCTGTCGCCCACCTCGAGTTGAAGCTGCAACTTCCTAGGCTGGTCGAGCCCTGCCTGAAGGATCTGGCGTGCTGTTAGGCAGCCTGCTCTATTATCTCTCTCCGCGTTTAAGGAAGATCGCCCTCTCCAACCTGGCTCTCTCCGATCTAGCTTTAACCGAAGTTGAGATCAGGCGGATGGCAAGGCGCTCTTTGGGCCACCTCATCACCACCTATCTCGAATACCCGAGGTTAGCGCGACTGAAAAAGGCGAGCGAGATCGCCTACTGCGTCAACCCTGAAGAGGCGGAGCGGCTGATCGCCTCGGGACAGGGGGTTATCTTTTTCTGCGGCCACCAGTCCAACTGGGAGCTGCTTTTCCTCGAGGGAACCAGCCGCATGCCTGGAGTGGCCATTGGCCGCCCGGTGCGGCAGAAGCAGCTCTACAGATGGGTGGTGTCGATTCGGGAAAAATTTGGCGGGAAGGTGATCCTTCCCAAAGAGGCGGTGAAAGAGGGTTTGAGGGCGCTACGCAGCGGCAAGTTTCTGGGTGTGGTGGGCGACCAGGGAATGCCCGATCAGGGCTACCGCGCACCCTTTTTGGGGCGCATGGCCTACACCTCTCCCCTGCCGGCACTGCTCTGCTACCGCACCGGCGCGCCCCTCATGACAGCCACCATCCATCGCGAGAACGAAAGAGGTGGGCACCACTACCAGATCCGCTACTCCGCTCCCATCTGGCCCGATAGAACAAAAAGCTCCGAAGAGGAGATTCCTCGCCTGATGCGCGAGGCAAGCACTTTTTTAGAATCTGGCATCCGCGCTCACCCCGATCAGTGGCTCTGGGCCCATAACCGCTGGAAGCAGCAGTCGCTGGGCACCATCAAACGGCGCTACCGCTACGACTCGCTTCTGGTAGTGCTGGGAAAGCAGGTGGAGCCTCTTGTACCACTGATCCAGCAGCTGCGCAGGCTCTACCCACAAGAGCTCTTTGCCATCTGGGCAGAGGAGGGTTCCCAGCTACCCGATCTGCCAGAGGTAGAGCTGCGCTACTATCGATCGCTTGATGAATTGATGAAGCCCGACCTGCGCTACAAGCTGCTCTTCAACTTTTCGGGCAGTCGCGCCCTCACCCGCCAGCTGAAGCGCGGAGCGGTGATCGAGGCGCTGGAGATCGAGGATAACGAAGAGCTGATGAGGAGGATATGCCATGCCCGCTGATAGGTTTTTTTACGATGGTCCCCTCAAAGAGGGAAAGGCATTACAGCTGGTGGGAGAGGAGCTGAAGCATCTTCTGGTGATGCGGCTGCGGCCAGGAGAGCTTCTCGAGCTGGTGAATGGGCGCGGCGAGCTGGCAAAAGCGACGCTGCGCGCTGTCGAAAAAAGAGAGGCCGATCTTCTGATCGAAGAGGTGGAGCGCGCAACCAAGCCCTTTCGCCCAATTCTGGCGCAGGCGCTGACAAAACAGCCCAAGCTGGAGTGGATTGTCGAAAAGGCTACGGAGCTCGGCGCCACCGAGATCTGGCTCTTTCCCGGTGAAAAGAGCGAGCGAGAGAAGCTTTCACAGCACCAGATGGAAAGACTGAGGCATCTTTCTATCGCTGCGATGAAGCAGTGCGGTAGGCTCTATCTGCCCGAAATTGTGGAACAGCCGGCGCTAAAACTTTGGGGAGAGCTGGCTGCAGAGCATCAGCTGCTGCTCGCAGATCCCGTTGCTACGGCTCCCTATCTCTGGGAGCAGAAGATCGGAAGCAGCAGGGGTGTAGTGCTGCTGATTGGCTCTGAAGCGGGATTTTCTGATAGCGAGCGCAAGATTGCTCTGACAACGCTTGGCGCTACCTCAGTGCGGCTGCACGAGAATATCCTACGCGCCGAAACTGCCTCGATGGCCGCGCTGATTCTGCTACGATCGATTCTACCTCCTAACTAACCCTTGCGCTGGCAGGCGCCAGTGCGCTCGCAGAGCCGCTCGATCATCTCTTCGTCCGAGCTGATGGTCCCTTTGTAGACGATCCCCTTGGCGGGATCGAGGGTGACAGCCTGTCCATCCTTCAGAATCGAGAGGGCATGCTCGGCGCCGGTGAGCAGAGGGATATTGAGCGCGCGAGCTATCTGCACGGCCGCCTCCTTGGAGCCTGGATCTTCTGGATGGTTCTGTAGAACCAGAGCCAGCGCCCCTTCCAGCAGCGGCTGATAGCTGGCATCGCAGCGCGACATCACCACAATCTTCTCTTGGAACTGCGCCTTGCCAGAAGGGCCAGCCGAAAAGAGGTGAGCAATACGCCCCTGCACCTTCTTCCCTTGGTAGTGATTTTCGAGATGGCCGCGCACCAGCACATCGCCCAGGCTCTCCACCATCATCGTGTTGGTGGTACCGCTGATGCCAAAGGGAGCACCGGCCGTCACCACCACCAGATCGCCAAAGTGCAGGTACCCTTTGCCCAGGGCAAAGCATCCCACCTCGGTGAAGGCCTGCTCCATATTCTGCGCTGTGACGGGATCGACAGGCTGGACCCCCCAGTAGAGGGCCATCTGGTGGTAGACACTCTCGCGACCTGTCAGGGCTAGAATCGGCATTTCTGGGCGGAAGCGGGAGATCAGCCTGGCGGTGAAGCCGCTGCTGGTAAAGACAAAGATCGCCTTAGCGCCTGCACTATAGGCGGTCTTCACCGACGCCAGCGCAACCGAAGAGGGAACATCGCAGAACTCCTGCCGCGCATCGCGGTAGAAAAATTCGCGGTAGTCAAACGCCTTCTCCGCCTCCAGAGCGATCTCGCGCATGATGCGCACCGTCTCGACAGGATATTTGCCCATCGCTGTCTCGCCCGAGAGCATCACTCCCGAGGCGCTTTCGTAGATGGCGTTGGCCACATCGGAGACCTCGGCACGGGTGGGCAGAGGCGAGTTGATCATCGACTCCAGCATCTGCGTGGCCACCACCACCGGTTTGGCAGACTGGTGGCACTTACGGATCATCATCTTCTGCAGCACCGGAACCTGGGTCAGCGGCAGCTCGACCCCTAGATCGCCGCGCGCCACCATGATGCCGTCAGCCACTTCGACAATGGCATCGAAATTCTTGATTCCTTCGTGGTTCTCGATCTTGGCCAGTACCAGAATGTCGGGGCGGCCTAGGCTGGAGAGCAGCTCCTTGATCGCCAACACATGCTCGGCCGAGCGGATGAAGGAGGCGGCCACCAGATCGATCCCCTGCTCGCAACCAAAGGCGAGATCCTTCCGATCCTGATCGGTGACAGCGGGAAGCGCTACGCGAGCTCCGGGGATGGCGACGCTCTTGTGGCTGCGGATGGTGCCCGAGTTAGTCAGCTGGATGACCACCGAGCGGGGTCTCTTCTCCACCACCTCGGCCAGCAGATAGCCGTTGTCCAGCAGCAGCTTCATCCCCTTTTCCATCGCCTCAATAGCGGCATAGGGGGTGAGAGACCACCTCTCTTCGGTTCCTTCTCCCCCTTCAGCATGCAGCTCGATCTTCTGCCCCACCCGGACCACCAGCTCGCCTCCCTGGATGATACCGAGGCGGATCTCCGGCCCCTTGTTATCCAGCATGATCGCCAGCGGCACACCCTTGGCCTTGCGCACCTTCTTCAGCAGAGCGATGGTGCGGCCATGCTCCTCGTAGGTGCCGTGGCTAAAATTGAGCCGCGCCACATTCATTCCGGCATCGACTAGTTCAGAAATTTTTTCTTCACTAGCTACTGCAGGACCCATCGTACAGGTAATCTTTGTTCGAAGCATCGACACCACCAGATTAGAAACTATCCGCTGTTATATCATAGGGGGCCGCAGTAGTAGAGAAGGTTTTTTGTGAAGTCCGAGCAGCCACCCATCGTGCTGAAAAAGGTGCGTGTGCACAACCTGAAGGGAGTCGATCTCACCCTCCCGGCGGGGAAGCTTGTGCTCTTTACCGGAGTCTCTGGATCGGGAAAATCCTCTCTTGCCTTCGACACCATCTACGTGGAGGGGCAGAGGCGCTACGTCGAGCTGCTTTCGCCACACGTGCGCAGGCAGATGGGCGAGCTGCCCAAACCGGAGGCGGAGGAGATCAGCGGCATCTCTCCCACAGTGGCGATCGAGCAGAAGAGCGCCAGCAAAAATCCCCGCTCGACAGTGGGCACCCTCACCTCGATCCACGACTTCCTGCGAGTGCTTTTCGCGCGCCTAGGCCTACCCCACTGTCCGATCAGCGGCCGCCCCCTAGCGGCGCAGAGCGAAGAGTCGATGCTGGGATCGATTCTGGCCATGGAGCCTGGCACCAAGCTGATCTTCTTAAGCCCCTACCTGCGCGGCAAGGAGGGGACGCTGGCAGAAGAGTGCAGCGAACTGCAGCGAAAAGGATTCACAAGAGGGCGCATCGACGGCAGCTGGATCGAACTGGGAGAGCCCCCTCTACTTGATCCTACGCAGCCGCACGATCTCGATGTAGTGGTCGATCGCCTGGTGGTGCAGCCAGAAGAGCGGGGCCGAGTGGCCGAATCTCTGCACACAGCACTCGAGCTATCGAATGGATCTCTGCTGCTACTGCAGGGAGAGAGTCATGAGGAAAAGCTTCTATCCCGCCACGGCTTCTCCAAAGAGTCTGGCCTCTCCTACGAGCCGCTCGAGCCGCACGACTTCTCCTTCAACCACCCTCGCGGCATGTGTCCCACCTGCAGAGGGTTGGGACAGGAGCTTAAATTTGACCTCACCAAAATCATCGACCCCTCTCGCAGTATCGAAGAGGATTGCTGCAGCGTCGCCAGCTCCTTCAACACGGTGCGCTACGGCAACATCTATCGCAATCTGGCGCGCCTCTACCACTTCAATCTCTCTACCCCCTGGCAGAAGCTCTCTGACGAGGCGAAGGAGGTTTTCCTTTACGGCTCCAGATATGGCTCTGGACAGAAGTGGCTGAAGATGATCTTCCATCATCCCGAAAAGGGCTCCCGCTGGACCGAGTTTGTCGCTTGGAAAGGCGTGCTGCATGAAGCGAGAGAGCGGTTCGATCAGGCGACAAGCGAGTTCTATCGCACGAGAATGCGCCAGCTGATGTCGGTGGGCCCCTGCTCTGCCTGCGTAGGCGCGCGCCTGCGCCCCTACCCCGCCGCCACAAAACTCTTTGGCCGCACCATCGGCGAGATCTCCCAGATGCCAGTGAGCGAGGCACTTCAATTTTTCTCCGATGCAAGGCTGACAGAGTCGGAGCGGCTGATCGGAGAGGAGCTGCTAAAAGAGGTGGTGGAGAGATTCTCCTTCTTGGAGAGGGTGGGGCTACACTACCTCCAGCTCGACCGCTCAGCCCCCACCCTTTCAGGGGGTGAATCGCAGCGAGTGAGACTCGCTTCGCAGATCGGTGCCGGTCTGACGGGCGCCACCTACGTGCTGGATGAGCCGTCGATTGGTCTACATCCACGCGACAACCAGCGACTGATCGAGAGCCTGAAGGCGCTTCGCGACCTGGGCAACAGCGTGCTGGTAGTCGAGCATGACGAAGAGACCATCCGCGCCGCCGATCTGATTGTCGACTTAGGACCTCTTGCAGGCGAGCTGGGGGGCGAGAAGATCTACGAAGGCGATTTTGCCGGGCTGCTGAAGTGCAAACGCTCACTGACGGGCGACTACCTGGCGGGACGCAAATCGATCCCGATTCCCGAAACAAGGCGCCCAGGCAATGGAAATCGAATTCGTCTATGCGGCGCGCGTCACCACAACCTCAAGTCGGTCGACCTGACTCTCCCTCTGGGTCTTTTTGTGGCGGTGACGGGAGTCTCGGGATCGGGAAAATCCTCCCTGATTCTGGACCTACTCTATCCCGCTCTTGCCAATCGACTGCAGGGAGCGCAGCTGGAGGTGGGCCCCTTCGACACCATCGAGGGGTGGGAGGGACTCGAGAAGGTGGTGGCGATCGACGCTGCGCCGATTGGCCGCACCCCCCGCTCCAATCCCGCTACCTATGTGAAGCTGTTCGATGAGATCCGCACCCTCTTCAGTTCGATGCCAGAGAGCCTCGCCTCGGGCCTCACCCCCAGCCATTTTAGCTTCAACATGAAGGAGGGCAGCTGCCCCCACTGCAAGGGTCTTGGCGCCATCAGCGTCGATATGGACTTTCTGGAGGAGGAGTGGATCGAATGCCTCCACTGCCAGGGCAAGCGGTTTGACGAGCGGATCCTATCGGTCACCTACAAGGGCAAAACCATCCACGATGTGCTGGAGCTGAGCTGCTCTGAGGCGTTCGAACTGTTTAGCGCCATTCCCAAGATCGCCAGCAAGCTGGAGCTTCTCGAGCGGGTGGGTCTAGGCTACCTCAGGCTGGGGCAATCCTCCACCACCCTCTCGGGTGGCGAAGCGCAGCGCATCAAGCTGGCGCGCGAGCTATCGCGCCCCTCAAACGGCAAAAGCCTCTACATCCTGGACGAGCCCACCACCGGCCTCCACTTTCACGATGTCGAGCGGCTGATTCGCGTGTTAACAAGTCTAGTCGAGCGGGGCGATACCGTGGTGGTGATCGAACACAACATGGATCTGGTGAAGGTGGCCGATCTGGTGATCGAGCTGGGACCCGAGGGAGGCGCCGAAGGAGGGCTCATCATCGCACAGGGTTCGCCTGAAGAGGTGGCGAAGCTCTCCACACCCACTGCCGAGGCGCTGCGCCCCCATCATGCAGTAGCCAATGCAACAAAAATCTCTCCAAAGGCAAAAGCGCAGGAGAGCCTTAGAGTGATTGGCGCCGAGCAGAACTATCTGAAGAAGCTCTCCGTCACCATTCCCCACGGATCGATCTGCATCTGCACCGGCCCCTCCGGCTCGGGCAAAAGTTCATTCGCTCTCGAGACTGTCTACGCAGAGGGGCAGCGGCGCTATGTCGAATCGCTCTCGCCGCATGCGAGACAGCTGGTGGGACAGATGCCCAAGCCCAAGGTAGAGCGCATCGAGGGGTTAAGGGCGGCACTGGCGATCGAGCAGAAGCGGCATGCGGGCAACCCGCGCAGTACGGTGGGCACCATGACCGAGATCTACGACTATCTGCGTCTTCTCTTTGCCCATGCAGGCGTGCCGCATGCACCAGGGACAAACCGCAAACTGGAACGAGTCACCCCCGAATTTGTGGTAGCGCGTCTGCTAGAGCTAACCGAGGGAGAGAAGCTACAGATTCTAGCACCCCTCGAACCCAAAAAGGGACAGAGCTGGGGCGGGCTGCAGCAGGAGCTGCTACAAAAGGGGTTCATCCGCGTGCGGCTGGATGGCGAAGATCTAGAATTGACCGACCCCCTCCCCTTCACTCCCGGAAGAAAGCACCGCCTTGAGCTGGTTGTCGACCGCATTGTGGTGAAGAAAGAGGCCTCCAAAAGGCTGCTCGATGCGGTGAAGCAGGTGGGGATGCTGGGAAGCAGCCGCCTGCTGGCTGTAGGAAAAGAAGAAAACCTCTTCCACTTTGGCTTTGTCGATCCCGCCACCGGCCTCTCCTATCCAGCCATCACCCCCCACACCTTCTCCTTCAACACCGAAGGTGGGATGTGCAGCGAGTGCGAAGGATTAGGCGCCGAGCAGGGAATCAGGCTGGAGAGCCTAGCCGATCTGGAGCCGATGGAGTGGATCTCGCTTCTGGTGAAAGAGCGGATGCCCAAAGAGTTTCGCAAGCTGGTGGAGAGCCAGCTGAAAGAGGAGCGCTCCGCCTTCTTTCAGGGCGCTACGAAAGCGCTGCCTAGCCCCAAGGATGAGGGCGTCCGCCTGAAATGGCGCGGCCTCACCCGCGTGATGGAGCTGATGCTCAAAAGCGCACCCCGCTCGCTACGCGAACAGATGTCCAGCATCTCGAGCGAAAGACCCTGCCGCGCCTGCCTCGGCGCACGCCTCTCTCCCCTTGCTCTGGCTGTGAAGATAGAGGGGCGTTCGATTGGCCAGCTCTGTCAGCTACCGATCGAAGAGCTGCTCCCCTTTCTGGAGAAAGTCTCTCTGTCGGAAGAACAACAGCAGACCCTTGCCGAACCGATGCGACAGATCCGCAGTCGTCTGCTCTGCCTCACCGAGCTGGGAGCCGGCTACCTCAGCCTGGCCCGCACCGCTCCCACCCTCAGTGGTGGCGAGACGCAGCGCATCCGTCTGGCGCGCCAGCTAGGTGGCGGCCTCTCGGGCTGCCTCTATGTGCTAGACGAGCCCACCATCGGTCTACATCCCCACAACGCCAGCCTGCTGCACCACGCCTTAAAACAGCTGAAAGAGCAGGGCAACACTCTCCTGCTGGTCGAGCATGACCCCTCGACCCTACAGCTGGCCGACCAGATCCTCGATTTTGGCCCCACCGCAGGAAAAGCGGGCGGCCGCATTGTGGCCAGCGGCACGCTGAAAGAGATCTGCAACAACCCACACTCCCTCACCGGCGCCTACCTCTCGGGCCGCAAGCAGCTCCCCTATCCAGCACAGCGGCGCAAACCGGCTGCATGGCTAAGGCTCGATCAGCTGACGCGCCACAACCTGAAGAACCTCTCTGTTAAAATTCCTCTTGGCTGCCTTGTGGGTGTGACAGGGGTTTCAGGCGCTGGTAAATCGAGTCTGATAGAGGAGATCCAGGCGCGCCGCTATGGCGAGATCGAAAGCATCATCAGCCTGGAGCAGACACCTCTGGGCCAGACCGCCCGTGCCGACATCTCCAGCTACACCGATCTACTTACCCCGCTGCGCCAGCTCTACGCCTCGCTGGGCGTTGCGCGCCTGCGCGGTCTTGAGCCGCGCCACTTTAGCCCCAACCACAGGGCCGGCATGTGCACCACCTGCGATGGCCTGGGCTATACCACTGTGCGACTACAGTTTCTGCCCGATGTGCAGGTGGTCTGCGAAGGCTGCCGCGGCGCACGCCTGAAGCCGGCATCACTGGAAGTGCGGCTGCATGGCCTCCACTTGGGTGCCCTGCTACAAAAAACGGTCGACGAGCTGATCCCCTTCATGGCCGCCTGGCCGCGTAAGATCGAAAAGCTGCTCTCTTTACTCTCGCAGGTAGGCCTGGGCTATCTACAGATCGGTCAGGAGGTGGCCACCCTCTCTGGCGGCGAGGCGCAGCGCCTCCGCCTCGCGCGCGAGCTCGCCACCCGCACCAAAGGAAAGAGCCTCTACCTCCTCGACGAACCGAGCGTCGGGCTGCATAGCGACGACATCGCCAAACTGCTGCCCATCTTCCAGTCGCTTGTCGACAAGGGGCATACCATCATCATGATCGAACATCAGCTCGAACTGCTCGCCGCCTGCGACCAGATCATCGACCTCGGCCCCGAAGGAGGCGAGCGCGGTGGCCAGATCGTCGGCCAGGGCACCCCCGAAGAGCTCGCCACCCTCCCCTCTTCCTACACCGGCCGCTATCTCAAGCAGTTTTTCAATGAAAAGAAAAAACGCTGAGTTTATGCCAGCTCGAGTTGAACAGTGGGTTTGCAACAGCCCGGTTCGCTATGCACAGCCGGTTCGCTATGCACAGCCGGTTCGCTATTCGCTCACCTGCTTCGCATTGCGAAGACCCACTGGGTCTTCTTCATGTCTCCGCAGCCACTTAGAGGAAGATCTTGTAGCTGGTCTTAAAAAATGCTCCCAAGCGCTTCGCCATCTCACGCCCAATCGTTCTCTTCCCATTCTCCATTTCGCTGATATGGTGCTGACTCACTCCGATTGCCGCAGCCAATTCCTTTTGCGTGACATCAGCCTTACCACGGGACCCCCTAAGCATAAGGCCGGCCTCTGAGTAGTCCTCGATCTCTTCCTTAAAGACCTCTCTCCAAGGAATCGATCGTTCCTTTGCTTTGGTTGATCGCTTCTTGGCTGCGATCTTAGTACGGCGCGTTTTCGTGCGTACCGACATAGAAAACCTCCACTATTTGAATCGTTTTGTCTACCACTTGCCAGCAGACTACGTAGGTAGGCCGACCTCCCTTGAGGTGGCAATGGTAGGCATTCGAGGGAATGTCCTTAGACCTTCTCAATGGACCAAAGTGGGACCAGCTCCTTTGAATTGGACCCTCTTGTTCCATCTCAGCTACAAGCACCGCCAGCATTTCAGCTATAGCGGGCGGTAGCTTTTTCTTCTGCCTAGCTGCTGTGGAAGTAAAATCCACCTGCCATGCAGGGCCCTCGTCTTGGCTACTCATCGTATACCAGCGCATCTATATCGGATACTATACCATTTATTGGTATATTTACATCAAGGACGAAATGGTACCGGCCATTCTCCTGGGTTTCTGCGCAGTTCGCGATGCACAGTCCAACGACTCACGGAAAGGGTGGCAGCAATTTGAGCGATGCTGTCTCCTCTCGATTTTAAAGTAAAAATTTTATATCGTTCTGGATAGGTCAGATGATGATAGCAGGCAACGGAGTGAAATTTTTCTTGATTCGCTGGTGGCTCTGGGTAGGATGAGGCTATGGCACACTCCATGCTTTCACACAGGCGCGCTCATGTGCTCGCTGTTTCGGTCTTCTTGACAGGACTTGCTGTAGTGTCGTTTATGAACGCTTGGTGGCCCGGCATGCTGCTGGTGGTAGGGCTGCCTCTTGCGCTGCATCAGCTGCTGCTGGGAAAGCGCTACGATGCGCTGATCAGCCTGATCATCTTTTCTGGGGGCTTCGCCCTCTGGTGGCTCAATCTGCCCACCCACATTCTTCTGCCCATTCTCTTTCTCACCTCGGCACTCTACCTACTCTTTCGCGAGTGGATCGACGATACCACTCTCAGCGAAGAGGAAGCGGAGGAGGAGCTGAATCACCAGCTGGAAGAGAAAGAAGAATAGAGGCAAAAATCTTTACAAAATAGCTAAAAAAGAGCGATCGGCTACACTCTTCCTTGCCCCAAAACTACAAGAGGAGGCGATTGTGGCACCGCCAACAGGCAGTCAGCAGAACCCTACCATATGGCACCTCAAAACCAAGTCAGAGAACAAGTGGTCGCTCAAAGAAGAGGACTTTCGCTGCAGCGTTAATACCTTCTCATCCAATAAAGAACGGATGGATAAGTTTATACAACTTAATGCAACGCGCATCTACGATCTCATGAATGTTCGGATCTTCGTAATTAAGGAGACGATGGACGATGGTTACACAGTTGGAACCAGGAATGACAACCTCTTAATAGGCCGTTTGGAACCGATGGCTAATCTGCCCGATCAATTTAGTCTTCTTTTCGATCGGACTTTCGCTCCAGTGACTAATGCTACCAGGAGGCCCCCTACCTGGGAGCAGATCAATCACATTAAGTTGGAAATTGCCCCTCCCAAGAAGAGTCCACCGCCACCACCTCCGCCGCCTCCGGACACTCTTCCTCCCGGGCCAGACCCCAAGCCATCGAATCCAGACAATCCTCCTAAACCGAACGATGTGGAAGATCCCGACAAGGTGGTCGAGCCTCCTCCCCATCCCGATAAGGTGAACGAGAAGAGTGGCGAAAAAAGTGCAGCGGCCGCGAGCAGCTCCGATACCCACCTGGATCAGGAGACAGCTCCCAAACAGGATGGTGTGATCAAGAGGACCATCAATCGTTTGCGCAATTTCTGGCCCACCTGGATCCTGCTGCTGCCCATTTGGCCAATCGTCAGCCTGATCGAGTGGCTTCTGAAACCTGTGGCGGACGAAGAGCTCTAGCTAGCTGGATGCAGAAGTAGCAAAGAGGGGTGCTCGAGGTAGTGGCGCAAGGACTTCAGAAACTGCGCCGCATCGGCTCCATCGATCACTCTGTGGTCGGCCGAGAGGGTGAGGATCATGGTCTTGCCCACTACGATCTGGCCATCACGCGCGATAGGCCTCTCTTCGATGCCGCCTACCGCTAAGATAGCCGCTTGTGGGGGGTTGATCACCCCCACAAACTGCGTCACTCCATACATCCCCAGGTTGGAGATGGTGAAGGAGCCGCCGCTATACTCCTCGCGCTGCAGCTTGCCGGCGCGTGCGCGAGCGGCCAGCTCGCGCACCTCGGCGCTAATCTGCCCCAGCGTCTTGTAGTCGGCATGACGCACGATAGGGGTGATCAGACCCGCCTCGATGCTAACCGCCACAGCGATGTCGATGGTCTTGAAGCGCACAATTGCCCCTTGGACCGAGTCAAAGCCGCTATTCACCAAGATATGATCACGCAGAGCAAAGGCAGAGGCTTTGATGATGAAGTCGTTGACCGACACCTTCAGCCCACCCTCTTTCAGCTCGGCGCGTAGGCGCTCGAGTGCATCAGCGTTCACCTCTTGCGAGACGTAGAAGTGGGGGATGAATGTCTTCGATTCCTGCAGCCGCTGACCGATCACCTTGCGCATGGGAGTAAGGGGGATCTCTTCGTAGCTGCCAGGAGCTTCTGTAGGCACTGCTTCGTTGCTGAAGCTGAGCTGAGATGTGGGCGCCGCTGCACCTAGATCGCGACTCATCACCCTTCCGCGCGGCCCTGTACCGGCCACAGAGGCGAGATCGACCCCCTTTTCTTGCGCCAGCTTTTTGGCCAAGGGAGAGGCGAGCAGGCGATCGCCCACTTTTGCAGCGTGGGGAAACTGGTAGCCCTCGAGGGGTGGCTCGGGCGTGTGGGCCGGCTGCATCATGCTGCCGCCCGCCGCCTTCTTAGGCGCCGCGGCCTCTTTAGGTTCCGCGCTCTTCTCAGCAGCAGCTTTTGGCTTTTCTTCCTCGCGCCGCACACCTTCTGGTTTATAACCCGCTATGCTTTCGTTTGCGGTTTCGGTCAACACTGCTATGGGATCGCCCACTTTGGCCTCCTTGCCATCTCCAACCAGCACCTGACGTAGATAGCCGTCGTCAAGAGAGTTGTACTCAACTGTTGCTTTATCGGTAGCCACCTCAAAGAGAAGATCTCCGGCCTTCACCTGATCTCCCTCTTTTTTGTGCCACTTGGCGATAGTCCCCTCCTCCATGGTGGGAGAGAGTTTGGGCATAGTCAGCGTAGAGGGCATAATCTCTTTAAGCTCCGATAGTATGTAAGGCTGCCTGCACAATCTTATCTGGTGTAGGCAGGGTCTCGCGCTCCAGATTTTTGGAGTAGGGCATCGGGGTCTCCATCTGGCAGACCCGTGCTACCGGAGCATCGAGGAAATCAAAACAGTGCTGCTGAATCTGGAACCCCACCTCGGCAGAGATACCAGCAAAAATATGCCCCTCTTCTACCAGCACGCAGAAGTGGGTTTTGCGCACCGACTGAGCCACCGTAGCGGTATCGAGCGGCTTGATGGTGCGCAGGTCGATCAGCTCGGCGCGAATCCCCTTCTGGGCCAGCTTCTCAGTAGCCTCCATAGCATGGCGCATCATGTGGCTATGGGAGACAATCGTCACATCCTTCCCTTCGCGCACTATCTTCGCCTTGCCAATCGGCACTAGGTACTCTTCGGTGGGAATCTCCTCTTGAAAGCCGTAGTCCAGCTCGCTCTCTAGAAAAATCACCGGGTTGTTGTTGCGGATGGCCGACTTAAAAAGACCCTTCGCATCGTAGGGGTTGCTGGGAGCGATCACAATCACACCGGGCAGGTTGGCGTAGAGCGCCTCAACGCAGTGAGAGTGCTGTGACGAAACCTGTGCCGCAGCGCCATTGGGACCTCGAAAGACAATCGGCACCCGATAGCGCCCACCCGACATGTAGTACATCTTCATGGCGTTGGAGATGATCTGGTCGATCGCCACAAAGGAGAAGTTGAAGCTCATGAACTCGACAATGGGACGCAGTCCTGTCATCGCTGCTCCAATCGCAAGACCGGTGAAGCCCAGCTCGGAGATAGGAGTATCGACGATGCGCTTAGAGCCCCACTTATCGAGAAGCCCCTTCGTCACCTTGTAGGCGCCGTTATACTCGGCCACCTCTTCGCCCATGACAAAGACCGTCTCGTCTCGCGTCATCTCCTCGTCGATTGCCTGGCGTAGTGCCTCGCGCATCTCGATTCGCTGCTTCGCCATTCTGTTATCTCCTCACCACTTTCTAAGGTGCCAATACATCTTCACCCAATGTCAGAGGATCGGGCCAGGGGCTCTCCTCTGCATACTGAATCGACGCCACCACGGCAGCGCGCTGCTCTTTGTCCATCGCCTCAAATTCCGCCTCGGTCAGCATACCCCTCTTGATCATCTCAGCTTTCAGATTCTGGATGGGATCGCGCTTCATGCAGGCCGATAGCTCTTCTTTCGAGCGATAGAGCGCAGGGTCGGAGATCGAGTGGCCTCGAAACCGTTCGGTAATCACCTCCACCAGCACAGGGCGCGAAGTGCGTCGCATCTCTTCGGCAATCTGTTTGAAGGCGGCATAGCACTGGAAGAAGTCCATCCCCTCGAGAGTGTAGGACTGCATGTCGTAGCCCTTCGAGAGCTTCTCGGCGATCGGCTCGGCTGCAATGGCGCGATTCACTGCGGTGCCCATCCCCCACTGGTTGTTTTCGATCACATAGAGGCAGGGCAAATCCCAGAGCGCCGCTAGATTAAGCGACTCGTGCAGCGCCCCTTGCGCTACAGCGCCATCCCCAAAGAAGACGGTGGAAATTTCTTTTAGCCCCTTGTATTTCACGGTGAAGGCGGCCCCGGTGGCGATGGGGATCTGTCCGCCGACAATCCCAAAACCGCCCGTCAACCGGTCGGTAAAGAAGTGCATCGAGCCGCCGCGTCCTTTGGCGTTGCCGGTCGCCTTGCCCATCAGCTCGGCCATCAGTTCGTTGGGTGTGGCATCCAGCAGCAGCGCCAACGCATGGCAGCGATAGGAGGTGGTCCACCAGTTCTCTTTGCCAATGGCCTCGACAGCTGCGGTCTGGATCGCCTCTTGACCAATGTAAGCGTGAAAGAATCCACCGATCTTACCCTGCTGGTAGACCCCCTCGGACCTGATCTCGAAGTTGCGGATCAGCAGCATCTTGCGCAGCACCGCAAGCAGACGATCTTTCCCTAGCTCCGCCACGACAGAATCGATCTTGTAAGAAAAAAAATGATATTCTACAGAAGGCCGTGCTTTGCCCATTCTCACCTACACCACAAAATCTCGAGGGTAGCCAAGCGACCGAATTCGCGCAATGCGTATAGGACAGTTTAGATACCCATGCCGGAAAGACCAAATCAGGACGGTAGAAAACCAGAGGGCTAGGACTGCTTAACAGAGCGCAGAAGATAGGCTCGTTTGATGGGAATTTTGAATTTCTCGGTAAGCTCTTCTCTGGAGAATTCCTTGTATCCGCCATTTTTGACCGTTTCTAGATCTAACAAGAAAGTCACAACCTGATCGTCTGGGTCAAGCAGGACAATATGTGAGAATTGCAACCATTCGGATTCGGTCAAAACTCCCTGCAGCTTTGAGGAGAGCAGCTTATAGGCACTCAAATCTCTTGGACTTAACCAAGTGGCAGAAATGATTATATCCCACTTCTCGACGGGGCTGTCCCTCAGGAAAAGAGCAAAAATCAGAAATGATCCATATTCAGCTTCGAGCTGATCAATAAGAGCCTTAATTTTGTCTATCGTCTCTTTCATAGAGAGCTCAGGATGGTTTCTATTGAATCAATTATCAATTTTGCATCAACTTCGGTGACCATAGCAGCAGAGTATCTATTATCAGGATTCCACCGTAACACAATCGACCACTCTGCGCTCAACTTCGTGCTCACTACCTTCTCAACTCCTGAAAAATGCAGGAGAACTTCTAATTTGTGAGTTTTCAGTGTTTTGTGTTTTTCGTTTGTTGGGTACTCATCCCAGTCTAGGGTTTGACATGTTTTCTTTTTTAGACCTAGCTCTAGCGCATATCCACACATGTACATCGCCCCGGAGTAGCGTTCCGCTCTGTACAATGCCTTGGCATCATCTAAGCGCTCTTTTACAAGAATCCCTAGACTCTGAACTTTGATATTTTCCACCAGAAACCCTTGTCGAGCATCTTCGCAAGGTAGGATATCGCTTGATGCTCTATCTGTAAATTGTTTCTGCCTCCAAACGATTGGGGCATGGCCTGTTAGATGCCCAGGGAAATTGCATGAAGAAATAGCTTGATACTTCTTGACGATATGCTGAAATTCTACCCTCAATCGCACCCCGAGGGAGAGTTGTTGCACGAATAAGAACTGTTATCAGACCGAGAGGAGAAGTTGGATGTGAACGAGCAGACTGCTCATCATAAGATGGGCCGGCTGCAGCTTCGATCCCTCGATCCTTGCTCCCGGGCCGTGCACAGCACTGTCCCGGTCGCTACGGAGCGCTCGCGAGAGAGCTGGTCTCGGCCGGTTCGCTATTCGCTCACCTGCTCCGCATTGCGCAGACCCACCGGGTCTTCTTCATGTCTCCGCAGCCTCATCTCAGAAGCGCAGCCTGTAAAAGAATAGAACCTCCATAAGCGGGCTGCGGAGGGCATCTACAGAGAGCTTCCAAAAACGGAGGATTTCAATTTTGAAAACATTCCACCCTTTGTACCTGCGTCCACCGATCCCTCTCTACATCAGATGGCCCTGAGGGAAGGATGCTCTTTTGTCACGTCAACGT
>DAHXNQ010000010.1 GCA_027365315.1 Rhabdochlamydiaceae bacterium | reverse complement strand
CATGCTGTCGATTGCGGTTGCCCAAGTCGCATCACCGCTAGCCACGCCCAATTCTTTGCCACTAGGAGCCAAAGAGGTCCAAGAGTCGTGACTGACTGAGGGAGAGCTTATCTCTCTTTCCGCGAACTCTTTTAAGATCTTAGTTTTAGTTAACTCGCGTTGAATAACTTCTATGTTATTTTTAAGCTCGTTGATTTTGTCCTGCAGATCCTGCTGCATTTCTTTGTATTTTTTCTGCGAACCTATCGACAGGTGATCAATGGACTGGCTATCAGTGCGCTGAAGCTCTTGCTCGTACTCGGCTAGACATGTGTTAGCAGACTCTAGCTCTGTGGCTAGCTCTGCCTCTGTGGCGTTAAACTCATCGAGTTTACTGAGGAAGAAGGCTCGCTCGCGATCGTAGATCGCTTGGTTGGCGGCTTGCAGGTCCTCATCTGAGGCTTCGGAGAAGATCTTTTTCTCCACCTTCTGGCCGAGTAGATTCACAGCGATGGCGCCGGCTACTGCTGCTGCGACTTTGGCAAGCCAGCTGCTTTTGTTGGACTCTTCCTTGGGTTCGGAAACGGTTCTTAGGGAAAAGGGGCCGGTTGGCTCCCCTACGAGGATGAAGTTGGGTTGCCAGGGTTGTATGGAGGTGGGTGCAAGTTTGGGTGCGGAGGATTGCTGGTTTGAGATTGCCTTGAGGGCAGCTTGATTTCTCGAGTTTCTGCGAGAGGTGTTGGGTGGAAGATTTCGCAGAACTGCTGGAGATTGTCTCCTGCTTACGGCCCCCATCACTCTGAATGTTCCCATTCCTATTCTGGATGCCATATAATGGGCCCTCATCTAGTAACAACTATTCCGCAATTAATGATATCTTAATTAGATATTAAACTCAACTTAATAAAATGAATAAAAATTCAAGTTGTTAATAGTTAGTGACTTAAGTGTGGGGGATTGAATTTGTGCTGGTGGGCGGCTTAGCTTTTCAGGCTGCCCGCATCCACTGCTCTTCGGTGGGTAGTGAAAAGTGGAGCCCCAAGAACTTGGTGTAGAGCTGAGCGCCTAGGTGAGAGAGATGCACGGCGGGATGCAGCTCTTTGCCGCGCAGGGGCAGAAACTTCGCCTCTCCATTCTCTATCTCGATCTGGATCGGACTGGTGATGATGCTGTCGTTGGTTTTGGCGATCAGCTCGCCTGTTTGGTCTACCACGTTGCCACGCACCAGGCGGAAGAACTTCCTCCGCAGTTGCATCGTGAGGAAGTGGGCAAAATCTTCTGCCGTAACAGGAGTGATGCTACAGAGAAACTCCTCCAGCATCAGAGGCGGCTCGCCCTCCTTCCAGTTCTGTCTGTTCTTCCAGCTCCGCCCGTCATAACCTGATCTTACGCGAACCTGCCCTCAGCATTCCAGAAGATCTGTGTTCAAGAGATCTGTGTTCAAGAGATGGGGATTATAAAAAATTAGGAGTTTTTAAGCCTGGAAAAGGGCCCATTCAACAGCGAAGTGCAACAAATAGACTAAAATAGAAAGTGGTCAGAGATGACTACGAACTCTATGGTGATTTTTTGATACACCAGGAGGAACGTATGCCCAAAGGCTATCATCATCTGACCTATCCAGAACGA
>DAHXNQ010000005.1 GCA_027365315.1 Rhabdochlamydiaceae bacterium | reverse complement strand
ACAGTGCTGTGCACGGCCCGGGAGCAAGGATCGAGGGATCGAAGCTGCAGCCGGCCCATCTTATAATGAGCAGTCTGCTCATTCACATCCAACTTCTCCCCTCGGTCTGATAACAGTTCTTATTCGTGCAACAACTCCCCCTCGGGGTGCGATTGAGGGTAGAATTTCAGTATATCATCAAGAAGTATCAAGCTGTTTCTTCATGCAATTTCCCTGATAGAGGGATCCAGCTTGAGCAGTCGCTCTATCGACAGACCCCACGCCTTGACTAGGATGGTTCGCTCGTAGGTGCAGCGACGGTGGAGCTCGAGGATTTCTGCTAGCAGTTCGCGGTTATCTCCTCGATTGAGGGCCTCCTGAAAGAGTTGTCTTGCCTCTCCATCAATATAAGTCTTACCGAAAAGCTTGAGACGTTCCGGTGATTCCGCAACTCCAATTGGAGAGACGATTCGACGAGGTGAGATCAGTAGTGCATGGCCCGAACGGGTCAGCATGTTGCGGGCCAGATCGTCGACGCGGCTCTGTGTGCCGCGCGGGCTGGATATGCCGTCGCGCGGACTCTGTGTGGAATGCGGGCTTTGGGTTACACGAGGACTTTGTTCTGCAATCTCTTCACGTCGTGGAGAGGATAGTGCCTTGAGATCGATGGGTCCTGAACTCATATTTCCCCCTCGCTGTTTACGCGCGTTTCAAGGTGAGAAGAATTGTAGATCTACAACCACAAAAATGCCCCCAGAATGTTTCCTGAGGCCATTTTTGCTCTTGAATGCGCTAGGCGCTCAAGGGTTAAGAAAAAGCTGTCTAGAGGGAGTCTTCCAGTTCGTGGGCGAGGATTTCGAGCTCGGTGAGCATCGCCTCGGTAGGTGCGGGGTAGTCGACGAAGGAGAACATCACCTTACTGAGGGTAGAATCCTCCGCCGTTTCGGGAGAGAACTCTTCTGCAGCGGTGAGCAGCGTCACATTGCCACTCGCCCCGATGATGAACAGCGGCTGTCCGAGGATATTTTCCACAATTAGGCCGCAGTCATTCAGATTTTCTCTTTGCATCTCAGCTCTCTTTGGCTTTTTTAGCTTGCTGGCTTAGCTCACAGATAGCCTCTTTCATCCTGGCGAGGAAACCGCTGTCTCTAGCTAACTTAGGATCTTTGAGGAGATCTCTTCCAAGTTCGACAAACCGGTGGATCGCCTGACTCATCGATTTGCTATTAGCTGCAGTGATGGCGTTGTCCTCGAAGGAGGACTGGATACGAGGAGGAAGTGGTGGCCCCCCGGAAGGGGGAATGGAGGAGAGTCCCATAGAAGTCGATTGGCAAAAATTGTTTTTTTTAACTTTTCCTCCTCGTAACAATCCGGCAATAACTAGTCAAGATGGCCGTTTTCCCTTGATACAGGGTATAGTGATGATGGTCATGGATAGGCAGGTTCCCCCATCTGATAAAGAGAGCTGCAGCCGGAAGGGCTGTGGGAAGACTCGTCTCACTCTGCTCTGGATGAATTTATCAGGAGAGCCGATGACGGCCCTCTATACCCTACTCCCTTTTATTCTGCGTAAGGATTTGGGGGCGAGTATGTTGCAGATTTCGCTCTTCCTGATGCTGAGGCCAGTTCTGCCGCTCTTCTCCTTCTACTGGAGCCACCGGCTAGCCGGAAAGCGTAAGGGGCTGGTCTCCTATCTACTGACCAGCTGGGTGCTGGCCTACCTTCCGATGCTGCTACTGCCGGTCTTTGGCAATTACTCCTTCCTGTTGCTGGCTGCTGCTAGCTATCAAATTTTTTCTAAAGCCGCCACTCCGGCGGTGATTGAGATTCTGCGGCGCAAGGTACCGAAAGCCTCGCGCGATACCTGGTTCTCTCTCTGTCAAATCCTTAGTTTTCTGGTAGGTGCCGCGCTGGCGCTAACGATCGGTCGGCTGCTCGATACGGGAGAGGGGGCCTGGAGATGGCTGCTGAGTGGTGCCGCGCTGCTGGCGCTCACCAGCACTTGGCTGCAGCGGAGGATTTCGCTGCCCGATGTAGAGAGTGCCCCCCAAGCAGAAGAGACCGATTGGGCAAAGCCCTGGAAGGAGAGCCTCCGCTTAATCCGCAGCGACCGCGATTTTGCCCACTTTCAGTGGGCCTTCATGATTGGAGGTAGCGCTCTGATGATGATGGCGCCAGCTCTTGCCGCCTTCTATGCCGATAGACTGGAGATCTCGCACACCGATCTTTCGGTAGCGAGACTGATCTTCATGGCACTGGGTGTCGCCGTCTCCTCACTGCTCTGGCGGCGAGGTCTCCATCGCGATGCGATCCATCCGATGACAGCGCTGGTGCTGCTGGGGTTTGGCCTCTTTCCTCTGATGGTGCTCTTCTCTTCGCTGGGTTTAGGCATGCTGAATGCCGCCTTCTTTCTCTACGGCATCGCACAGGCGGGAAGCCATCTACTCTGGAATCTTTCGGGTACAGTCTTTGCCCAAGAGCAGGATTGCAGCAGCCCCTTCACCTCGACCAATCTCTGCATGATCGGGATTCGCGGCGTGATCGCCCCTCTATTGGGCGGCTGTCTCTGCGAGTGGATAGGTCCTGTGCCGATGCTGCTTCTAGGTTCAGCCATCGCCTGCGGCGGCGCCTGGTATGTCTGGGCCCACCGTCCTCTTCCCCAAGCTAGCACATCTGTGCGCTAGCGCTTTTTGGTGGCTGCTTTTTGTACTTCGAGGTACTCCTCGAGGGGGCCTTCGTAGCAGTGGATGCGGTCTGCTTCAAGGGCGATGATGCGAGTGGCAGTTTTGGAGAGTAGATCGCGGTCGTGTGAGGCCACAATCACTGTTCCCTTAAACTCCTGAATGGCCCAGCTGAGTGCCGAGACCGCCTCGAGGTCGAGGTGGTTATTGGGTTCGTCCAAGATGAGGGTGTTGTGCTTTTGCAGCATCATCTTGCCCAGGATCATCCGCGCTGTCTCACCCCCTGAGAGGGTGGCGATCTTTTTGAAGGCATCTTCACCCGGAAAGAGCATCTTGCCCAGGATGCTGCGGATATCTTGGTCGTAGACATCAGGTCTAGCTGATTTCAGCCAGTCGAAGAGGGTGGTGTCGCTCTTTTTGTCGACACACTCCTCGTGGTTTTGGGGGAAGTAGCCTACCTCCACTTTGTGTCCCACCTCGAGCTTACCGCCATCGGACGCAATCACACCTGCTAGCAGTTTGAGCAGGGTGCTCTTACCGCGGCCATTGGATCCAATCACGCCGATCTTATCGCCGCGGCTTACCTCGTAAGAAAAGTTCTGGATGACCGGATTGCCATCGTAGCCTTTCGTCAGCCCCTTCGTGCGCCAGACGCTCTGACCAGAGAGCTGTTCGGGGGGATAGAAGCGGACGTAGGGGCGCTGGATATTGGATTTTTTCAGCTCCTGCGGCTCGAGCCTTTCGATTTCGCGGATGCGAGACTGCACTTGACTCGCGCGTGTACCGGCGCCAAAGCGTGCTACAAATTCGCGCAGCTGAGAGACCTTCTTCTCTTTCGACTTGTTCTCGAGCTCGGTGCGCTCACGCACGGCAGTTTTAGCGACCAGCATCGAGTCGTAATTGCCTGGGTAGATGATGAGGGTATCGTAGTCGATGTCGGCGATGTGAGAGGTGACAGCGTTCAGGAAGTAGCGGTCATGGCTCACCACGATCATGGTTCCTTTGTAGCTGCGTAAGAAATCCTGCAGCCAGCCAATCGAGTCGAGGTCGAGGTGGTTGGTCGGTTCATCCAGTAGCAGAGCGTCGGGCTGGCCAAAGAGCGCTTGACAGAGCAGCACTTTAAACTGCGAATCGGTGGGCAGCATCTTGAGCGGCTGCTTGTAGTGGCTTTCGGGTATGCCGACGCCGGCCAGCAGCACCTCTGCCTCCGATTCGGCGCTGTAGCCATCCTCTTCCGCGACAATCTCCTCCAATGTACCTAGACGCATGCCCACCGCATCGGTCATCTCTTCGCCATAGAGCCGCTCCCGCTCTTGCATCGCCGCCCAGAGGCGGCTGTTGCCCATGATAACGGTGTCGAGTACCTCTATTTCTGCAAACTCGGCCAAGTTCTGTCTGAGAAAGCCCACTTTTTTGGGCAGCGAGACGGTACCGCTGGTGGGAGGTTCGACTCCCATCATGATTTTGAGCAGCGTCGATTTTCCCGCTCCATTGGGGCCGGTTAGGCCGTAGCAGTTGCCGGAGGAGAAGGTGGCCGAGACCTCTTCAAAAAGAGTGCGGGCACCGATCTTCTTTGTGATTTTTTGTAGGGTGATCATGGTCTTACAAGAAACGAATCAAATTGCCCGCCTATGCTATCACCTATGTAGGTGATGATGGAAGTGGTAAAAGGTTTTTTTATTTAAGTTTGGGCTATGGAGACTATTGAACGGAGCTCTCTATGACAACTTCGACGCCTAGATCTAAGAAAAAAACAGTATTTACGATAGGACACTCCACAAGAACGATCGACCAGTTCCTGGCGCTTTTGCATGCTTACGATATCGAAGTGGTGATCGATATCAGAACAGTTCCTGGTTCGAGCCATTACCCACAATTCAATCAAGAGAGGCTAAAAGCCTCGCTGCAAGCAGATCAGATCCGCTATTGTCATATAAAAGGACTGGGAGGGTTCCGAAGAGCAGCGAAGAATTCGATCAATCAAGGATGGGAGAATCCCTCCTTTCGCGGTTTTGCCGATTATATGCAGACCGCCGCCTTTCAGAGGGCACTGGAGAGACTTGAAAGAGTTGCTATGAAAAAGCGCTCTGTTTTGATGTGCGCGGAGGCTCTTTTTTGGCGTTGTCATCGTAATCTCATTGCCGATGCATTAACGATAAAAAAATGGAGTGTTCTGCATATTCAGAGTCAAACAACAGCACGTCCTCACCAACTAACATCCTTTTTACACCTACAGAGAGGACAACTTGTCTACCCTTCAGCCTGACAACAGCATTGTGGCGATGGAAGAGATAAAAGATTTTTTTGAGTTTTTGCAGGTGGTGAGGCAGTTTTCGCCCCACACGCTGCGCGCTTATCAGATCGATCTGGAGGCATTCACCCAGTTTGTGGGTGGGGAGCAGATTGCTTGGGAAAAGCTGGACCGGTTTGCCTTCCGCGCCTTTCTGGCAAGGATGGCAGAGGAGGGGTTAAGCAAACGGAGCGTTGCCAGAAGGCTTTCGGCGCTGCGCTCCTTCTTTCGTTTTCTGAAGAAGAGGGGCAGGATCGAAGAGAGCCCCCTCGATAGCATGGATCGTCCCAAGCTGGAGAGACGAATTCCACAATTTCTTACCTATGAGCAGGTGGAGAATCTTCTCGCTCAGCCCGATCTCGACAGCTACCTAGGGATGCGCGACCGCTGCGCCATGGAGCTGCTCTACAGTTCGGGGCTACGCATCAGCGAGCTGGTGGGGCTCAATCGGGAAGATCTCGATCTGAAGAAAAGAAGGCTGCTGGTGCGCGGTAAGGGCAAGCGCGAACGGGTGGTGCCGATCACCAAGGGTGCTGCAGAATGGATAGCGCGCTATCTAGAGAGTCCACTGCGCTATCTCGACTCCGACGACCTGCATCAGAAGGAGGTGGATGAGAAGGCAGTCTTTCTCAATCGCTGGGGCAGGAGGGTGACCGTGCGGTCGATGGATCGCAACTTTGCCAGCTACCTACGCGCCTCGGGTATTGCTGGTCATGTCACGCCCCACACCATCCGCCACACCATCGCCACTCACTGGCTAGAGAAGGGGATGGATTTAAAGAGCATCCAGACTCTGTTGGGGCATAAATCGCTTGCCACCACGACGCTCTACACCCAGGTCTCTTTGAAATTGAAGAAGGAGGCGTATGACAAGGCGCACCCGCTCGGTGGCCTGATGGATGAGTCCGTTCATGCAGATGAAGCTGGAGAAAAAGAGCCGGGAGGGCGGTAAGCCGGATTCTGTCGGTCACCGTTTAAAGGGTGACGGATCATCATTCATCTAGGGAGGTTGTCGCCAACCTCCTCGAGCGATTCTAGGGGAAGCTCTCCGGAAACAGAGTGGAGGTTTGATCCTCCGGCTCCCCACATCTTGCTTCAGATAGGGTTTGCAGCACCCCGAGTCCCCTCGGGTGTGGCTCGCTCATGAAGCGAGCATTTTCATCCTGTCTTGGGGAAGATCCTCAAGCGGGCTATTTTCTGTTGCACTTTCCGTAGCCTTGCGGCCCCCAGTCTTTCACTGGTATCTTTTCCTACGAAGTCCAGACTTTCCTCTTACGCTACTTAAGAGCGCAAGCGATGATCTGCCCTCCCGGCAGAAGTGATGATTTTTAGCTGCTAGCAGCAGCTTTGCGACGACGGCGCCTTGGAGCGGCAGCCGCTTCGGTGGGCTCCTGTTCGTGCCAGTAGTGTACGCGCGAGCAGTGTTCGCAGAAGGTGAGGTTTTGCCCCTTGCGTACCAGGTTTTCGTGCTGTGCTGTCACCACAATGTGGCAGCCGCTGCAGGTGCGGTTTTCCACAGGTACCACGACACGATCTTTTTTGTTTTTGAAGAGCCTTTCGTAGATCTTCAGCAGCTGGCTGTCTGCATCCTTGACCAGCTCGTCGCGCTCCTGCTTTAGAGTGCGTCCCTCTTCGTTGATGAGAGAGATGCTGCGGCGCACTTCTTCTTCGAGGACGCGGCTGCTCTCTTCGGAGGTTTTCAGGCTCTCACGGATCTTCTCAAGGATCTCTTCCTCGCTTACGCGGCGGTCTACCAAATCAGAGATCTTCTGCTCAAGAGCGATGCGCTCTTTTTCAGCAGCGGTGAGCTCTTGGGTGATCGCATTGAACTCGTCCACCTTCTTGACACTGCTCTGCTGCGATTCCAGCTTCTTGATGCGGGCGACCGACTCTTCCAGGCGCTTCTCCTGGGCGGAGATGGTGGTAGAAAGGTTTTCGATTTCGCGCTGTTTCTCCTCCATCTGAACGCGCAGCTCGGCGCGGAGCGAGCTGATCTGCTCCAGCTCCTTCTCGCGTTCGCGTTTTAGACGGATGAGGCGGATCATTTTCATGTCCAGTTCCTGAATCTCCAGGATCTGCCGGAGGGGCTCTTGCATGATGGCTACCAGGTTATCGGGATGTTTCAGAGGTGGCTCGCAAACTATAGACCCCTAAAAAAATCGATAATTTTGGCGTCCGTTGTCAGAGCCAGCTTGCTGGCTCCTTGCTGTTCTGACGAGACCATACCCGAGAGGGTAGGCGAGGAAGAACAGCGATAAGGGACGGCAAAAGGACGATTTTTCTAGGGTCTATAGTTTTGCGGGCCACCTCTTCAGACCGGAAGTTTATCCGAAGCTCTGTTTATACTCAAATAGAGCTAAGAAGGAGCTACACCCATGTCGCGACTAAAAAAATACTTTAGCATGGTACCCACCGAGAAACAGGAGAGCTCTGCCATCGCTGTACTGGCTGGATTGGATCATCTAGAGAAGAGCTCGCCCAAGGTGGCCCATCTGATTGTGCAGGAGCTGAAGGATCAGCGCTCCTTCCTCAAGTTGATCGCATCAGAAAATTATTCGTCACTAGCTGTGCAGCTGGCGATGGGCAACTGGCTGACCGACAAGTATGCAGAAGGTGTGCCCCACCACCGCTTCTACTCTGGATGCGGCAACGTGGATGAGATCGAGCAGGAGGCGGCAGATCTTGCTAGACAAATTTTTAAAGCAGAGCACGCCTATGTTCAGCCCCATTCGGGAGCCGATGCCAACCTTGTCGCCTTCTGGGCGGTGCTGCTGAAGAGGGTGCAGGCGCCCGAGCTAGAGCGTCTGGGAAAGAAAAATGTAGACACCCTCACCGAAGAGGAACACGAGCATCTACGCTCTTTATTGCTGAATCAAAAAGTGATGGGGATGTCTCTGGGGTCGGGGGGCCACCTCACCCACGGTTATCGACATAATGTCAGTGCTAAATTCATGCACTCTGTCCCCTACAATGTCGACCCAGCCACCGGCCTGATCGACTATGCAGCGTTAGAGAAGCAGGCGCTGAAAGAGAGACCGGCCATTCTGATTGCCGGCTACTCCGCATATCCAAGAAAAATTGACTTTTCAAAGATGCGGGCGATTGCCGACCGATGCGGCGCCACATTGATGGTCGACATGGCTCACTTTGCCGGTCTTGTAGCAGGAGGAGTGATGGCGGATGACTACAACCCCGTTGCCTTTGCTGACATTGTCACCTCGACCACACACAAGACGCTGCGTGGCCCAAGAGGAGGCCTTGTCCTCTGTCGTTCCGATCTACAGGAATTTGTAGATAAGGGCTGCCCGCTTGTCTTGGGCGGGCCGCTGCCCCATGTCATGGCTGCCAAAGCAGTGGCGTTCCGCGAGGCAACGCACCCCTCCTTTTCCACCTACGCGCATCAGGTCGTGGCCAACGCTAGGGCTCTTGCAGAGGGGCTGATGAAGAGGGGAATTGGGGTGCTGACGGGCGGGACCGACAATCATTTGGTATTGTTTGAGGTCACCTCCAGTTTTGGGCTGACCGGTAGACAGGCAGAGGATGCGCTGCGCAAGGCGCATATGACGGTGAACCGCAACGCCATCCCTTTCGACCCAAGCGGACCGTGGTACACATCGGGTGTGCGGCTGGGAACTCCGGCGCTCACTACGCTGGGAATGAAGGAGGCCGAAATGGAGGAGATCGCCTCTTGCATCGATGAGGTGCTGCGCCACGCCAAACCGGGTAGGTTAGATAATGGAGAGCCCAGCCGTGCCAAGGCAGAGCTTGAAACTGCCTGCCAGCAGAGAGTGCATAGTCGCGTGGCGGGGCTCTTGAAGCGGTTTCCCCTCTATCCAGAAATCATTCTCGACTAGATAATCGGCGATGAATCAGAGGAGATGTCCATGATCCGTATGGAAGATGAGCCCGAAGAGCAGGTGATCAACAAGCAGAACCCTTTTGAGGGAAAAATTGAGCAGCTACTGCTATCCAATCGCAGAATCTTTCTTTCGGAAGATGTCAATAGCGATAGCACGCGCGACATCATCCGTAAACTCTGGTTTTTAGAGCTCTCCGATCCGGGCAAGCCGATCCTTTTTGTGATCAACTCACCAGGTGGTGCGGTCGATTCCGGCTTTGCCATCTGGGATCAGGTGAAGATGATCACCTCACCAGTGAAGACTCTTGTCACAGGTCTTGCCGCCTCGATGGGTTCGGTCTTAAGTCTCTGCGCCTCGCCAGGACATCGCTATGCGACGCCCCACAGCCGCATTATGATTCACCAGCCGCGCATTCATGCCGTCATCCGCGGTCAGGCGACCGACCTCGAAATTCATGCCCAAGAAATCGAGAAGACTCGCGAACAGCTGGTCGATATCTATGCCGATGCGACAAAGCAGTCTAAAGATGTGATCCGCAAAGCGCTCGACCGCGACCGCTGGTACACCGCTGAGGAGGCTCTGGAATTTGGCCTCTTGGATAAGGTAGTCACCTCCTATAAACAACTTGGTTAGAGATAGTGCATGATCATCGGCGTTCCTAAAGAGATTAAAGATCGCGAATATCGAGTGGGCGCGACTCCAGAATATGTCTCCACCCTGGTGGGAGCGGGACATAGTGTCATCGTTGAAGAGAATGCCGGAGCCGCTATTGACTTTCCTGACGAAGAATACCGCGCTGCAGGTGCTCAGATCGCCTCCGCGCGCGATGTCTACGAAGCGCAGATGGTGATTAAGGTGAAAGAGCCGCAGATGAGCGAGTTTCCCCTTTTAAAGGAGGGACAGATCCTCTTCTGCTATCTGCATCTAGCGCCCGATCCAGAGCAGACAAGGCATCTGATTGAGAGGAAGGTGGTAGGGGTTGCTTACGAGACGGTTACCGACTCTCACAAGCGTCTCCCTCTTCTTGCCCCCATGAGCGAAATTGCTGGTAGGATTGCCGTGCAAGCTGGCGCTACTGGTTTACAGATGATCAATGGCGGCCGCGGCGTGCTGCTTGGGGGTGTTCCTGGTGTGGCGCCAGCCAAGGTGGCAGTGCTAGGTGGCGGTGCAGTGGGTACCCACGCAGCGCGCATGGCGATGGGCCTTGGCGCCGATGTGGTGATTTTCGACAACAATCTGATGCGTCTCAAAGAGCTGGATGCCCTCTACGGTCCACGCCTGAAGACGCTCTACTCTACCAAAGCTGCGATCTGCAAGGCGGTCGCCGAAGCAGACCTGGTGATCGGCGCCGTGCTGATTCCGGGCAAGTCGGCTCCGCGCCTCGTCACCGAAGAGATGGTGCAGAGCATGAGACCGGGCAGTGTCGTGGTGGATGTGGCCATTGACCAAGGTGGCTGCATCGAGACAGCACGGCCCACCACCCACACCGCTCCCTACTATGTGATGCATGACGTGGTGCACTACTGCGTCACTAACATGCCAGGCGCTTGCGCCCGCACATCCACCGAAGCGCTGACCAACGCCACACTTCCCTATGCTCTCAAGCTGGCAGCCCTCGGCTATCAGAAGGCGCTACTGGAAGATCGCGGTCTGATGGAGGGGCTGAATGTCTGCCTAGGCCACGTGACCAATGCCCACGTCGCCCACGACCTCGGCTATCCCTACTTCCCCCCCGAGCGCTTCATCGCTTCGTAGGTCATGAGAGTTGCATAAATAAGAACTGTTATCAGACTAAGAAGAAGAAATTTTATTCGTTCGAGCAAACTTATGTTGCAAGAATGGACCGGCTCCGCCGCAGCTACCTACGCCGCTGAAAGCGGCTGGCCGCCGGAGGCGGCCCATTGGTCGCGAGCGTTCCGTCGTCGCGCCGGGTAGTGCTGTGCACACCCGGACGACAAGGATGGATTCATCGCAGTCGGAGCCGGTCCACTCTTGCAACATAAGCTTGCTCGAACGAATAAAATTTCTTCTTCTTAGTCTGATAACAGTTCTTATTTATGCAACGAGTAAGCCACATTATTGATCCATCTGCAGTTCGTGGAAGAGGAAGGAGAGGTGGTCGGTCGCTTCGTCGAGGCGCTGCTCGATCGATTTGCCCCAGCCATGGCCTGCATCGGGATAGACGCGCAAGGTAGCGGGGGCAGCAACTGCCTGCAGCGCGGCGGCAAATTTGTAGCTGTGCAGCGGCACGACGCGGTTGTCGTGATCAGCGGTGGTGATGAGGGTGGCTGGATAGGAGAGTCCGTTTTGCACCTGGTGATAGGGCGAATAGGAGAGTAGGGTCTCTCGCTGCGCTGGATCGTCGGGTGATCCATACTCTGTGATCCAGCCCCAGCCGATGGTGAAGAGGTGGAAGCGCAGCATATCCAGCACGCCTACATCTGAAATCACTGCGCGAAAGAGATCGGGGCGCTGTGTCATTGAGGCTCCTACCAGCAGGCCGCCGTTGCTGCGCCCCTGAATGGCTAGCTTGGAGGGTGAGCTGTAGCCCTGCTGACAGAGCCACTCTGCTGCAGCGATGAAATCATCAAAGCAGGTCTGCTTGTGCCGCAGGGCGCCTGCTAGGTGCCATTCCTCTCCATATTCTCCTCCTCCGCGGATGCCGGCAACAGCATAGACGCCACCTGCCTCTACAAAGGCAAGACGCTCAGGATCAAAGTGGGGAGAGATGATAGTGCCATAGCCTCCATAGCCATAGAGAAGTGTAGGGTGCGGTTGATCGAGAGAGAGCTCTTTGCGATGGAAGAGGAAGAGTGGAATGAGGGTGCCATCTTTGCTGGGGTAGAAGATCTGCTTGGTGACATACTCTTCGGGATTCCAGCTGATGGTGGGGATGTGGAAAGGAGAACTCTGCCCGCTCTCTAGATCGAAGCGGTAGATGCTTAAGGGGCGGGCGTAGTCGCTGTAGGGGTAGAAGAAGAAGGAGCCGTCGCGGCCAGCCGATAGCTTCCAGCCTCTCAGGAGTTGCGCCGCGGTACCGATGCCTGGCAGAGCGATCTCGTGAAGGAGCTGCCCCTCTAGATCAAATAGCTTCAGCTCTCCATGTGCATCGCGCATGTAGGAGACTGCTAGATGATCTCCCACCAGAATAGCATGCTCGATGAAGCCCTCGCCTTCTGCTAGATGCTGCCGCCAGCAGCACTTTTTAGGATGGTCGGGGTCGATTGAGATGATCCTGCCGTGAGGCGCGTTATGGGTGGTGGCAAAAAAGAGCCTGCCCTCTCGCTCTCCCACATAGTCATAGCAGTTCTCTCCCCACGGAAAGAGTTGGGTGCATTGACCCGCATGGCAGCGGAATATGCCGTCGAGATGCTCGCAGCCTCGGTCGGCGCTAAACAGCAGATCCCCCGTCTTGGTTAAGGTTAGATCATACAGATAAATGTCTGGCTGCTCTTCGGTGAAGAGGCAGAGATCTTCAGACGCTGCTGTTCCCAGGCGGTGGTAGCAAATCTGCTGTCCGCACTCTTTGCCAAATTTTCCATAAAACAGACCCTGACCCTCTCGGTCCCAAGTGGGACGATGAAAGGTGAATAGATCTGGAAGAACATCCTCCAGCTCCTCGCCGGTCTTGAGATTGCGCACGCGCCACTCCTGTTGATCGGATCCAGCGTGGCAGAGGCCGTAGGCTAGAAGAGAGGTTCCTTGGTGGATGCAGTAGCCCGCTAGCGAGACGGTGCCATCGGGGTAGAGGGCGGCGGGGTCGATGAGGATTTCGTGCGAACCATCTTCCATGATCTGGTAGAGGCATGGCTGCGGCTGTTCACTTTTCTTGCCGACGAAGAGGAGGCGACCGCTGCGGTCGCTGGGCACGCTCATCAGGTCCCACGAGAGGAGGGTGGCCAGGCGGCTGCGTAGTTTGGCACGTAAGCCGCTCTCTTGATTGAAATAACTATCGGTCTGCTGCTTCTGGTCAGCGAGCCAGCTGATGGTGCGCGGTAACTGATCATCTTCAAGCCAGAGAAAAGGATCGTGAGCTTCGCAGGCGAGTAGCTTGGGAAGAGCAAGAAGAGAGAGAAGAAGTGTACGAATATTCATGCGGAAACGGCGTTGAGTAGGGGGGAGATGATCTGTTGTACTTTTTCGAGAAGGTGTTGCTGTTCATTCTGACTGCTCTCCATCTGAATGAGGGCGCAACAAACTACGCCGCGGTGTTCGAGAGTGGAGTAATAGAGGTTCATCGAGCTGCCCAGGCGGTTCAGCTGCTCGGCAATTTTTTTGCGTTCGCTGGTGCTGGCAGAGAGAGAGGCAGCAGCTAGAAGAGAGCCGGAGGGCTCCTCTGCATGCTCGAGCTGATAGTCCCTTCCTTCGGCCGCCTGCTCGAAGCTGGAGAGCAGCAGGAGGAAGAGGCGCGCTAGAATGCTGGGACTGATGAGGCTCTGCTGGATGGTGGGCTGTAGTGAGTAGAAGAAGTTCTCCAGTAGCAGCTGATGGCGGCTGGCAACTGGACCTAGAATTTTTTTAAGCTCCTCGAGAATCTGCTGTTGCTTCAGTAGAATGCCGCCGTTGTAGTCGCGGAAGGGGCCGAAGAGTTCGGTCAGCTCCAGCACAACAGCTTGTCTTGCGTGGTTGAGGTCAAGTGAGCGGTCTTCGCGGAAGAAGGGTGTTTTATCAAGCGTTGCTGTGAAGACGCAGGCCTCTTTCTGGTAGCGCTTGCGCAGGCGACCCGCAGGCCTTCTGCCCCATCCGGAGAAGGAGAGGGTGCGCGAATGACGGCAGGCCTCTTCGAGTGGTGGTAGACCATTGCTGGCGATGCGCAGCCAGATGATGGTGAAGCGGATCTCGGTTTCGGACTGATTTTCGAAGAGGATCATCGCCTGCGGAAGATCCTTCACATAGCGCAGCTCCTGCGAGAGAATCAGAATGCGGCGCAGGATCTCCTCTTCGTTGCGCGGGATGAAGAGGGGGTGCACCAGATTCTGCACGCGGTGCTTGAGGTCGCGAGCTAGCTTCTTCTTGAGCCCCTGAATCTGCTGCGCGGTGAAGGCGAGCCGATCGCTTCTGCGGATTTCGATGTAGCAGAGCCGCACCTTCTGGTTGCGCAGCTCGGAGAGAAAGGAGCCTGGCACAGTCTCCACTCCACAGACAAGCGAGGTGATGCCCGATAGGATGTGGCTTTCATCAAACAGTTCGTGCGAGCTGAGCTGGTTCATGGCAATACCGATTCCCAGTACAGGCACCACCCCTTCTCTTTCCTGAATGGTGGCGGGAGCGAGCTTGAGATAGAAGTAGCGACTGGAGGGATCACTCTCTAGATCGGCATGGATCTTCTGGGTGAAGAGATACTGGAAGCAGATGATGCGGCTGAGATGTTGGGGGGTACGCGGCGCTGTGAATGTCTCGCGAAACAGTAGTACGAATTTTTGAATTTCGTAGAAGATATCGGGATCAAAGAGAAGTGGGCTAAATTTGATCATGGGGAGTACAGCGCGTGCCATTTCAGCTGTATTTCTCTCGGCTGAGAGTTTGGCATAGAGATGCTGCATCTGGTCAAAGACATTGATATCGAACTCCTTTTGCGGTCTATGGAGGAGAGATTCGACAGCGCCTGTGATCAGCCGCTTCTTTTCCTCGCTCGATAAGGAATGTCTCGACACCACCTTTCTACAGTCAAAGACCGCCTGGATGATGAGGCGCATCTCTGCTGCAAGCCTAGGCAGGATCTTTTGCAGGAGCGCCTGCTCGGCAGGGGTAAGAACGGCCGCTGTGATTTCGTAGATGAAGTAGGGAAGAGAGCGATCTACCGTAAAGACAAAGTCGAGCGAGCGGGTGGTAAGGATGCCGGGGTTGGCTCCTGGAAAGACCCATCTATCGATGTTGTCGAGAAGAAAGCGCCCTGTCCCGTTGGAGATATTCCCGGGAGAGGGGATGATCATTCTGATGGAGACGGTGCAGGGCAGCGCATCGCAAGGGGTCCAGTTGATGATCGGTAGAGCGGAACGCAAGAGGCGAAAGAGCTCTGCCGGCCCTGTGAAGGGGGACGCCTTCTCCAGGATGGGAGAGAGAGTTTCGAGCAACAGCTCCTGCATCGAATCGTGAAAACTGGAGTGGCTACCCACTCGGCGCCATTCTGCAACGGGCTCGATACGGAGCCACTCTTTTTCTATGGTTCTAGGTGGGCCCATCTAAAATCTGCCATGTGGAGTAGACTTATAAAAACGTCTTTTACGTAAGGGTGGTGTATGGAGGTGTCGCTGAAGTGGTAGATCGGCATGAGGGGCGCCTCCTCCATCAGGATCGCCTCCGCTGCATCTAGATAGCTTTCGCGCAAAGAGCGGTCGATCGAGCGGTCGGAGAGATCGAGGTAGCGCTGGTATTCGAGATTCTGCCAGCCGGTGTGGTTGCTGGCATTGGCTGCCGAGCGAAAGATCTCGAGGAAGCTGATCGGGTCGTTGAAGGTGGCTGACCATCCATAACGGGCGATCTCGAACTGTCCTGTAGTCAGTTTAGAGAGGTGCACCTTCCAGTCTTGATGCTCCAGCCGTACCCGCACACCTAGCGCCGCCTTCCAATCTTCGCACATCGCCTGCGCCATCCGGTGGTACATCTCCGAGCTGTGATAATGAAAAGTTACCTCGGGGAATTCGGCTGCCGAGATACCTAATTCGGCTAGTCCCTGAGCAAAATGGATACGCGCCTGCTCGACATCATGATCTTGAAAGTAGGGGCGATAGCGCTCGGGCTTCTGAACAGGAGGAATGAGGGCGAGGCCCATGGGATCGGGAGTCTGAATCACATGCTCAATCAGCTGCTTGCGGTGTAGCGCTAGGCCAAACGCTCTACGTATGTTTTTGTTGTTGAAGGGAGGCTTTCGCGTATTGAACTCGATCCATCGCGTACCTGCCACCGGTTTGGGATGGAAGAGCCCCTTCTGTTTGAGGTGGACAAAGGCGTCAGGTGGAATCTCGGAAAATGGCATCCCCAGCCAGTCGAGATCGCCATTTTCAAACATGATGAAGGCGGTGTTCTGGTCGCGCACCATCGAGAAGTGCACCTCGCTGATGCGCACCCCATCGGCATCCCAGTAGAAAGGGTTCTTCTCAAGGCGAATTTCGCTCTGCCGCTTGAAGCTCTTGAGGCGAAAGGGTCCCGAGCCGATGTAGTGGCCCACTAGTAGTTCGCTTTCTTGAATGGGCCTAGCCAGCGCAGAGGGGTGCACTGCAGCAAACGAGGGGTGAGCGATCACCGAGAGAAAATAGGGTGTAGGCTGCACCAATTCGACCAGAAGGGTACGCTCATCGAGTGCGCGTACCCCCACTTCGCTAGGAGATATCTGCCCTAGCTTGGCCTCTTTGGCACCGCGGATCAGGTAAAAGAGATGGGCCATCTCGCAGGGAAAAGTGGGGTCGAGGCAGCTTTTCCAACTCTTCTCAAAATGGTGGGCAGTGAGAATCGAGCCGTCCGACCAGAGAGCATCTTTAAGGGTAAATTGGTATTGGGTCAGATCGTCGGAGATCTCGACAGACTCTGCTAGAGCGAGCCTCACCTCTCCTGAAATATGATTGTAGGTGAGTCCAGAAAAGAGCATGTTGAGCAAGCTTTCGGCAACGATCTCCGAGGCGAGCCTTGGATCCATAGTGGTGGGCTCGCTCATGATGTTGGTGCGCAGCACCTGCCTGCGTCCTTGTGATTCCTTCGGTTTTTGAGTTACTGAGCGTGCCTGGCAAGCTCCTAGAAGTAGAGCAGCGGCGGAAAGCAGATACCCTAGAAGAGTCAGATGGTATCGCATGGAAAGCCTCCTAGCCAGAAACCCATGAGGAGGCAATTCTAGACTACCGCGACAAAAAATCACAAAAAAATTCAGATTCTATCTGCAGCGCGGGAAAATTCTTGCTCTGGCTGGAAAGATCAGCTCTGATACAGATAGAGGGTATGGGGGCGGAAACGAAGTTTTCAGAAGAGGATCTAAAGGCTGGCAGAGAGCTAGTCGAGAAGGGGGCTATCCGCGATCTGGAATTTTCGGAAGGAACCTACCAAATCGAGGTGGTGGAGAAGAAGAGCTCCTCTTGGGTACTGCTACAGCTCAGTGATGGGGGCACTATCCAGAGTCTTTTGTGCAACTGCGCCTCTCTAGAAGAGGGCTGTCGCCACGGTGCAGCTGCCTATCTAACGGTTGCTCCGCCAGAGAGAGAGCCGCTGCATGTGAGGTTTCGCTCCTCGCTCTGGGATCTGCTGGGGAAGATCGGTGCCAGCAGGCATGGATTTGATGCCAGCGCCTTGGAGAAACAGAAGGGGGGCGGCTACCTAGCCAAGTCGCTTTCCGACAAACAGCTCTTCGAGCTGAAGCCGCGCACTCATGTCGGCAAGAAAAAGCTAGAAGAGATCTTCACGCGTCTCAAGGGGCAGAGTGAGGAGAATTCGATCAAGTTCTCCAATCTTTCACTGGAAGAGCTGGAGCTCTGGCGCGAAGGCAGACCCTCATCGCAGCTGCTCTATGAGCTCTCTTTTTGGTCCGACCTTGCCAAGTGGTGGATGCTTCTTTGGGAGAAGAGCGGAAACTGTGAGATCCAGTTTCGGGAGGGCAAAGAGCAGCACGCTCTACCCAGGTGGATCGATGTACGCTTTGCCGAGGTGGAGTTTGGTTTCTATCTCGTCGAGACTAACTGGCAGGAGTTGATTCCCCGTCTAGAAGGTCTTCCTTCGCCGCTGAAGTTGCATGATGCGGGTCTTAATTATCCCGACGAGATCCATTACGACCCTCGTCAGCGCAGGCTACTGTTGCAGCATCGCCAGGAAAAGCAGGCGGAGGCGCGCCCCGATCTGATTCCGATGGGTGCTTGGGGCTATCTTCCCGGCGAGGGCTTCTTCTCGCTGAAGTCTGATCCTCTCTTCAGCGCCCCGTTTCTGGAGGGAAGTGATATTGAATTTTTTCTCACTCGCTATCCTAAGGTGGCGCAGGAGAGGATGCGCGGCGGCATGGTGGTTGATCCCACAGCACGCGAGCTTCATTATGCATTACAGTGGAAAGGAGAGGAGCTACTCGAGATTGTGGCCTACCTCTTCGACAAAGAGGAGGGTAAGAGTCCGCACGCCACCTTCTTCGGCGACTGGCTCTTTCTGCCGGGCAAGGGCTTTTTTAAGACATTTGGTAAGCGCTTTGAAGAGCTCTACCTCTCGATCGATCGGCGCAAAATCTCTAAATTTTTGGCAGAGCATCGTACCTGGCTCGAGGGTATTGCCGGATTTGGCATCCAGATTGCCGAGCTGAAGATCCCGATGGGATTTTCGGTGGCGCCCGATGGTAGCCTGCGCTTTTTCTCCGCTGCCGAAAAGGCTGAAGAGAGAGTGATCGATCTGGGAGAGTGGGTCTTTCTAGAGGGTAGCGGCTTTTATCCCGCTTCGCTCTACCGGCAGAGCCGCGGCGCCATCGCCCCTGAGACAGAGGTGCCCTTTGCCGAGGTGAACCAATTTCTGCACACTAACCGCGAAGAGCTGGCAGGAATTCTCGGCTTCTTCTCTGATCGCGAAGCGGTCGAGCGGGCGGGACTTTCGGTCACTCTGGACGATGCGAATAACATTGTAGTGAAGCCGCAGTATCAGTTGCGGCCGCAGCTGGAAGAGGCAGATCTGATTCTCTACGCCGACTTCTCCTACGTGCGTGGCGAGGGGTTCTGTCAGCTGGGAGAGCGCGCTAGGTTACCAGCACAATATACACGCGAGAAGGTGATCCACAAAAGGCTCGAGCCTGCCTTTGTCTCTTACGAGCTGGATCTTCTGCGCGACAAGATCATCACCCTCGATCCGCGCCTGCGCCCTCCCAAACATCTTCTCTGGCGCATTGCTGAGATTGTCCCTTCGTCCACGCAGCCGGGCAGCTGGGAGATACGGCTTGCGGTAGAGAGCGAGCAGGGAAGCGTCTCGGGCCTCGAGGTGTGGCATGCGCTGAAAGAGGAGCGAGGCTATCTTTTGAGCGATGCCGGCCTACTTTCTCTCAAGCCGGGACGATTTGGCTGGTTGCGCAGCCTGGATAAGGGGCAGTGGAGCCGCAAGGGTCTTCATGTAAGTAGTGTTGAGCTGCTCTATCTGCTGGCGCTCGAAGATGTAGAAGGACCCGAGGATGATTCGGTCTCTAGCCGCTCGGCAAGAAAGTTGCTGCACAACCTGAAGCAACTGGAGACAGCTGAGCTGCTCAATCTAGAGGGGATGCGCGCCGAGCTGCGCTCCTACCAGAAGAAGGGTGTCGCTTGGCTCTGGTTTCTCTACTCATTTGGACTTTCCGGACTGCTCTGCGACGAGATGGGCCTCGGAAAAACGCTGCAGGCGAGCGCGCTGCTTTTGGGCGTCTATCGCCAGCAGGGGCCGAGTGGCAGACCGCTTCTAGTGGTGACCCCCACCTCGGTGCTCTACCATTGGGAAGAGATCTTACAGCGCTTTTTCCCCGACCTACCGGTGCGGCTCTACCACGGCCCGCAGAGGCATCAGCAGATGATCTTCGGGACCAAGGGGATTTTGCTGACAAGCTACGGTACGCTGCGCAGCGACATCGAAGAGTTTGCCGACATTCTTTTTGAGGTGGCGATCTTTGACGAGATGCACACCGGAAAGAACACTCACTCGCAGGTGCATAAAGCGCTCCGCCGCATCCAGGCCAAGAGCAAGGTGGGGCTGACCGGTACGCCGATCGAGAACCGCCTGCTCGAGCTGAAGGCCCTCTTTGACATCATTCTTCCCGGCTTTCTCCCTTTCCGCGAGGGATTCGAAGAGATCTTCGTCAAACCGATCGAGAGGGAGGGGAGTGCCAGAAGGAAAGAGGATCTAGCGTGCTATGTGCGCCCCTTCATTCTACGCCGCCGCAAAGGAGAGGTGCTCTCTGAACTGCCCGAGAAGATGGAGCAGCTGGCGCTCTGCGATCTCAGCTCGCTGCAGCGCGAGCTCTATCAGAAAGCTCTAGAGAAGCGCAGCAACTGGATCCAGAGGCTGGAAGAGGGGCATGGCGACTCGTACGTCCACATCTTCGCCCTCATTTCGGAGCTGAAGCAGATCTGTAACCACCCCGCCATGATTCTGGATAAGTCGGGCGGAGAGATGCGCCACTATCCCTCGGGTAAGTGGGATCTCTTCCAGGAACTTCTGACCGAGGTGCTGGAGAGTGATCAGAAGGTGGTGATCTTCTCGCAATACCTGCGGATGCTGGACTACATAGGTCATCTGCTGAAGGAGAGCGGCATCAGCTACGCCGAGATCCGCGGCAGCACCAAAGACCGCAAGGGCGAAGCGCACCGTTTCCGCGACGACCCGCACTGCCGTGTCTTCCTGGGCTCGCTGCAGGCGGCTGGTGTCGGTATCGACTTAACAGCCGCCTCGGTGGTGATTCACTACGACAGATGGTGGAATCCAGCCAAGGAGAACCAGGCGACCGATCGCGTCCACCGCATGGGGCAGACGCGCGGGGTGCAGGTCTTCAAACTGGTGACGCGCGGCACCATCGAAGAGGAGATCGATCGGCTGATCCGCAGCAAAGAGAAGCTTCTTTCCGATGTGGTCTCCTACGATGACCAAGATGCACTCAAGACTCTTTCCAAAGAGCAGCTGGTGGCGCTGCTGCGCACACTTCCATCCAAAGGTTAAGCGCTTTACCCTCGATTTTTTTCCGCCCTCTCTGTAGGATCTCGCCCCTTGTGCCCATTTTTAGGAGGTCATTATGTCTAGTCTATCCACTGTCTCTGGTTCGAGCTTTCCTGTTTTTCCTCGTTTCACCTCACCTCAACTCGAGGCGAATCGCAAAGTTTTTCGGATGAACGAAAAGGATATAATAACAGCTTTGTCATCTACAATCATTACACCCTATCTTTCGAAGGAGCAACAAGAGCGACTTGTCCAGAAGCTGCAGCCACTAAGTCAGCAGGAGCATCAAGCTTGGGAGGTGGTGGCCATGGTGGAGGAAGAGATCTGGGATGAATTGGACCGCAAAGTCCGCCCAGGAGAGGCCAAACAGATTGTTGCACAGTTTGTTCAGCTTATTGCTATGCGTAGTGCAACCATGGCAAAGAAAAGAATTGCAAAAAGCGAATAAATGAGGTCGTTGCAAAACTGTAGGCCCCTAGAAAAATCGATGATTTTGCTGTCCGTTGTCAGAGCCAGCTTGTTGGCCCCTTGCCGTTCTGACGAGACCATACCCGAGAGGGTAGGCGAGGAAGAACGGTGACAAGGGGCGGCAAAAGGGCGATTTTGCTAGGGGCCTACAGTTTTGCAACGACCTCTAATATCATTTTTTGTTTGCTGGCTTGGAGCGGGGGGAGTTGCTATACTCTCCCTGTTTCCTTTGTGGAGAAGATGATGCAGCGCAAGCCCAAAATAGCCATTGTCGGGCGCCCTAACGTGGGCAAGTCGGCCCTCTTCAATCGCATTTGTGGAAAAAAGATTTCTATTGTCGATGAGGCAGAGGGTGTCACTCGCGACCGCATCTATGGTGAAGCCGAACTATTTGGCACTACCATCCAGGTCATTGACACCGGGGGAATTGGCCCCGCATCGCTAGGTCCCTACCAAGAGCAGATTTCGGCCCAGGCCGAACTGGCTGGTCGTGAGGCCGATGTAGTGATCATGGTGGTGGATGGCGTGGTGGGGGTCACCACCTTTGACGAGCAGGTGGCGCGCCATATCCAGAAGCTGGGCAAACCAGTCTGTGTAGCGGTGAATAAGGTGGACAACCTGGCCAGGATGGCGGGGATCGAACTGTTCCGCTCTCTCGGTTTTGAAAAAATTATTGCTGTGTCTGCGCTGCAGGGATTCCAGATTGCCGAGCTGCTAGAAGAGGCGCTGGCCCTCTGTCCCGATATCGAAGAGGAGGCGGAGCCCATCTCTTCATCGATCCGTGTAGCCATTGTGGGGCGTGCCAACGTCGGCAAGTCGACATTGATGAACGGCATTCTGGGCGAAGAGCGCTGTCTTGTCAGTCCCATAGCGGGCACCACGCGCGACAGCATAGATGAAAATTTTGAATGTGATGGCGTTGCCTACACCTTGGTCGATACAGCCGGTATCCGCCGCAAGCGCGCCGAGAATGAGGCGGTCGACAAATTTGCCGCCATCCGCACAGAAAAAGCGATCGAATCGAGCGATGTCTGCCTGCTGGTGGTCGAGGCGACAGGCGGTATCACCACACAAGAGAAGCGGATAGCACGCCACATCTACGAGCAGGGCAAGGGCTGCATCATTCTTTTGAATAAGTGGGATCTGGTGCAGGGCTACCGGATGGAGCACTGCATCCAGGCGCTGCGTATCAGCATTCCCTTCCTCAGCTACGCCCCCATCGAGTGCATCTCGGCAGCAACAGGGCGCAAGCTCGAGAAGATCTTTCCTCTAGTCAAAACAGTCTACGAAGAGGGACGCAAACGCATCTCGACAGGTCAGCTGAATCGCCTGATGCAGAAAGCGATCCAGAAGTACCACCCGCCGATGCTGCAGGGGGGCAGGCGCCTACGCCTCTACTACCTGACGCAGGTGGCCGCTACGCCGCCTCAATTTGTCCTCTTTGTCAACGACCCCGAACTGATGGTTGAGAGCTACCGCAAATACCTCATCGCCGAACTGCGTAGGGAGTATCAGTTTGTGGGCGTCCCCATCATCTTTTCGATGCGCGCACGCGAAGACAAGCGCACCCGCATCGAGCGCCGAGCAGATCCTCTGCCAGAGCTAGGCGGCTCCAACGTCAACGAAGAGCTCTTCGCTATCGATGAAGATGATGACGAAGAGAGTTTCGTTCTCGAAAATGGTGTTCTTGATGATGAAGAGAGTCTGCTGGAGGCGGATGCTTTAACCTGAGCTCGCTTCGCGAGCTCAAGCCTTAACCCCAGTTTGTCTGGATGTAGGGGAGGAGGGAGCAGTTGCAGAATTGCATGTTAGCTCTTTCGATTTTTAAGAGTGTTTCCCCCATCTGAGAGCCTGGTCTAATGAGGCCCAGATCGCACATTGTGGCATGTCCAAAAATCTGCATAAACCATGCCTTGGGCATCTCTTGGTGCCTCTCTTGGCCCTGGCACTTGTGGTATACATTGATGATTCGATCAATAGGAGCTGCTCCAGCCTCTATCTCTTTCGGGGTGTAGTAGACCACAACGGCGGCGGCGCCAGCATTGTAGGAGTTGATGACGCGCTCTGCGATGTAAGCGCCTGCTGGCTGAGCCATGACCTTCTTCCTTAGGTTAGCTTTGCAAAGGAGCGAGGATTCTGCTGCCTGATCAGCTAGAATGTCAAGAGAGCTCGCTTTGCAAGCGAAAGGCAAAAAAAAGACTATCGCAACTTGCTCATATTAAATATATTATAAACTGCGGTGCCCCACCGCCTTGCCAGTATGTAGCTTATATGCTACAATCGAAGCATGAGCATCGACGTCGGCTTTCTCGAACTTGCAAACGGAAAATGCCCCTATCTGGAATGGGAACGGAAATTGGATACCGCTCTATACGCGGAGCAGTGCGCATTCGGATTAACCGTCTGCGTTTGGGTAATCTGGGAGACTGCAAAGCGATCAAGGGTATGACAGGAGTATATGAATTGCGTATTCATATGGGCGCTGGGTATCGGATCTACTTTGGGAAGCGTAAAGAGACACTCATTATCCTCTTATGTGGAGGGGATAAGGGCGGTCAAGAGCGCGATATTGCACGAGCCAAAGAGTATTGGCAACTTTGCAAGGAAGAGCTGAAGGAGAAAAGAGATGGCTAACATAAAAAACTACAAAGAACATCTGATCGAGCAATTACAAGACCCAGAGGAGTTTGCTGCCTATCTAAATGCAGCTCTGCAAGACGATGATCCTCATGTTTTTCTTCTGGCTCTACGCGATATCGCAGAAGCCAAGGGAGGCATGACTCAGCTGGCTAAGGAAGCAGACCTCAATCGAGAGAACCTATATCGTACGCTCTCCTTGAAAGGTAATCCGCGCTTTTTCAGTCTCCTGGCTGTCTTGGATGCTTGTGGATTGGAATTGTCGATCCATTCAAAGAGAACAAGACGTGCGCATGCCCGATGATTCTTGGGTCAGGGAAATTGCATGAAGAAATAGCTTGATACTTCTTGACGATATACTGAAATTCTACCCTCAATCGCACCCCGAGGGGGAGTTGTTGCACGAATAAGAACTGTTATCAGACTAAGAAGAAAGTTTCATTCGTTCGAGC
>DAHXNQ010000110.1 GCA_027365315.1 Rhabdochlamydiaceae bacterium | reverse complement strand
CGCTAGACCTCTTCCTTTTGCTTGGAATCCTGTAGGGAGCTACCAGGACATCCTCTACCACAAGGCAGAGGGCATCGCTAAGATCGCCATCAATAGGCCGGAGGTGCGCAACGCCTTCCGCCCTCTCACCATCCAAGAGATTTCTCATGCGATGGCACCAAAGCGTTCTGCGCGGGGGGCGACCAGAAGGTGCGCGGTCACGACGGCTACCGCGGCGACGATGGAGTCACCAGGCTGAATGTGCTGGAGCTGCAGATTACCCATAGTGCTACGAAAACATGAAGAAGATCCAGTGGATCTTCGCAATGCGGAGCCAAGTGAGCAAGTAGCGAACTGGCCAGGGCTCACTCTCTAACTTGACCGCGCAGCGGTCTCTGGAGTGCGGGGCGCTCAAGAGTAAAAGTCTTTCCTCTCACAGAAATTGCCAAGTTTTTGGGCTACCGAGGAGGTTTTTGATAATTGAATGCCTTTAAGACCTCTTTGGCCATTTCCGTAATCTTTTCCCACTCAGGCGTATCTATGAATGCCGGAGGCCAGTTGTTTTTACGAGAAAAAGCGTCAAACTCATCTCGAAACTTTTTTAAAAGATGATATTGGCTTTCCGCGACTCCTAAGTCTTTATAGCTCTCTATAAGAAGATCAATATCATCAAAAAAATCACAGCATGTTTCGTCAAAATCATAACATTCAGGCCCCTCACCTCGAACCCAAACTCTTTTTTGATATTCCTTGTCAGAAATGTCTTTAATGATTTCTAAAACGCGAGTTAATGTTCGCTCCCTGTTAATTCTCACGACTAGTTGTTCCTATAAATAAATTCATCAACTGGAATATGAGCTTCTGGAGATTTCTTATCGACCGTGTTTCCGAATTTATCAAGCAGCTTTCCATCTTTCATCTGAACAATATAAGGTTTTTGCTGGTGTGGGAACGGACTGTGAGGTTTTCCAGGCATGATCCTTATTCGGGTCTCCATGTTTGCGGGATCTACGTATTCCATGCCTGCTCCATTACGGGAGAGCTTAACCATAAAATTACCTGGGATACCCTCCGGCCTTGCAAAAGTCCGAACACCCGCTTGATGGATAAGTTCTCTGCACTCTGCTTCTGGCATGAAGCCTCTGCCATAGGGCTCTAAAAAGGCTTGTGCTCTTTCGAAAAACTCGAAAGATTCACGCATCGCGGGATCCTGGGCGATACGTTCACAAGTCGTGGCAACAACCCTCTCTAACTGCCCAGCTTGCTTTAGCTGGCCCATTTCACGGGTGGATAGGCCTAACTCTTCGCCAAGGATGATGGTGTTTTTGCTAGCCTCGATGACTTCTGCAATTTTTGCACCACTCTCTAGCCCAGCAATGGATTCGAGG
>DAHXNQ010000104.1 GCA_027365315.1 Rhabdochlamydiaceae bacterium | reverse complement strand
GCAAAAAATACCTTTGCGTCCAGCTGTCGGCCTATTTCGATGTGGTTTGCGAATTCCTTCCCGTTATCCGCCGTGATCGTGAGCACCTTCTCCTTTACCTCTCCAAGCCGACCTGTTAACGCTAACCCCACTTCCTGAGATGTTTTACGACCAGCTTTCTTGAGCAAAGTCAGCTTCGACCGACGCTCCACCATCGATACAATAACACCCTTGTGTTCACTGCCAATGATCGTATCGATCTCCCAATCTCCAATGCGCTTTTTCTCCTCTACAATCGATGGCCGTTCAGATATGTTAACACGTCCTGGAATGCATCCTCGACCAGCCTTACCATATCCTCGCCGGTTGTATTTCTTCCCTCGATGCCGCAATTCTCGATACAGGTCACCACCACGCTCTTTGTCCATCCGTACATGCCTGTAGCATCGTTTCATGGCTCACTGCGCCCTGACTATCTCTGCGAAGTCGTCCTGAAATTTGCTCCGGGCTCCATTGCTGACGCAGTCGTTCTTCGATCAATACAATCAACGCTAGGGTCATCTTGCGAGGGCGACTACTGCCTTTAAAACGTCTCTCAAGAGCTTGTATATGAGCTCGGTCGTAATGGTACCGGCCATTCTCCTGGTTTCTGCGCAGCTCGCGATGCACAGTCCAACGACTCACGGAAAGGGTGGCAGCAATTTGAGCGATGCTTTCTCCTCTCGATTTTAAAGTAAAAATTCTACATCGTTCTGGATAGGTCAGATGATGATAGCCTTTGGGCATACGTTCCTTCTGGTGTATCAAAAAATCACCATAGAGTTCGTAGTCATCTCTGACCACTTTCTATTTTAGTCTATTTGTTGCACTTCGCTGTTGAATGGGCCCTATTTTACAAGAGCGATGGAGCCTGTGAAGCGGTCGTCATTAGGCATGTGCATATAGGAGAAGCGCACCTTCCAGGCTCTTGAAATAATTTTTATAAAGTCTACCTTCACCTCGTTGTAGCGTGGCTGATCCCTTCGGCCCCAACCGTGGTGTGAGCTCGCTTCGCAGGTCCAGTCTGGTGAAAAGCGAAGGAAAAGGTGGACCAGAAGCGTATTGCGTCCATCTGAGACAGGAGATTCAACAAGAGAGTGAATCGAGCGCGACACATCCAGTATAAAGTTTTTGTGATCCGCCTTCTTCCAGTCAAAACGGCTTCTATGGCGCATCTCCACTCCAAAAGCGCAGTCGCGGCCTAAGGTGATATCGGCGCGCACATTGATGTAATCGACCACCTGTTCTTCAGAATTCCAGGCAAAGTAGCTTTTAAGCTGCCAGACCGGTCCGCTCCAGGTGAGGTCGATATAGGACTTGGGGAAGATCAGCTTGTAGGTGTGGTCACCGATGTAGGCGTAGGTAAAGAGATCGATGCTCCAGGGGGCTACGAAGGAATTGTGCTTTAGAGGATAGAAATTGCTGCGTAGACCAATACGCGCTAGATTGAGCGTATTATAGCCATCTTCTAGGCTGAAGATGAGATAGTTGTTCACTGGCACGCGCGGCTTAGAGAGCCCCTCATAGATAAGATAGGGCTGCAGGGTGTGATCAAAGCGGCGGTAGCGCCGCGTCCAGCTGCTCTCCATGGTACCGCCATAGCGAAAGATCGCCTGCCCAGCCGCATTGTTAGCAGGGCTGTTGCTGTAGTAGATGCCGGTAAAACCAAGATGGGGCGTCACTGTGAGATAGCGCAGGGTGATGGGGCGGTAGAGCTCCTCTTTAGTCTCGATTCGGATGGCGTGGATATTGGGGATGAGGCCATGGATCTCTTTTGCGTAGACATAGTCGAGGTAGGAGGCGTCCACCACATGGCTGAAGAGAATACCCGAACGGCCTAGTGGAAAGGGCCTCACATTGATCGCCAGCCTCGGCAGCTCTTGGTCGACCACATCGAATGGGTTGATCCGCGGCTGTAGATGGAAGATTCCCATGATCCTGCCGGTATTGTGCTTGGCCAGCAGCTCAGTTTTCCGCTCGATATTGATCTCAAAATCCTCGCTGGGAAAATTGCCCTGTATCAGGTAGTCGCTGAGACGATCCCAGCAGATGCGCAACTCTGAGTCACTCGACCTGCTCTCAAAAAGACCTTGAAGGCGAAAATGGTTCGGGCCGGATTCGTCGGGGAAGCTCTTATCGTGGGCGCCGTAATTGCGGGTGCGAAAGAGAATGGAGCGATCTTCTGAGCGGTAGTCGGTCTCGAGCGCGCCACTCCAGCCATACCCCCAGCGGTAGCCCACCCGCAGGTAGGCGTCGAGATCGCGCCACGAATAAATACGGTAGCGCATCTCCGCCCTTGGCCCCAGCTTCTTATCCCAGAGTAGGCTGTATCTGATGGGGGCGTCCTTGAGGGCACGCAGATCGGCGTAATAGCGGGGAAACCAGACAAGAGGCAGATGGAGGAATTCAAACTGCACCTCGCGCGCTGTCATCAATTCGTCGTGAGTGATCGCCGCATGGCGAGCTTTGATCGCCCAGGAGAGGTTGCTGCTTTCGGAGGTGGTGACGCGCGCATTCTCTACGATGATGGAGCCATCGGGCAGTAGTTGCAGATGCTCCCCCATCACAAACCAGAGGCCGATGGCCGCTCTAGCGCCAAACAGCTCGCCGCTTCTTTGCGTGAGGTTGTAGCAGATGCGGTCGGCCACCAGAAAGCGTCCTCCATACTGCACCAGAAGATCTCCCTCTGCCTCGATAATCTGAATCGATTTGCCATCCTCCTTGCGCTCGATGTAGCGGATCTGTCTTGCCTGAATACGGATTCCCTCGCCGCGCACCACCCCCCCTTCGGTGGTGACCAGCGCACCCCCCTCCCAAACGGGGTGCTCTAGATAGACCTGCACCTCCTCGTGCACAAGCGATGGCAGCGCTAGTGCTTGGCCTGAGAGAATGAATGAAAGAAAAATGGTAAGACGAAATCTCTGCATGGCGAGAGAGAGTAGTCTAGCCGTCTAGGAGAAACGCTTCTCTATCTTTTTCAGCTGAGGCTTAATCCACTGTCTCTGAGGTGGAGTCAAGCGGTCGATATAGAGCACCCCATTGAGGTGGTCATTCTCATGCATCAGCATTCTTGTGGTATAGCCCCAAATCTTCTTATGGATCTTCTTGCCATCTAGATCGAGCGCTTCAATGGTGATGCCAAGAGGCCTTGTCACCTCCGCGTGAAGACCAGGAATGGAGAGACATCCCTCTTCTGCAGTCTCCTCTTCGCTACTAGGATCGGAGAGAACGGGATTGATGTAGACCTCGACGGGACCGGGCACATATCTGCCGCTCGGCTGCTGTACATAGGGACGAATGATGAAGATGCGGCGCAAGACGCCAATCTGCACAGCGGCCAGTCCAGCGCCCCGCAGCCCATCCAGCGTTTCGATCATGTCGGCTACAAGAGCGCGCAGCTCATCATCAATCGTCTCGACCGGCTGCGAGCGGGCTCGCAATAGGGGATTGCCATAGTAGACGAGAGGGCGTTTCATGAATTCTGCTGCCACTCCTGACCGGCCGCTGGACCGGCCGCTGGACTTGCAGATGGACTGGCAGCGGGAAACAGACTCTGCTCGGCTGCATTCTGCTTAGCCTGGTGGCTTCTTTCGATGGCTGAAGACCAGAGAGAGAGAATCACCGAGGAGAGGGCAAAGAAGAAGGCCAGATAAGCGGTCAGCTTCTTCAGCACCTGTGCTGTGGAGGTACCAAAGAGCGACTCGCCAGGATCGCCACCAAAGGAGGCGCCAAGACCTAAGCTTTTGCTCTCCTGCACCAGCACCACCAGACAGAGCAGGGCACTGAGGAGAATAAAGAGGGAGAGAGAGATAAAGAAGAGGATGGTCATGATCGGATCCCTAAACTAGCCAGTTCGGCGAAGGTGCGTGGATCGAGAGAGGCTCGTCCCACCAGCACTCCGCAGATATCTGGATGAGCCAGCAGCTCGGAAATAGAGGCGGGACCCACTGCCCCACCGTAGATAATAGGAAGTTTAGCCGGCTGCTGCCACATCGAGGAGAGCAGCCTGCGTAGAATTTGATGCGCTTTACCCGCTTCATCTGCGGCAAGGGCTGTTGCTGCACCAATGGCCCAGACCGGCTCGTAAGCAAGCATCAATCCGGAGCGAAGCTCCGGAGGAAGAGCGCCAGCCACCGCTAGCTGTCGCTCTAAAGCGGCTTCAGTACGCCCTTCTTCTCGCTCTTTAGCAGTCTCACCCACGCAGAGGAGCGCCTTCAGACCAGAAGCAAGAGCTGCATGTAGCTTGGATGCTATCGTCTCATCTGACTCATGGAACAGCTGTCTGCGCTCGGAGTGGCCCACCAGAACAAAGCTGGCTCCCGCCTCCTTCAGCATGGGGGCAGAGATCTCGCCTGTGAAGGCACCGCTGTTCATTTCGTGAAGATTCTGGGCTCCCAGCTGAAAACGGGAGGCGATAGAATCCTGCGCCATTGGCCAAATGGCTGTATAGGGTAGCGCAAAGAGCATCGAAGCGCGACTCTTCTCTGAAAGCAGGCCATCGAGTGCGCGAAAGTAGTCACGCGCCTCGGCCACGGTCTTATGCATCTTCCAGTTAGCGATCAAAAGAGGCATGATGGAGGTTCCCTTGAATCTGGAAAGTATGCTACCAACTTTTCGGATAGATGGACAGTAGAATGGAATCGCCCGAAGCACTCACCGTCTCTCAGCTGACAGAAGAGATAAAAAAAATAATTGAACCACGCTTTGCCGCTGTAACGGTGAAGGGGGAGATCAGCAACTTGAAGGAGCAGTCCTCTGGGCATCTCTACTTTACCCTGAAGGATGAGACAGCGCAGCTGCAGGCGGTGCTGTTTCGCGGTAGTGCGCGGCTACTGGCTAGACCCCCCAAGCCTGGCGACCAGGTGGTGGCCAAGGGAGAAATTTCTCTTTACATCCCGCGGGGCAGCTACCAGATGGTGGTGCGCGAGCTCTCCTACCAGGGGGTAGGCGACCTACTTCTCAAGTTGCACCAGCTGAAGCTGGAGATTGCCAGACGCGGCTGGTTCGACCCCAAAAGACGTCGCCCCCTCCCCTTTCTCCCCAAAAAAATTGGGGTGATCACCAGTCCCACGGGGGCGGTGCTTCAAGATATTTTGCACGTACTCTCCCGCCGCTTTCCTGGCTTTCATCTGATCCTCAGCCCGGTGCGGGTGCAGGGCGAAGGGGCTAAAGAGGAGATTGCCCAGGCGATCGCCCAGATGAACCAATATCAGCTGGTCGATGTGCTGATTGTGGGACGCGGAGGGGGCAGTCTCGAGGATCTCTGGGCCTTCAACGAAGAGATGGTGGCCCGGGCAATTGTGGAATCGAAGATTCCTGTTATTGCTGCGGTGGGTCACGAAACCGACCACTCGATCGCTGACTATGTAGCCGACTTGCGCGCCCCCACCCCCTCTGCCGCGGCAGAGATGGTGCTGCCAGAGAAGGCTGCTCTGCTGCGCAAACTGGCTGAGAAGCGGCAGAGCCTCGTAAACTCCCTCACCAGCAGCGTCCGCGAAAGAAGAGCTCTTCTCAAATCGATCGCGCAGCACCCCACCATCAAAGATCCCCTCTCCTTGCTGCACCGCTATTCTCAGAAGGTGGATCTGATCGAAATGAACCTAGAGAGAGAGGTGCGCGCTCCCCTAGAACGAAAGCGGCTTCTTCTGGCTACCAAGATGCGAGAGCTAAGGTCCCAAAGACCTGAGGCGATGATTGCCCATAAAAGAGAAAAGCTGGCTCAGATGGCCCTATTTCTTCATAGTATCAATCCTAAAAATCTTCTCGCTAAAGGCTACTGCATCCTCTTCAGCGAAAACAAAGATTCTGTTATCTTTTCCACGAAGCAGCTGACGGAAGGGAGCCACATCTCCCTCTCTCTTTCCGATGGCGAAGCGCTTGCCAAAGTCGTAAAACTACTTCACTAGGTCCTTATGTCTACGCCCTCCTTCGAAGAGGCCTACAGTCGCCTCGAACAGATTCTAGCCAAGATGAACGGCTCCTCTCTGGCGCTGGACGACTCCATCTCTCTCTACGCCGAGGCGGAACAGCTGATCTCGCTTTGCAATCAGAAGCTGACTGAGGCGGAAGGAAAAATTGAGAAACTGCTGAAGAAGGAGAATGGCGAGCTTCTGCTTCAAGATGGCAAGCCTGTCACCGAGCTCTTCTCGACCTCTACAAACGGATCTGCCACATGATCATCGCCCTCTTTCCCAACACCAGCAAGCCCTCCTCGAGAGAGCTCTCGATCGAAATCTGCAAGTTTCTCTCCTCGCGCGGCGTCACCGTTGTCTGCGAAGATGAGCAGGCAGCCGAAGTCGGTGCTAGACCCCTCTCCGAATTCGATCCACAGAGCATCCAGTTTCTGATCTCGATGGGAGGCGATGGCACCATCTTGCGTCTGGTGCATAACTACCCCCACCTCGAAGCGCCCATTCTGGGCATCAACCTGGGACATCTCGGCTTCATGGCCGATGTACCGATACCCGAGATCTATCCCAGCTTAGAGGAGCTGCTTTCAGGAGCCTACCAGATCGAAGAGAGAGTGGTTTTAGAGGGCGAACTGGCAAATGGAGAGCTCTTCTTTGCCGTGAATGACATCGTCATCCACCGCTCGATCAATCCCAGCCTTGTGGAGCTGTCGATCCATCTAGATGGCACCTATCTCAATACCTTCGAAGCTGATGGAATCATCTTCGCCACCCCCAACGGCTCGACAGCCTACTCGCTTGCCGCCGGCGGACCCATCCTCAATCCAGCTCTAGAGGCGGTGGTGATCACACCCATCAGTCCCCACACCATCTCCAACCGCCCCATTGTCCTCCGCATCGACCAGGAGATCCGGGTAGAGTATCTCAGCGACTACGATCCTGTCGAAGTGCGCGGCGATGGCCTCGTCTCGCATAGGCTGAAAACTGGCGAATCGCTTCTCATTCGCCGCAGCCCCAAGCAGTTCCGCCTGGTGAACCTCCACCGGCAGGATTACTTCTCTACCCTACGGGTGAAGCTGCGCTGGTCGGGCAAACTGGCTTGAGAAGGCCGAAACAAAAAGACCGCTCGCCTCTTGTGCGAGCGGTCTAGATATTCCTGTTTTTTGGTTGCGCCTAGGCGGGAACTGTCCCGCCAACGCCAGCAGCAGCTTGTTAGTTCCTTTTCTCGTTATGCTTCTTGTCCTCAGAAGACTTAGCAGTCCCACCATCTGCCTTTTTGCTGTGATGAGAGGTTAGATGTGGATGATGTTTCAAGACCTCCTTAAGCGCTGTTTCAAATCTTGTGACAAGGTTAGAATTTTGTGAGATGGGCTTCTTATCGGATGTTACAGCCGCTGCAGCGGTGGATTCACCAACTGCTGGTGGAGTGACCGCTGCAGATGGTGTACTGGCTGGTGTGGTAGAAGCTCCTGCAGTTTTTTCCATGATCTTGGTCATCAGCTCTATCATCTTATCCGTCATCTCGGGTGCCAGAGTTTCTAGAGATTTATCTATGACCAAGATCGCCTCGTCTAACTTCGAAACCGTGACATCAGCAATCTCGGTACCCACCGGTCCCGGTACTACTGCAGTGATGACTCCATTCACTACCGCGCCTACAGCAGCTTCTGCAGCTGCAGTTCCATCCTTGATGACCGTACCTTCGCCCTTGGCTATAGCAGCTTCTACTGCAGCCACCTCGGTAGAATGCAGGTTGATCCACTTGAAGAAGGGTTCGAAAATCAGTTTTCCAAGACCAGGAATCTTCTCGAAGAGAGAAACAATCTTGGCAATAATCTTGGAAATCGTGCTCTGCGATGCAGCAGGCGTAGTCTGTCCGGATGTCACACTGGAAGGAGTTCCTCCGGTTCCTGAAGGAGTGGCCTTGGTCTGGATGGGGGCTTCTACTTTTACTGCAGGTGGCTGAGCTGTTGAGGCTTCTACTTTTGCTGCCATACTCTGTTTCTCCTTAGTTAAGGATTGTTTGCGGATTTTCCGCGCACTAGCAAAGTATGGGACAAGGATATTTTAAAGAAAGGAAAAACAGCCTCAGGAAGCAGCCAGAAGCACTATTCTCTAATCGATAGCGTCGATCTCTTCGTCGACGAAGCTCTCCTCTTCGGTCAAGTCTTGGACCAGCAGATCTTGCGCGAGAATCGCCTCCGACTCGATCGAGACCACCTCCTCTCGCACTAGGGCAGCAACGCTTCCCTGCTCTTTCACCTGCTCACCAGCCACTAAAGAAGCGCCACAAAGAGCCAATAAAACAATCTGATACATCACACCCTCCAGGTGAATAAAAACCGGCTGCAGTATACCCAATTGGATTTTAGAGAAAACATTCACTCATAACCTAACTGAGGCAGAATCGATTAAGCTTTCAGCTTCTGGAGAGAGAGAAGTAGATGCTGCCAGACGGCGCGTGGACGGATATGCAGTGAAAGCGCCTTCTCTGCTTTGTGCTGGAGGTCGGGAAAGAGATCGAGGGCGCCCTCTTTGCGCAGCCAGAGCCCCACCTCGGCAAAGAGCGGCTCGTGCACCTTGAGGGGATCCTCTTCGTTCTCTTCGAGTAGATCCTCGAGGCGATGCAGACGGCTCATCAGCTCGGAAAAAGGCAGTGGTAGCGCAAGAAAAAGTTCGCGCAGAGCGGCTGGAGCAGCTGCTAGCGGCACAGAATCTAGCTGGAGTGGCGCTAGACGCCTGATCCTGCAGCGCGATAGCAGTGTTGGCAGAAGAGCTGCAGCCTCTTCGGCGGTGAGACAGAAGTGGGCGTGGGCAGGAGGCTCTTCCAGCACTTTGAGGAGGGCGTGCGCCGCTTCTGGCAGCATCCTCTCCGCCTGAGAGATCAGCAACACCTTGCGCGCTCCCAGATGGGGAGGGATGAGCGCCTGGGCTACGAAGCTGCGCACCGAGGCAGCCAGATGTCCGCTCTTCCCTTCGGGCAGCAGAAGCAGTAGATCAAACCTAGCATCCTCTACCAGAGTAGTGGCGTAGCGCTTCGCCTCTTCGAGCAGCTGCTCCTGAGCGACTCCAGTAAAAAGCATGGCTGGAGGAATCGACATCTTAGGTTGTTCCCTTAGATGGTAGAGGAGGCAGGAGAGGACGCAGCATCGCAAGCGCCTGTTCGAGCAGCTGATCGGGAGGGAGTCTAGCATCGAGAGCGTGGAAGCGGTGGGGCTGCCTCTCCTGGATAGCGAGAAAGCCACGGCGCACCAGCTGCCTGAATCCAGCCCTTTCGCGCTCCATGCGATCGAGCTCGGCGCGGGAGGAGGCGCGCTTCATCCCCTCTTCGGGATCGAGGTCGAGATAGAGGGTGAGATCGGGCCACAAAGAGCTGCTGGCAAAATCGCACAGCTCTTCTACTTTAGTGGCGCCCAGGCCGCGCGCTACCCCTTGGTAGGCAATCGAGGAGTCGTGGAAGCGGTCGCACAGCACCACCTTGCCTTCGGTTAGAGCGGGAAGCACTAGCTTCTCCACATGCTCGGCACGAGCGGCCAAAAAGAGTAGCAGCTCGGCGCGTGGTGATGGATTCGACTCGGGCGAGAGCAGTAACTTGCGAATCTTCTCAGCAAGCTCGGTCCCACCAGGCTCTCTGGTGCAGAGGATCGAGATGCCAAGCGCCCCCAAACTATTGCGAAGTCCAGCTAGAAGGGTGCTTTTACCGGCACCCTCTCCCCCTTCCACGGTGACAAAGAGAGAGCCCGGTTGACGCTTCACTCCTCGATTCTCCTACTCTTCACCCTCGGGTGGTCTGTCGGTCTTCTCGCTCTGTAGACATTCGAGGCGCTGAGCACCGATGAGATCATCGTCTCCCTTCAGGTTGACCAGTTTGACCCCCTGAGTGGAGCGACCCATCACCCGTACATCTTTCATCGAGATGCGTACAGTCTGCCCATGTTCTGACATCATCACCACGCCATCTTCATCAGCCACCGAAAGAGCTGCCACCACAAGGCCGTTGCGCTTGCTGGTGATGATGGAGATGACGCCCTGACCACCGCGGCGCGTTTTGCGGAACTCTTCTACCTTGGAGCGCTTACCAAAGCCGTTGGCGCAGACAATCAGCACAGTCTCATGCCCTTTCACCACCTCGCAGGAGACGACAGCGTCGCGCTCCTCTTTCAGCGTCGCTCCGCGCACTCCTCTTGCCATACGGCCCATGGCGCGCACATCGTTTTCGCTAAAGCGCACGGCCATACCCTGCCGCGTAAAGAGCATCACCTCGTTGCCTGCACGCACGATGCGGGCGGCAATCACCTCGTCATCGGGATCGATGTCGATGGCAAAGACCCCCTTCTTGCGAGGATTGCTGAACGCTTCGAGAAGCGTCTTCTTCACCACCCCTTTGCGGGTGGCCAACAGAATCGCCTCCTCTTCGGTGAAGTCGCGCACGCGCAGTACGGCGGCGATCTTCTCTTCTTTGCCGAGATCTTCTAGCAGATTCACAAGCGGCTTGCCCTTAGAGCGGCGACCCGCTTCGGGGATCTGCCACACCTTCAGCCAGTAGCAGCGCCCTAAGCTGGTGAAGATCAGTAGATAGTCATGAGTGGAGGCGACATAGATATCTTTAAGGGTATCCCCCTCTTTCTTCAGCTCCATGCCGGCAACACCCTGACCGCCACGCCGCTGCTCGCGGAAGGTGTCGGTGGGCATTCTCTTGATGTAGTCATCTTCGGAGATGGTGATGATGACCGGCTCATCGGGGATTAGATCCTCGATCTGGAACTCACCTTCGGCAGCCACAATCTTGGTGCGACGGTCGGAGAGGTGATGTTTCTTCAGATCGTTCAGCTCATCGCGGATGATGCCACGCACCATCGCCTCGCTAGCCAGCACGGCGCGGTAGTGGGTGATCTTCTCGATCAGCTCTTTGTACTCCTCTTCCAGCTTCTCGCGCTCAAAGCCAGTCAGTTGGTAGAGTCTCAGGTCCAGTACAGCGTTAGCCTGTCTCTCGGTCATCTCGTAGGTCGAGATGAGAGCCAGCTTCGCCACATCGCGGCTCTGGCTCGAACGAATCAGCTTGACCACAGCATCCAGGTGATCCAGAGCCTTGAGATAGCCCTCTAGAATATGAGCGCGCGCCTCGGCTTTGGCCAGCTCCCAGCGGGTACGGCGGCGGATCACATCAATTCTATGCTCGATCCAGGCGCTGATCATCTGCTTGATGTTCATGATGCGCGGTAGCCCCTTGTCGAGGGCCAGCATGTTGCAGCCGAAGGTCACCTGCATGTCGGTGAATCTAAAGAGCTGGTTGATCACCACATCAGGAATCTCTCCCCTCTTCAGCTCGAGAACGATCCTCATGCCATCCTTGTCCGACTCGTCGCGGATGTCAGAGATGCCGGTCATGGTCTTCTCATGCACCAGCTCGGCCACTTTCTGGATCAGAGCCGCCTTGCTGACGTTGTAGGGGATCTCATCCACCACCAGTCGCTGACGATCCGATCCTGGAGACATCTCCTCGGTGCGGATGACAGCGCGCAGGAGCAGCTTTCCCCTGCCAGTTTGGTAGGCTTCACGTGCACCGCGCTGGCCGCAGATCACACCCCCTGTAGGAAAGTCGGGAGCAGGCATCACCTCTAGAATCTGGTCGATGCTGGTGGCCGGATCCTCGAGAATGAGAAGAGTGGCCTGAATCAGCTCGCCCAGGTTGTGGGGCGGAATATTGGTGGCCATACCGACGGCAATCCCTGAGGAGCCGTTGGCCAAAAGATTGGGAAAGCGCGCAGGAAAGACCGTCGGCTCTGTCTTGGTGTCGTCGTAGTTGGGCACCATCTCTACGGTGTCCTTCTCGAGATCATCCATCAGCCCGATAGCAGCGTGGGTTAGCCTCGCTTCGGTATATCGCATCGCCGCTGGAGGGTCGCCATCCACCGATCCAAAGTTTCCTTGCCCATCGATGAGGGTGTGGCGCATCGCCCAGTGCTGCGCCATCCGCACCAGTGTGGGATAGATCACAGTCTCGCCGTGGGGGTGGAAGTCACCCGAGGTGTCACCCGAAATTTTGGCGCACTTACGATGCTTGGCTCCTGGCGTTAGGCCCAATAGCCGCATCGCATAGAGAATGCGCCGCTGCGAGGGCTTCAAGCCGTCGCGCACGTCGGGAAGAGCGCGCGAAATGATCACTGACATCGAGTAGCGGAGATAACTCTCCTTGACCTCTTCCTCGATATCTCTCGGAACAACTTTTTCGTCTTTTGTGTAGGACATACTCAGCTACTAAATATCGAGGTTTCTCACGGAAAGAGCATGCTGCTCGATGAAGGCGCGGCGAGGAGGTACTCTCTCGCCCATCAACATGGTAAAAGTCTGCTCAGCCGCCAATGCATCGTGCATGGTGACCCGGATGAGGGTGCGCACTGTCGGATCCATAGTGGTCTCCCACAGTTGGTCGGCGTTCATCTCGCCAAGACCCTTGTAGCGCTGTACCACGATTCCCTTGCGACCGTTGGCCCTTAAGTGCTCAATCACCTCTTTCAAGGTGTAGAGCGGAGTCTCCGAGCCATCCTCTTCGAGGATATCGAGAATCTTGCCCTCTGCCAGTGCATACTGGTCAACCGACAGACCGTAGACCGACAGCCCCTCGCGCACTGCATGCAAGAAGGCGGGGTCGCACAGCTCGATGCAAGGAAGTGGCCGCGCCCTAAATTCGGGGACGCCCTCTTTGGCGCGCTCCTCTTCGGAGATGGTGGCCAAAGTCTGATCATAGACTGCCCTCTGATGCTCTTCATCCTCCTGCTTGATAGCAGCATACTCCTCTGCAGAGTAGAGATAGCGCTCTCCGGAGGCCAGTTTCACCTGGTAGCGAGGCGTCTCCCCTGTGGGGCTCTTCAGCGCTAAGAACTCGCGGAAAGGAAGCCCCTTGCGCTCTAGTGAAAGAATCAGAGACTCGATCTGCTGGATGAGGCGCAGCAGCGGCTCCAGCTTTTCCGGCTCGAGAGAGTCGGCATGGCCAGCCAGACGCACCTTCAGATCGCTCATTCCTAGCTTCAGCAGATACTCATCCATCTCCTTCTCGGAGTGGATGTAGCGGCTGACCTTCTTGCGAGTCACCCGGTAGAGAGGTGGCTGAGCGATGTAGATGAAGCCATTCTCGATGAGAGCGGGCATGTGGCGATAGAAGAAGGTGAGCAGCAGGGTTCTGATGTGAGAACCATCCACGTCGGCATCGGTCATGATGATCACTTTGTGGTAGCGCAGCTTCTCGACATTGAAATTCTCTAGCCCAATCCCACAACCGAAGGCGGCCACCATGTTGCCCACCTCCTGGTTCTGCAGAATCTTCTCGATGCGCGCTTTCTCGACGTTCAGAATCTTACCGCGGATGGGCAAAATCGCCTGGAAGCGGCGGTCGCGGCCCGACTTGGCCGATCCTCCCGCAGAGTCACCCTCAACGATGTAGATCTCGCAGAGAGAGGGATCCTTCTCCTGACAGTCGGTCAGCTTGCCCGGCAGCCTGGCCGAATCGAGCGCCGTCTTGCGGGTCAGCTCGCGCGCCTTGCGCGCCGCTTCGCGTGCCTGCGCTGCCACTGTTGCCTTTTCGATGATCAGGCGGGCAATCGCTGGGTTCTCTTCGAGATAGGTGTTGAACAGATCACCTGTGATCTGCTGTGCAATCGATCCCACCTCGTTGTTGCCCAGTTTCTGCTTGGTCTGCCCCTCAAACTGTGGATTGGGCACTTTGACCGAAAGGACAACTGTTAGACCTTCGCGCATATCTTCGCCCGTCACAGTCAGCTTGTCGTTCTTCACCAGCTGGTTGTTCTTGGCATACTGGTTGAGCACGCGGGTGAGGGCTGTGTTGAAGCCGCTGACATGAGTACCCCCCTGACGGGTGGCGATGTTATTGACGTAGGAGAAGAAGGTTTCGGTATAGGTGTCGTTCCACTGCAGCGCCGCCTCAAACTCCACCACTCCATCCGCACCCTCTTTCGAGCCGCGGATGTAGGCGGGTTCGGGGAACATCACCTCTTTGTTCTCGTTCAAAAACTTCACAAAAGAGGAGAGACCTCCTCGGAAGGCAAACTGCACCGGCTCATGCTCGGTGGAACGCTCGTCCTGAAAACGGATCGTGATGGTGGGATTGAGGAAAGCCAGCTCGCGAAATCGCTTCAGGAGGATGTGGTAATCAAACTCTACCACACTGAAAATGGTCTCGTCTGGATAGAAGGTGACCCGCGTACCACGCTTACTGGTGCTTCCTAGAGTGTTCAGAGCGCCAACAGGACGACCTCTAGCAAATTCCATCTCGTAGGTTTTGCCCCCTTGCCACACCTCGACCACCAGCTTCCTGGAGAGAGCATTGACGCAAGAGACCCCCACACCATGCAGACCACCCGAGACTTTGTAGGTGTTCTTATCGAACTTACCCCCTGCATGCAGGATGGTTAGCACCACCTCGAGCGCCGAGACGTCTCGTCCCTGCTTCTGCGACTCCTTTTCATGCTTACCGATGGGTATCCCGCGACCATTATCCTCTACAGTGATGCTGCCATCTTTCTGAATGGTGATATCGATCTGGGTGCAGAAGCCAGCCATCGCTTCGTCGATGCAGTTGTCCACCACTTCGTACACAAGCTGATGCAGACCACCTTCATGTGTATCGCCGATGTACATCCCGGGGCGCTCCCGAACAGCCTGGAGCCCCTCCAGCACCGTGATGGAACTGGCGTTGTACTCTTTTGGATCTTGAGTCATGGTTGTCATAGTCCAACGGATCTTCGGTTCCGAATCATCCCACCCGGAACACAATGTTATAAATCTTCAACGTGGGTAGTCGCTGGCGCAGTGCCTGAAGGAGCTTCTTTTTCTCGTGCACTTCGAGCAGACTATAGAGGCTAGAATTGCGCACCTTCACGGTCAAAATCCCGTCCGAAAACGAGACAGCTTGCGTCATCGGAGCAATCTTAGGCCCCACCAGCTCTGGCCATATCGCCAGCACCGCTTCGCCCCCTTCCTCTACCGACCCTGCGATCTCAGAAAGCAGCTTCGGTAGCACCGAACGAATATGCCGTAACGGCGATCTGGTTTCTCGACTCCCCATCACTTCGGCAGTCTATCAGGGAGTATAGCAGAAGTCACCCCCCAATCACACTGCTATTGAAGCTGAATCTGCTACGCATTTTTTATGGGTGGTATTGAGAGTGGTGGCGGGCTAGTCAACCCTTTCATAGCAGGCTACGCTACCGTATTTTTTTATCTCCTGCTGAAACTGGCCCTGAGTCAGGTTTGTGATCTGACTATCATTGCACTTTGTGTAGCGAACTGTTCCATCGGAATCTTCGGATCGAACAACGGCCCAAAAATGACCCATTCCACCCCCAATCCAGACTAAATTAGTGCAAATCACACTCACCAATTTGTACCTCGTAGCTTTCTGACCAGGCGCGTGAAAATCTTCTATAATTTCTTCTGAAGGAGTGAGACATCTACCCAAAATCACCTCGGGCTGATACCAGTCACCACACCCTCTAAGCTCTGTCTCAGGATCTTGTGAAGGCTTTCTTTCTTGATCAGTTAACCCATCTTTCCACACCTCGGAAGCAAGACCGTCAGACATCACAATCGGCTGCAGCCGATCGACCCATGCTCTAACCTGGCGATAATATCTGCCCATCTGGGCTGGAGAAGTTACATATTCATCTGCATCGCGTGCAAAATATTTATTTCCTCCCGCAAGCAGAATTTGGTAGAGAGCCTGCGGCGATCCACCTTTACCCGTTAGCGCAGCTGTGTTCATCTGCGGATCCATATAGGCCCGTAGTAATCCATCATTAGCGCCTAAATCAAGCGTTCCTGCAGATACACCGCGTTGACCTGCTCGATACGCCTGAAGAGCCTTGTGGAAGGCAGCCTCCTTCCCGTTTACTCTCAATCTCTTTTCGATCAAAGCAATGAGTCGAGGGCTGGCAACAATCATCTGGAAGGCAGCATTTGCCCAACATATGTTGTCGATGGCCCCAAAATTTTTTAGGGGTACGGCAGCCGGTACCGACACCACAGCTGGTTTCACAGCTGGTTTCACAGCTGGTTCTGCAACTGGCTTCACAGTCGACATCTCCGCTGCTTCAGCAGGACCCTTCTTCTGAGGGCTATCCTCCGCGACAGGCTCAGCAATAGGCGTCACACGAGCAGCCAACGATTTGTAAATGATCACTAGAGCAAGAGGTGCTAGAACAATGGTTAGTAGCGCCAAGGCCAGCAGAGCCACCCTGAGTACCTTCGGGGTCAGTTCATCGCCTTGCATGGTTGTAGCTAAATCGATACTACAACGATCGAGAAAAGAGCGATCTATAAGAGAGGGGGCGGTTGCCAATGATGCTGCTTCTGCCATAACCAAGACTAAAAATTAAATTATACGATATTATATCACTAATATTTGTAAAATAGTATTATTTTGTAACAACCTCGCATTAAGTAAGTTACAGAATTCCACTGAGCAGGATAGCGATCAGAAAGAATATGGTCATCGAGAGGATATCATTGACGGCGGTGACGATAGGACCCGAGGCAATGGCGGGATCGACCCCCACACGCATAAAGAGCAGAGGGGTGAAGGTGCCGATGAGAGCCCCAGTAAGGCAGGCTCCCAGCACCCCCGCTCCGGTGATGCAGCCAACCACCCAAGGAGAGATGGCTGCCGCCGTAAAGCCCAAAAAACTGAGGGCCACCACAGCTATAGAACAGATGACGCCGAAGAAGAAGGCGTTCATCAGACCGATGGTCACCTCCTGCATGGCAGCCTCGCGCCGACTGCCCACCGTGATGGCTCCGGTAGCCATACTGCGCACCAAAACGGTACTACACTGGATACCGATATTGCCCGACATACCGGTGATTAAGGGCACGAAGAAGAGGGCAAAGGTGAGCACCCCTCCTTCAAAGCTTTGAAAGCTGGAGATCACTCCCATGTTGATGAGACCGGCGCAGAGCGTCACCACTAGCCAGGGAGCACGCGAACAGAAACGGCGCGCTAAAGGCTCGTGTTCGCTCACCTTCTCGGTGGTACCAGCGATGGTGGCGATGGTCTCGTCGGCGATATCCTCCATCGCCTCCACTACATCTTCATAGGTGACTACACCCAGCAGCAGATCCTCTTCGTCGACGACAGGTAGAGCGGGAATCTTGTACCTCTCGACCAGGTCGACCACCTCCTCGCGAGGCGCCTCAACCCGCACCTTATGCAACACCGGCTTCATTACCTGCTTCAGCGGCAGATCGCGCTGATTGACAATCAGATTTCGGGCCGGCACATAGCCCAAAAGCTCATCATTTTCTCCTAGAACAAAGACCCTGCGGGTGAGATCGATTCCCGGATGGTCGCGGATGAAGGCGGCCGCTTCGCCGATCGACAACTCCATCTTAAAGGAGAAGAATTCGCTCGTCATCAGGCGGCCTGCCGTGTTGCGCTGATGCTTCTTGATCTCACGAATTTTGCGCGCCTTTTCTGGATCGAGCAGCTCAAGGATGCGGCGCACCCGCCTTTCGGAGAGATCCTCCAGTACATGGACCGCCTCATTGGGCGGCATCGCCTCGATCAACCCCCTCCCCTCTAGATCGGTGAGACTACGGAAGATGGCAGCGCGACTGCCGCCATCTGTATTAATTATAAATTGGATTTTAGCCTCGATCGAGCCAAGATTATCGTAGAGCACATGTCTGACATTGGGGGGAAGGCGGAAAGCGGCGTAAGCAAGATCGATGGGAGAGTGTTCGCTTGCGATCTTGGCCACATCGTGCAGAATCACCTGAGAGGTCTGCTTGTGGAAGGCCATCTCTAGCTTTTTGGCAAGAAGATCGTCTAACTGACTGGTGGCCGACTCGGTAGGAGGAGAGCCTTCCGCAGCAGAATCGGGGTGGAACCCCTCTTCCTGATCGGTTGGTGTTTCCATACCGCGCCTCCTTAGGACGCACTCAGCATAGCCCTCTCTTGGGAAGAATGCAAGGTTCTGCTAGAGTGCCTATTTGTCCTTACCCAGTCTAAAGATGATCTCTACAAAAAAAATTCGCAACGTTGCCATCATTGCCCACATTGACCACGGCAAAACAACCCTACTCGACAGCCTGCTGAAGCAGTCCAATATCTTCAGAGACAACGAAAAAATTCCTGAAAGGGTGATGGACAGCTACGACCAAGAGCGCGAGCGGGGCATCACCATCTTCGCTAAACATACTAGTCTTTTCTTTGGAGACTACAAGGTCAACATCATCGACACCCCGGGCCACGCCGACTTCTCGGGCGAGGTCGAACGCGTACTGGGGATGGTCAACTGCGTACTGCTACTGGTGGATGCGCAAGAGGGGCCTATGCCTCAGACCCGCTTTGTGCTCTCTCAGGCGCTCAAAATGGGCATCCGCCCTATCGTGGTGCTCAACAAGATCGACCGCCCCCACGCCAACCCCGACCATGCCCTCAACCTCACCTTCGACCTCTTTGTCGAGCTAGGTGCCAACGACGCGCAGCTGGACTTCCCCGTCTGCTACGCCTCAGGCCTGGGCGGCTTTGCCTGCCGCGAGCTAAACGACCCTCGCGTCGATATGCGCCCTCTCTTTGAGATGATTCTCGAAAAGGTACCCCCTCCCTCCGGCGATCCCTCTCTACCCTTCCTGATGCAGGCGGTGACCCTCTCTTACGACGATTTTGTAGGGCGCCAGGCCTGCGGAAGAATTCTAGAAGGCACGGTGAGGCGCGGGCAGACCATCACCCGCGTCGATGTGACAGGACATCCCGACCAGCATAAGATCACCCGCATCGAAGGGTATCACGGCCTTAAGCGCGTCGAAGTGGAAGAGGCTGGAGCTGGAGACATTGCCATCCTCTCGGGCATTCCCGAAATCCAGATTGGCGACACCCTCTGTGCCAATGATAAGGTGGTGCAGCTGCCCCCTATTCACCTCGCCGAACCCACCCTCTCAATCGAGATCTCGGTGAACAATGCCCCCTTTGTAGGTAAAGAGGGCAAGCATGTCACCATGAACAAGATTCGCGACCGTCTGATGCACGAGAAGCGATCGAACATCTCTTTGCGTATCGAAGAGATCGAAGGGCGTGAAGATGCCATCCGCGTCTGCGGCAGGGGCGAGCTGCACCTCGCTGTTCTGATCGAGGCGATGCGCCGCGAAGATTTCGAGTTCTCTCTCTCGAGGCCGCAGGTGATCTGCAAAACCATCGACGGCGTCGTCAATGAGCCGCTCGAGATGGCCCACATCGAAGTGCCCCAAGAGTACTCCGGTCAGGTAATCGAAGAGATGGCACGCCGCAAAGGAGAGATGCAGCACCTCGAGACCAACGAGCATGGCATCTGCAGCATTCGCTTCCTCGTTCCCACACGAGGCCTTGTCGGCTATCGTGGTGAACTGCTCACCGTCACAAGAGGTCTGGGTATCCTCACCTCCAGTTTCGATAGCTATGCCCCCATGAAGGGAGCCATTCCTGGCCGCACCCGCGGTGTGATGATCTCTACAGGACCCGGTAAGGTGACGGGCTACGCCGCTTTCAATCTGCAGGACCGCGGCACGCTCTTCTGCGGACCTGGGGAGGATGTCTATGAGGGTATGATCGTGGGTGAACATTGCCGCGATAACGACCTCGGCGTCAACATTACCCGCCCCAAACAGCTCACCAACGTCCGCGCCTCGGGCTCCGACGAGAATGTCATCCTCACCCCTCCCCGTCACTTCACTCTCGAGCAGGCTATCGAGTATGTGCAGGATGACGAACTGGTTGAGGTGACGCCCAAATCGATTCGGCTACGCAAAAAACATCTCACCGAGAATGAGCGCAAACGCGCTGCGCGATAGAAAAAAAATCAACGCATGACGAGAATGGCTCCTCAGTCACCTGGGGAGCCTGCATGCGATTTTCCTCTCTTCTTCTTCTCTCACTGCCAATGGTCCTTCTTTGGGGAGGCGAAGTGCCTCAGGAATGGGCGCTCTCTAACTGCCCCAGCGAAGTGTGGAACGCACTCTGCTCGGGCGCGGAGTGCGGTATCCTACAGGTGCGGGAAGGGGAGGCGCTCCCTATCCAGTTTGCCACTTCTGGTGAACTGCTGAGTTCTCAGGGAGTGTCCCGAGACTTCTACATGAAGGTGCAAGGATCGACAATGCTCTTCAGTCGCGACAAAGAGAACTGGAAAAGTTTCGACAATTTCTTCCGCGGCACCTTGATCTTCTCTCTGCTGCCCTATCAAGATGAACAGGGCGTTGCTGGCAAAATGGAACTCTCACTGGATTTTGATTCATGAACGGGGCCGATTCGCGCATCGAACAGATGAGAAAAGAGTCCTGGAAGATCTTCGACCGGATCGCAAAGCGCTACGACCTAGCCAACCGCCTACTCTCTTTGGGGCTCGACATAGGGTGGCGCAGGTTCCTGGCAAAATGCATCGCCAAGAAAGAGAGAATGCGGCTGCTCGACTGCGCTACAGGCAGTGGCGATCAGCTGATCGCCTGCCTGAAGCAGCTTCCGAGGGGCACCTTTGCTGTAGGGCTAGACCCCTCTCGCGAAATGCTTCTTCTTGCCGAAAAGAGACTCGACAAAGAAAAGCTTGCCGCCACGCTGGTCCACGGATCGATGGAGGAGCTCCCCTTCGAAGAGAAGAGCTTTGATTGCATCACCATCTCGTTTGGTATCCGCAATGTCCCCCATGTCGACCTAGCCCTTGCCGAAATAGCGCGCATCTTAACGCCCGGTGGCGAATTGGCTATTTTGGAGTTCTCACTGCCAAAAAGCCCTCTACTACGACTCCCCTATCTACTCTACCTACGCCATGTTCTGGTGCCAGTAGGTGGATGGCTAGCTGGAACGCGCGAGCCCTACTGGTATCTGGCCACCACCATCCAACAGTTTCCCCATGGACGCGCCTTTGAAGAGCTTCTAAAAAATGCAGGGCTCTCCTCGATCCGCTCCTACTCTCTCGCCCTAGGTGCCGTCACCCTCTATTTGGCAAAAAAAGGTGGCTGACTTTCTTTTCAAAGAGCGCGATAGCTCTACACTTCTCATCGGCAAGGGGGTCATCGGTAAGGAAGGGCAAGAGAATGGAGATCTGCTCTTTCACGCACGCCCCTTCTCTCAAGAGATCCCTTCCACCTTCTGTGTGCAAAAAGTACGGCGCGAGCCTTGGTCAGAGTCTTTGGTAGCTAGACCCTACAGCTGGACCGCTCCTCATATTGTCCGCCATCTCCCCGAAAAATCGATCTGGAGAGAACAGGTCACCGCAGCACTACAGCATATCAAGCAAGGCCTCTTCGAGAAGGTGGTGCTGGCGCGCAAAACCGAACTGAAATGGGATATCGCCCCCGATCCTCTCCAGCTCTTCCACTACATGGCTAGCCGGTCGGCAAACACCCACCTCTACATGGTGAAGCAGAAAAAGGCCATCTGGATGGGCGCCAGTCCCGAACTGCTCTACCGCCGGCAGGGGCGCCACATCGAGGTGGAGTGCGTAGCGGGCACAGCTCTGGATCCATCGCTTTTGCAAGAGAAGGAGCACAGGGAGCAGAGACCTGTCGAGCAGATGATGCGGCAGCGACTGGCCCCTTTCTGTAGAGGAGAACTTCTCTCCTCGCCCCTCAAGGCCTGCCAAGCGGGCCCTCTTTACCACCTGGCGCAGAAAATAGAAGGAGAGCTCAGCGCCAACACCACTGATGGCACCACCGATGAGATGCTGCTAGCCGCGCTGCACCCCACACCTGCTGTTGCGGGCCATCCACGTGATGCAGCACTCTCCTTTCTATCCGAAACCGAACCCTTCTCTCGCGAGCTCTATGCCGGAGTGATTGGCTGGCAGAGCCGGGATGCCGCCAGCTTTGTGGTGATGCTACGCTGTCTCAAATTGATGGGAAATCGTGGCGAACTATTTGCTGGTGTCGGCATCGTAGCGGGATCCGATCCCGATGCAGAATGGGAAGAGCTGGAGAGAAAAATTGGAATCTGGACCCTCTAACAGTTGGGCTGAAGCGCTCATTGACGAGCTGGCAATCCAAGGAGTGCAGCATCTCTGCCTCGCTCCCGGCTCGCGCAACCTGCCACTAGCCGTAGCTGCAGCTGGACAGCCTCTACTACGCATCACTGTACACTTTGACGAACGGGCGCTCGGCTTCTTTGCGCTAGGGATCGCGCGCGCCTCAAAAAGGCCGGTGGTACTTCTAGTTACCTCCGGCACAGCGGTAGGCAACCTCATGCCCGCTGTCATGGAGGCGCACCACGATTCGCTGCCTCTCCTTCTCCTCACTGCTGACAGGCCGCCCGAACTGCGCCATTGCGGCGCCAACCAGGCCACCGATCAGGTAAATTTATTTGGCAACTTCGTACGCTGGCAGACAGATCTGCCCCCCGCCTCAGAAAAGACATCCCTTGCCTTTCTGAGGCAGACAGTCGCCTACGCTCTTCATCTCGCCACAGGGGATGGAGGCGGACCAGTGCAGCTCAACTGCATGTTTCGCGAGCCCTTCACTACACAGGAGCTGCTGCGCGAGCCTCCCCAGCCGATCACCCTCTGGAAAAGAGCCGCCTCTCATCTTCCCCACTCCGAAGCAGAGCGACTCTCAGAAAAGCTCCTACGCCACGAAAAGGGACTCATCCTGGTGGGATCCGAAGTGGAGGTAGAGGCTGCACTTCTCTCCAACCTAGCGCGCTCTCTTGGATGGCCACTGCTCACCGATGCAGTCTCAGGAGTACGCAGCTGCTGCGACCCCGCTTACGAACTGCGCTACTTTGAGGCGCTGCTGCCCAAGCTGAAGCCCACCCTCCTCCTGCAGATCGGCAACCGCTTCATCGGTAGACCCTTCCTCACCTGGCTGCAGCAGCAAAAAGAGGCCGAATACCTCCAGATAGTCGCCTCCCCCTTCCGCGAAGATCCCGCCCATCTAGTGACCGAACGGTGGGAGATGGAGCCCGCCTCCTGGATCGAAAATCTCCTCCCCCACCTCCCCTCAAAAAGGCAGAGCGATTGGTTAGACGAGCTACAGGAGGCGTCTCAGCAGATCCACGAGACCCTCTTCTCCTGGCTTGCTGAGCAGAGTGAGATGACCGAACCGGCGCTCTTCCTCGAGCTCGCGCGCAGCTTGCCACCCACCACTCCTTTTTGGACCGGTAGCAGCATGCCAGCGCGCGATGCGCAGAGCTTCCTCTTTCCCCAAGAGAGAGCCGCCCCCATCTACGGCAACCGGGCGCTCTCCGGCATCGATGGCAACATCGCCTCCATCTTTGGTGCAGCTCTTGCCACTGGTAAGCGCCTCGTAGCAGTGCTGGGCGATCAGACCATCCTCCATGACCTCACCAGCCTCTCCTTCGGAGCCAAATTCCCCTCATCGCTCCTCCTCATCGCCATCAATAATGGCGGAGGAGGCATCTTTTCCCTTCTACCCATCGGCAACAACCGCCCCCTCTGCGAAACCTACTTCGCCGCTGCGCACGAGATGCGCCTAGAGGGCGCCGCCACTATGTTTGGCTGGCGCTACGCCTCACCCCATTCGCTCCCCGAACTCCGCCAGCTCCTCACCCAATCCATGCAAGAAGAGGGCAACCTCTTCATCGAACTCTTCACCTGTCGCCACCAAAACGCCCAGCTCCACAGAGCCCTCACCGAGCAACTCCAAAGCATACAGCTCACCCACAGTGATGTGGGCTGCGAAAGCATAAAGAAGACTCAGTGAGTCTTCGCAATGCGGAGCAGGTGAGCGAAGAGCGAACCGGCTGACTGCACGATGCTGTTTATCGTTGAGTTTGTGCCAGATCAAGTTGAACAAAAGTGACATGCTTGGCACACCTCCAGGGATCGCTTCGCGATCAAGTATCACTATCGCGAAGGGAACCTCTGCCGCATCGAAAGCCGCGATCAAGTTACAGAGTTAGCCTCGACCGGTTCGCTATTCGCTCACCTGCTTCGCATTGCGAAGACCCACCGGGTCTTCTTCATGTCTCCGCAGCCTCTATGAGAGGCGCACAGAACATGTGAAGGCAAAAAAACACAAAAAGAAGGGAAGTGAGACAGTCAAAGCCGACTTCAAACACCCACCTCTTCTACGCGAAGTCAGCAGCCCCTTCTATCGCCATGAATGGCTAGACTATTG
>DAHXNQ010000033.1 GCA_027365315.1 Rhabdochlamydiaceae bacterium | reverse complement strand
GGAGCCAACCCAGGTCTTGTCTCGCAATTCACCAAACAGGCTCTGCTGAACATCGCCACCGACCTCTACGGCAGCATCGAGACACCTCGCGATAGAGAGGGCTGGGCCGCTCTAGCCATGAAGCTGGGGATCAAGGCCATCCATATCGCAGAGCGCGATACCCAAGTGTCGAGTAGAGCAAAAAAGATTGGTGAGTTTGTTAACACCTGGTCAGTCGATGGATTCATCGGCGAAGGCTGTCAGCCGGCCGAGCTGGGCTTTGGCACCCACGAGAAGCAGATTCCTCTCGATGGACGGCGCCACGATTTTGGCTGCGATGCTGCTATCTACCTCACCAAGCCTGGCGCCTCTGTCCGTGTGCGCAGCTGGACTCCAACCGGACCGCAGCACGGCTTTCTCATTACTCACAACGAATCGATCGCCATCGCCGACTATTACACCCTTACCCAAAATGGCAAGCTGCTCTACAGGCCCACAGTCCATTACGCCTATCACCCCTGTGACGATGCTGTTCTCTCCATCCATGAACTGGCCGGAAACAACTGGGAGCCGCAACCGGATAAGCGGATCTTGATGCATGAAATCGAGCATGGCTACGACGAGCTGGGCGTCCTACTGATGGGACATCCCAAAGGAGCCTACTGGTATGGTTCGCGTCTCTCCGCCGAGGAGGCACGAGCGCTTGCTCCCCACAATAACGGGACAAGCTTACAGGTGGCCGCTGCAGTCCTCGCAGGAGTGGTCTGGGCAATCGAAAATCCCTCTAGCGGCATCGTTGAAGCGGATGACATGGACTTTAAACGGCACATGGAGATCGCTCTGCCCTACCTAGGATTGATGATCGGCAAGTATACCGACTGGACACCCATCGCTGGACGCGGTGAGCTCTTCCCCGAAGAGATCGACACTTCCGAGTCGTGGCAGTTTCAGAACTTCCGCGTCGATTAAAACCTTAGAGGCTAATCCCAAACTCGACCGTAAGGCCACTCAGACCCAGATCACCATAGGAGATAGGGATCCCAAGAAGGAGCCCGTAGGAGGATCCCGTGGCGGTCCATTGATTCCACCAGTACTGGCATTCGAACCCCAGACCTACACGAGCCTGCACCCAACCGCGAAAGCAGCGTATCCAATCAGCACCAATCTCTATCCGCATTGCAGGAACTCCCCTATGTCGCTTGTCATTAATGATAATGGGAGAAGAGAGTGGACGTGACTCGACAGAGATCCGACTGACTGCTTTGTTGTAGCCATACATAAGTGCTACAGAGCAGTTGCTAAAGAGAGCGAGCCCTAATCCTAGACTCCAACGAGCATCCAGCCCCACCACAGGCCCGATCAGCGCAAAATTAGAGGTGTTTCGACTCACAACCGAGATGATTCCACCGAAGCCTTCATCAAAAAGTTCAGGATAATCGATGGTTTGGGTCTGATTGATCCACCCCCCCTGTAAGCCTCCATGAAGATAGATGCTCACCTTTCTGCTTAAAGGACAGCGCCGTCCAAGCTCTAAATTGAGTATGTTGAAATGTAGACTCCAGAAACTCTCAGCCTGCACGCCATAGAGAGTGATGCTCTCTCCGGCACCCACAGCCCCGCTAGCGAGGAAGACCTTATCTAAGGTGGCTAAGTTGCCACCTGTGTTAACGGATTGGTTGGTACCATGATTATAGTGGGTCCACTGCAACATGTGATCCCACTGGTCGTAGTGAAAATGGTGACCAGCCTCTATCCTAAAGCCAGAGCCAGCGCTACGATTTTGTTCGATCACGGTGACCAAGTCTGGCAATGGACCACCGAAAGCCACTGGATTGGATATCTCAACCGCAATGAGAAGATTACTCTCCCCCATCTGCCAATGGAGATAGTCGGCGGAAATAAAGGCACTCGCGTGCGTATCGCAATTTTTGGTCATCGGAGGGGATGCAGCCGGCTGCGAGGAGTCAGGCTGCTGCTGGCGAGCCAGCAGCGGTCTGGGCTGCTGCGCGCCGGCCCGCTGCGAACCGGCAGTCAGCTGGGCAGTCGCAGCGCTAGAGAGCATACAGATGGTGTAGAGAGAAAGCCGATGCTTCATGAGAAAATCCCATACAAGAACGGTCCATGTATAGGGCAGTTCTCTATTGACCATCTAGACTAAATTTTCTTCCTCATCGAGAACGCCGCTCCCGAGGGCTGCGGAGACATGAAGAAGACCCGGTGGGTCTTCGCAATGCGGAGCAGGTGAGCGAGTAGCGAACCGAGTAATGCGGAGCAGGTAAGCGTCAGCGAACCGGCCGAGGAGCGGGGGCGCTAGATGCCCTCCGCAGCCAGTCATCATCGCTTGGCTTTTACGCGCCTGCGACTCAAGGCAGGCTAAAGAAGGCGGAAGCTGCGAGATCGCGAGCGTTCCGTAGTCGCGCCGGGTAGTGCTGTGCACACCCGGACGACAAGGATGGATTCATCGCAGTCGGAGACGGTCCACTCTTGCAACATAAGCTTGCTCGAACGAATGAAACTTTCTTCTTAGTCTG
>DAHXNQ010000083.1 GCA_027365315.1 Rhabdochlamydiaceae bacterium | reverse complement strand
TCTCCTGTAATCCTCATTCCCGTGCCGCAGAAGTCATGCACGAGTCGCTCCGGATCTGTATGTTCCAGAATGCTTCTGTGGCGCGCTGGCTCAAAATTTTTATGTCCTGGAATATGCTTACCCTGTGCGTCTTGGCAGATTTTGACATTCGCCTTCAGCACTTCGGCTCTTCTTTGCGCCCGCTGAGCGGCTTCGAGGGCGATGGCCTTCCGGTTCGCTTGGCTAGCAAGCAGGGCTTCGTAGGTGAGTATCTGATTGGCAGCTTTTAACTCGCGATAGACTTGCACTCCCTTTGTCAGACCACGAGCAGCAAAAATTTCCACCCCATACTTTCCGATGATCTGCCCTGCGAGTAGGCCGCGTTCTTCGTGCTTCAGGTGATCCCAGTTTGTGATCGCTTCCTGGAGCTCGGGTGCTAACTTTGTAAAGAGCTCTTTCGGGGTGTTTGTTTTGACAAATTCGATGCAATTTTGAGTAGCCTGCACCATCTCGGTCGATACCCCAATGGGATCGGAAGCTAGAGCCCAGAGTCCCTGGCTTAGTCCCTGCAAAGAGGAGAGAAGCGAGGGGATGAATTCCACGGTGGCCCCGGTACCTCCTGCAAGGATTCCTTGGATAAGCCCTTGCGAAAAAGCGAGCGTCTCCTTTGCATTAGGTGCATTAGGGCGGATCGTTTGGCTCCGGATGTCGGAAGCTAGATAATCCTCCAAGGAGCGATCGATGTCTCCCAGTTCAAAGTAGGCGGCAGCTCGTTCAAAGTAGGCCTGTTTATGGGTAGGGTCCTTGTGGATGGCTTTGCTGAGTGCTTCGATGGCGAGATCATAACGACCCAATTCGGCATAGACCGCACCCTCTTGATAGTAGAGTTCTGAAGTCAGGAGCTCCTCTTGATGGTGCTGCTCTGCCCAGATGATCAGTTGGCGCATATCGGACAGGGAGTCGAACGTTTCTCCCTGGTGGAATCGAATCATCCCCCGTTCATAGTAGATTTTGGGGTGGGGGTGTTGGTTCAGGCATGTGTCGTAGAGCGGCAAAAATTGCGCCTGCAGCTGGCCGAGCAACGCATAAAGAGAGTCAAGTGCCTTGATCGTCTCCGCGGGGTCGCTAGAATATTCCTCTCCCCAGCTGGCAAGCTGTAACAAAATCTGCCTGTACTGAGAGTAGAAGAAAGCATGGTTTAGCAGAGATGTTAGGACGCCATGGGGGCTAGCATTGTTGATGGATGGAAAACATTTGCTATTATGAATGGATTTGGTGAGTTGGTGGAAATAGGAATCTTCCACCAGTGCTGAGAGAGCATCATAGGCGAAATCGTTGATAGAGCATGCCCTCTTGGAGCGGTAGGGCCAATAGCAGAGGCAGTCCAAATTTTCCCGTTGATATTGCAACTGCTGTTGCAGAAAGGGGGTAAACTGTTTTGAGCGAAAATCAAAATATCCGTGAGGAATGGCATATTCTGAACAGCGATTCCATTCCTCCTCAACAATCTCAGAGTCGTGTTTGTTAGGACTGAAATCGTCCTCGTCATACCAATAGTCTAGGCAGCGACATCTACGAAAAACGTTATAAATAGGCTCTTCATTCTCATCGTCATCCTCCTCAAAGACTCCTCCCACGACCGGTGTATGGCAGAGTTCGCAGAAACGAAAATTGCACGTACGATTGATTGTAGGAATGAGGGAAACATCGTGACGAAGAAGGGAGATGAGCTCTCGGTCTATGTAAGCGTTTGCATTCCCTCGTCGCAGAAAATCGACATAAAAATTGCCCTCTTTATCGATGCTCTGCTCGCTGCAGGAATCTGGAAATTGCTCTAGATGATGGAAGCAGAAATCGGGCCATAGGGTGTAATAAACTCGGGGCCAGAAGTACTCTTCTCGTTCAGAGCCCCAGATGCCAACGTGGCATAAGAGAAGAAAGAGCGATGCTATGCGAAGATATCTTGTGCACATGAGCGAGCCTCATAGTGTGCCGTGAAAGGGCGATATCTATACAGAAAACGTAACTATTCAGCAATCAACCCAGGGAAATTGCATGAAGAAATAGCTTGATACTTCTTGACGATATACTGAAATTCTACCCTCAATCGCACCCCGAGGGAGAGTTGTTGCACAAATAAGAACTGTTATCAAACTAAGAAGAAAGTTTCATTCGTTCGAGCAAGCTTATGCTGTGAGAGTGGACCGTCTTCGACTGTGATGAATCCATCCTTGT
>DAHXNQ010000066.1 GCA_027365315.1 Rhabdochlamydiaceae bacterium | reverse complement strand
AGACTAAAATAGAAAGTGGTCAGAGATGACTACGAACTCTATGGTGATTTTTTGATACACCAGGAGGAACGTATGCCCAAAGGCTATCATCATCTGACCACTTTCTATTTTAGTCTATTTGTTGCATTTCGCTGTTGAATGGGCCATATTATTCCAGTCTGGAATTAATTAATTTGATTTTTTAGGAGAAAATATGGACCCCATTGGATCGATTACAAACCCTTATACACCCGCATCCGACTTCGAACTGAGAGTGGGGAGGATAGCTCTGGAGTGTCTGGGGTTCACGCAAGCTCAGCTGACCAGTGAAGAGCACAGCACGCGGCGCGATTGGCTTCTTACACACCCTATCAAGGCAGAGATCTTATTGAATGAGGCCGGCCTATCTCCTGAGGAAATGCTAACGCTCCCGGAGGAGATGTTCCAGATCTTTGTAGAGAACCCCCGTGACCGAGCTGTGCTACAATTCGCAAGATTTGACATACACGATCCTCAAATAGCCAAACTGTTTGGCACTCCTCTGGGCAAAACATTATTGTCAGATTTGGCAAAACTGCACGGCGCGAGCCAGCTTCTTTGTTCAGGCATCGCTACGCCGATGCAGCTACTCGAGCCAGGATACCTCGATAACATGCTCTATTGGATTCCCGACGAACTCCTCTACCATTCCGAGCTTCCTCGGAAACTTGCGAACATAGGCTTGACCGTAGAAAATCTCATTGAATGGATGAGTGGCCCCTACTACAAGGATCTAGCTGCTCGCCCCCTGAAAGCCCGCCCATTCTTAGGTCAGACGGTGCCATCGTCACCACAAGAGGATGAGGATCAGGTGAGGAAAAGCGAGACCGAGGCTTGGAAACGGCGTAGTCTTGTACTAGACCGTCTACTGCTACTGCTCAACAAATCAAAAGTGAATGATTGGTTTTGCGCGTTTCTTCGCGCTGGACACTCGTGGAGGACGCTACTCGGGCTTGAGCTGACCAAGCACTGTTGTTTGTCCTACTTTTATCAACTTGCTAAATATCCTGCTGACGCATTCTTGAACTGCGCCTTTTTCAAGCTATTTTCCGATGACCCTGTCGCCGCGGCGGCCATGCTACCAGCTGAGACATCGCTCTCGCTCGTCAAACATTCTAGCATCTGTGCTGAGTGGGCACCTCACCTGGGAGAACTCAGCAAAGAGTGGCTGCGCTCCTTCCTTAAGGAAGAGGTATCTCATAGCGGTGCAATCGATGACCTATTCAAACTGGAAAGACACAAAGCCATGCTTGCTCTACAGGCCTACCATCATCTGACACAAAGGGGAATCTCTTTTCAAACGCTCGCCACACTAGACTTGAAAGTGTGGTTGGTTGCTGCGGCTCTTCCAGCTTGTTGCGAAGGCCTCTTGGCTCTATGCAGAGCAAACATTGACCCGAGTTTACTGCTGAATCAGTGGTCCAGGGATCCACAGATTGAGTCTATCCTCGAGCGCGCGCCTCAGCTGATCCGCCTTCTTCAGGACTCACAGAGCCCCGCCGCCCTCTTGCCCGCCGTCCTCTTGCAAGGCTTCAGTGCACAAAGCGCACTCATGCTTCTTAACCAGATAGAGGTCACCCTAAGCATTGCATCTTATTTGCCTCTCCTGAGCAAGTTCGCACTTGAGGAGGAGGTGGCGGCTGTATTGGAGAATCCCGATCATGCGAAGCTCTTATTCCAGTGTCTCACCTTACCCAATCTAGACAACTTCCCCTACGAGGCGTGGCGAACCTTTCCTCTGAATTCGCGACTGCTGATTTTACAGCACGCCCCTGCCTTTCTGCAGCTAACAGCGATGAGTCACGATCTCATCAAAGATATTTTTTACCTTAATTCTCCCGCGAAATTGGCCCTCATTCTTGCCTATCCGTATGGATGCATTGGATTCACTCGTCTATGCCCTCTTGAGCAGTGGGGAAGCGGGGCGCTGTCGCAGCTGCTTCACAATATGCCCATTGCAGAGCTGCAAACCATGCTACAAACTCGCCACGCATTGCATAGCTCGCAGCAACAGAGGGAAGTTCGGGAAGAAGCCAGCAGATCATGGAGTAGCAGCAGCAGCAGAGGCTAGGCAGGCGGCGATGCCGGGGCGCGGTAGATAGTCGCCGGCGACGGTGATGCCTAGATCCTCTGCTGCAGTGCAGATGCGCTGCACAAGCGCTAGATGGCCGAGGCGAGGCTGCGGGATGGCCCTCTTCTTGCACTCTGCATACAGAAAATCGGGAGGCTGTGCGATGCCTAGATGGCTTTGCACTGCCTGGAGGGCGGCGGCTGTTGCATCTGCGACTTCGGGGCGCACCATTGCTGTGAGGCGCTGCTGCTGGTCGGAGGTTCCATCGAGGTCGGAATCGAAGACTACGCCAAGCACCCCCTGCTGCTGAAAGCGGCTGGGCACCAGATAGCCAAATCCCTGAACCGATTTTTGTGCGCGGTGGTAGCCTAGATGCACCACCTGAAGATCGCGGTAGAGAATGCTCTTTAGATCCGTAGCGAGCTGCGGCGCCCCTTGGCAAACGATGGGAGCTAGCGCATGGGCCGGCAGCGCGCTGATGATGCGGTCGACCTTTAGAGGCTCTCTCTCTTTGAGGTGGACCACCATCTGATTTCCCTCTCTAGCAAGTGAAACCGCCTCGTCCTCGATCAGCGTCTTACCTGGAAATAGCGAGGCCACTCTCTGCACGAAATGGGAAAATCCCCCTTCGGGGAGAAGAAGTCCTTTCTGGCCTCCCTTCTGTTTGGGGCGCGATAGGCCAGCTTGAAGCGAAATCTCCTCCATCTCTCCGCCGTAGATGCTGCGCACTAGAGGATCGAAGAAGAGATCGGCCACCTCGCTGCCAAACTTGCGTCTGGCAAATTGTGCGACGCTCTCTTCGCAGGGAACGCTCTCCCACCAGCGATGCACTAAGACGCTAGCGAGAGCTCTTCGGGTTAAGGGATGCTTCAGAAGCGAGAAAAAACCAAAAGAGAGCAGCCGATCTCCCATCCAGAGATAGCGCTCTCCAGAGGGGATGTGGCGCAGCGGCACCTGGACGGCAGCAGCTAGCTTCTTTAGCTCTGTGGCTGTAGCGGCCTGCACAACTCTTGCTGCCCCGTCAAAGCGAAAACCATTCTCCTCTACCGCCTGTAGCTGACCTCCCACAGGGCCTCTGTTGATGAGGAAGAGCTCGTGCCCCTGCAGCATCAAACGGTGAGCGGCTGCAATTCCGGTAATTCCTGCTCCCAAAATCGCCAAGCGCATGCTACCCTCCAGAAAAACCTGAAATGGTCAGAGTATCATGCGAGAAGAAATCATCGCCTTTCTGAGGGGACTTCGAGAGGAGATTCTCTCTGAATTCAAGCGATTGGAGAGCTCCTCGGTAGAACTGCAGCGCAACTCTTGGCAGCACTCCTCTGGTGGGGGTGGTGAGATCGGCCTGCTGCGCGGGAAGGTCTTTGAGAAGGCGGCTGTCAACTGGTCGGCAGTCTGGGGAGAGAAGTTTCCCATGCAGGATGGTGAAGGTCCCTACTTCGCTACCGGCGTCAGTCTGATCACCCACATGGTCAATCCCCACGCCCCCACAGTGCACATGAATCTACGCTACATCGAAGCGGGCACTCGGAGCTGGGTGGCTGGCGGTTACGATCTGACACCCATGGGCTTTCCCTACAAAGAAGATATGCACCATTTTCATGGGGTAGCTAAAGAATCGCTCGATCCGTTTGGTGAAGAGCTCTACTCCAAATTCTCGGCATGGGCAAAGGAGTACTTCTTCATTCCTCATCGTCACAAAGAGCGCGGTGTGGGGGGAATCTTTTTCGACCACATCGATTCTGGCAACCCCGAGCGTGACTTTGCCATGTGGAAAAGTGTGGGGAATCATTTTCTGAAAGCGATTCTTCCTATCTACGAACGTAGAATTGCTACTTCATATAGCGAAGAAGAAAAACGGCTACAGGAGCAGTTAAGGGCCCATTATGTCGAATTCAATCTACTCTACGATCGTGGAACGAAATTTGGATTTCTCTCCGGTGGCAACCCCGAGGCAATTCTATGCTCGATGCCACCTACTGCGCGCTGGTGAGAAAAATTGGCGGCGACGTAGGATAACCCCTTCTCGATAGGTGTGTTAGAAGCTGTAAGGGTAAGATCATGAAAGTATGCGATATGCTAAGAGTATGGAGAGGAAGCCTTTGCTTCGCTTTTCTTCTCTCACTGCTCTGCTGGCCGCTCTTCGCAGCTGCGATGGAGTATCCCGATTTCATCAACTCGATGCTGCGCATTCAGGTCTATCCGCAGACCACTCTTGAACTGGCTGAATTCAGGCGGCTCTACCACTCCTACGATCCCACATTCCTCAAGCTTTTCGAAGAGGGATACAACGAAAATGTGCGTCTTGCCAAGGCTACCCCACAAGATGCTCCCTACCGCATTCCGCGCATCATTCATCAGATCTGGCTAGGAACCCGTCCCATTCCCGAGACCTATCTCGAGTGGATGCAGGCCTGGGCCAATCTAGAGGGCTGGGAATATCATCTCTGGACCGATGCCGAGGTCAAAGAGATGCCGATGTACAATCGCGATCTTTACGACCTCGCCACCAACTATGGCGAAAAATCGGACATCTTGCGGCTCGAGCTGCTGCTACAATATGGAGGTCTCTATGTGGATGCCGACTATGAGTGTCTCGATCAGGAGCGATTTGAGCAGTTTCATAGATCGTTCGACCTCTACATGGGTTTTGAAGCTCTCCTTCACGGATGTATCCAGAGGTTTCGGCTCTTTCAGCTTTGCAATGCCATCATGGCTGCGAGGCCTCATCACCCCCTCATCGACGATCTGGTCACCAACTTAAGAGCCAACTATTTGGCCTACCGCCCCATCTGCGGCACCTTTCATCGCACCGGCCCCTCCTACATCACCCGCATTGTTTGTGAGTATGAACACAGCCATGCGCACAAGCATCGAAATATGTATTTCCCCTGCACGGTGCTCTATCCTCTCACCGAGCCCGAAACACAGAACATGTCGCTGGAGGAGATCCACGAAGCCACTTCGCACTTTCTCGAAGCGACCGGTATCCACTACTGGGGCGGCAGCTGGTGGAGAGGAAAACATAATTCCACCAGCCCCTATCCAACTCCCAAATCGTCGTAAGGTATGCTGATGTCTACTTCTTTTTTTGCGCGCCTCTTTAGCCTAGCTATGTCGGCATGGCTTAGCTTCATTGCCCCCCTATCAGCAATAGACAATGAGCTACCCCCCTTTGCCCTGCTCACTGTGCCCAAATCGGGTTCTCATCTCATGATCAAGGCGCTGCATCTGCTGACAGGCGGCGTCTCGATCTGGCACACTCGCTTTCCCTCTTTTTTCTATATCCCTCCTCGCGATGGATTCCTCTACACCCATCTCTGCCTCTCCCCTGAGCTTGAAGATGACTATCAGCATCTCCCTCAACTCAGAAAAATCATCAACATCAGAGACCTCAGAGATGTAGCTGTCTCGATTGTGGCACAGATTAAAAAATATCCCTGGCCAGGCATGAACGCCGAGCAGCATAAGCAGTTCCTCGAGCTCCCCTTCGATGAGCAGCTGCTCTTTGTCATCAACTACGACTACGATGTGCACGAGGTGGCTGCCACCGCGCCCAACTCTCTGCAGGTCTCGTTGCGACAGGTAGCCGAGCAGACAGTGAGGTTGAGCCGCGATCCGCGCAATCTGGTCTGCCGCTATGAGAATCTCGTGGGCTCGATGGGTGGAGGATCGGAAGAGGCGCAGCTGACCGAGCTGGAGCGCATCGCCTCGTTTCTAGAACTAGAAATACCCTCTACGCAACTGGCAGAGATTGCAGCGCAACTCTATGGAAACGAGTTCGATCCATTTGGTAAGGGTGGTTTTCAGAACTTCCACAGCACCTTCAAGCAGGGCAAAATTGGCCTCTGGCGCGAACTCTTTACCGAGGAGCACAAGAGGGCATTTAAGAAAAAAATAGGCAATTGCCTCATCGCCCTCAACTATGAATCCGATGACAATTGGTAAGGGGAGTTTCTACCGCGCTGCCGCGCTCCTGTTCCGGACGGTGTCAATTAGCGCACGTACACATTCCACTTTGGCAACTGGAGTGACGCCGTGGGCCAGATTGACGATGAAGGCGGGATCGTCTCCCATCTGCTGAAGCAGCTTTTGCGTGGCAGCCACCACCTCGCTTACAGCGCCAGAGAGCAGGTCGGGAGAGAGATTGCCCTGCAGCACCACCCTGTTTCCTAGCTCTCTTCTGATCTGTGGCAAATCGGCATCTTCGCTCAGAGAAATCCCCCGCGCACCCAAAGAGGCTAACTCGGTGACGTAGAAGGAGGAGTAGCGAGTGAAGAGCAAGATCGGTACACCAAGAGGCTCCAGCTGCTCTGTGAGTTTCTTGAGGTAGGGAAGAGCAAAACGGTCGAAAAGGGGCTTAGGCAGCACACCTGCCCAGGAGTCGAAGATCTGCAGCGCCTCCACACCAGCTGCAATCTGCAATTTCGCCAGATCGACAAGCGCTGCTGTTAATTTCTCTAGCAGCGCCTTCAGCGCTTCGGGATGATGCTCCATCCAGAGACGCATCTTTTGCATCGCGCCTGTAGCGCCCTCTTCCAGGCAGTAGCAGGCGAGAGTGAAGGGCCCTCCCACAAAACCGATGAGTGGACATGTCAATAGCGGCTGTAGCAGCTGGATCGTGCGCGCTACATAGCTGTTGGCTTGGTGAGCGGGTATCTGCTGCAGAGTGGCCACCTGCTCGGGAGTTTCGATGCGAGGGATGATGCAGGGAGCCGCTCCATCTTGGTAGACCGCCTTCAGCCCCAGCGTCTCCACCGCCACCAGAATATCGGAAAAGAGAATGGCTGCATCCGCTCCTAAAAGCTCAATCGGTAGAAGTGTCACCTCTGCCGCCACCTCGGGAGTGGAGAACATTTGGGAGAGCGGGATACGCCGGCGTATCGCCTGGTATTCGGGCAGATAGCGTCCCGCCTGCCGCATCAGCCAGACAGGTGGCGGGCCCTCTTTGCGCACCCCGTTCAGCGCCTCTAGGAAGCGGCTCATCAGAGCAGCCTGGTCAGAATCGATTCCACTGTAAAGCCATACTCTGCCGCCAGATCGCTCGCAGGCGCCGAGGCGCCAAAGCCATCTACAGCAATGGTGATGCCGCACGGACCCACCCAGCGATGCCATCCAAACGAACAGCCCGCCTCGATTGAAACTCTTTTGCCGATCTCTCCACCCAGGATTGCCTCGTGGTAGGAGTCGTCCTGCGCCTCGAAAAGAGCCCAGCAGGGCATCGATATCACTCTCACCGCCTTGCCGCGCTTCTCGAGCTCTTTGGCCACATCCATCGCTAGAGATAGCTCAGAACCTGTGGCCATCAGGGTGAAGTCGGGTTTGGAGCTCTCTTTCTTGGCGATGTAGGCACCCCTGCCCATCCCCTCTTCGTAGGAGATCTCTGTACCCGGAAGCTGCGGCAGCGCCTGGCGCGACAGCACAATCGCCGTAGGGCCTCTGTAGCGCAGAGCCGCCAGCCAGGCCATCTTCACCTCGCGGTCATCGGCGGGGCGGATCAGATGCAGCCTCGGTATGGCGCGCAGCGATGCCAGATGTTCGATGGGCTGGTGCGTCGGCCCATCCTCCCCTAGAAAAATCGAGTCATGGGTGAACTGATAGATTACATGAATATGAGAGAGTGCAGCCAGGCGGATGGCGTTGCGCATGTAGTCGGAGAAGGTGAGGAAGGTGCCGATAAAGGGCAGAATCATGTTGGATTCTGCCATTCCTGTGGCGCAGGCAGCCATGGCAAACTCGCGCACTCCATACTTGATGTTGCGACCCAGAAAATCTGGTTTGCCCAAGATGGGAAACTCCTTCATGAAGGTGAGATCCGAGCAGGAGAGATCGGCCGAACCGCCGTAGAGGAAGGGAAGCTCTTTTCCCAGCAGCCCCAGCACCGCCTGCGAAGCGGCCCTACCGGCAATCGGCATTTTAATGGGCAGTTCGCGCAGCTTCTTCTCTAGGTCGGCCGGCAGCTCCTGCTCCACCATCTTGTGGAACTCTTTCTGCAGCTCGGGGTGCGCCTCAGCCCAGCTGCGCAGCATCACTTTCCACTGCTCTTCTAGGGCAGCATCCTTCTCCAATCTCGCAGCAAAGAAGCTCTCCACCGATTTGGGAATGAAGAACTCCTCGTCGGGCAGCCCCAGCACACGCTTGGTTTCGATCAGCTCTTCGGGACCCAGCGGCGAGCCGTGCACCTTGAAGGTACCCGCCTTGTGAGGCGAGCCCTTGCCGATCACCGTATGCATTTCGATGAAAGCGGGCCTTTTTTGATCTGCCCTCAGCGACTCAAAGAGCCGATCCATCTCGTCAAAGTCATACCCATCGACCTCGAACACATCCCATTCATAGGCGGAGTAGCGCGCCTTGGTATCTTCGATGTTGGAGTCGGAGAGCGGCCCATCCAGCGAAACCAGATTGGCATCATGCACCAGAATCAGGTTATCCAGTCCTAGGTGACCTGCTAGCGAAGAGGCCTCCGAGGCAACACCCTCCATCATGCAGCCATCGCCTGCCAGACAGACCACCTTGCCGGGAAAAAGCGGGAAACCGCTCCTGGAAAACTTGGCCGCCAGCACCTTCAACGCCAGCGCCTGCCCCACTGCATTGCCCACACCCTGACCGAGCGGCCCGGTCGTCGCCTCGACACCTGGTGTCATTCCATACTCGGGGTGGCCCGGCGTCTTCGAGTGAAGTTGACGAAAATTTTTAATCTGTTCCAGCGAGAGATCAAACCCCGACAGATGCAGGCAGGAGTAGAGCAGCATCGAGCCGTGCCCAGCCGACAGCACAAAGCGGTCGCGCCCCATCCACTTAGGGTTTTTGGGGTTGTGCCTGAGGAAGTGGCCGTAGAGATAGGCACCAAATTCGGCGCAGCCCATTGGCAGGCCCGGATGGCCCGAGTTAGCCTTTTCCACCGCCTCCATCGAAAGCTGCCGGATTGTACTGGCCACTTTTGCGAGTTCTTTTTTTACCTGTGCATCCATAGTGGTGACCTACATATTTGATACCCGACCCATTTAACCCGAACGCCCCCAAAAAAGGAACAGGGCCTGTGAATGGTAGCGAATTGTAGGGGAACCTGATACGCTACGTTGCGTGGAGACATAGGCTTACTTTAGGAGCAAAATTGGGAGTATGCTAGAGCAAATGTCAGGTTTTCTCTTTGAGCAGGGGGAATTATCTCTTATGCTGATCAAATTGGGGCTCTACATATTTGTAAGCACCGCGTTCGGATTTGTCTTTTTTCGAATTTTCCTTCGTGTTATGGATACTTTTCGTATCTCTTTGGACGGGAGGCAAAAACGAAGATGTTTCGGTCACTGCGTAGCGCTTACTGCACTCTTAGGCATGCTTCCTGTAGTCTTCTCAAAATTGGTATAGCCTCTGTAATTCTCCTATCTCCGATACATGGCACCCCCCTGTATCCGGAGAGAACATGGGAGTATGAGTCGAGCTTTGTGACCCCCGAACAGGCTTTGTGGAGATTCGGTGAAAGGCTTGCTATCTTCTCTCATTGCTCTACGACCGATGAGCTTCTTGAGCCCATGGTTGCAGCGATTTTCGAGCTGGTCGATGATTTACAACCTGGAGGCGCTGGACTGGATGTTATTCTGGACGTTGCGAACCATTTTGAAGAGTTCCTCGTTTCAGCTGGATTACATGTTCCCGAAGAAGACCTTGCTCTCTTTCGAGAAGAAATCACCAGGCAAGCCAGAGAACGATGCGCTTTTATCTATGCAGAAAATTCGCCTTGGGTATTTCGCCCTGCTAAACATCATAAGCATCACCAAAGAGATGACTCTCACGATGTCCATCCAAGGATGCTTTTTGGTCTAGGATGCATGTTTGTTGCCTGCTGCCTTGAAGTTCTCCCTTTTGGAGCAACACAGGTTGCCGGAGCTTGTCTGATGGGATATGGCGCAGAGCAATTTGTAGAGGGATCTCTAGCAAAGCCGATTTGTGAATGGGAACGGCGCAATTTTCCAGACTAGATAGCTACCGGATTGTACTGGCCACTTTTGCGAGTTCTTTTTTTACCTGTGCATCCATAGTGGTGACCTAAACATCTGATACACGCCCCATTTAACCCGACCGCTCCCAAAAAAGGAACAGCCCTCGAGCGCCTAGAAAGTGGGAAGTAGGGGCTGATTGGGGGTGAGGGTGCGCAAAAACTCTTCCACGGGCAGACAGAGCACTTCACCCATTTTGAGTTTCTCTTTGCCTCGATAGAGAAAAAGAGCTTTTGCTTCGGGATAGTCTTGCAAAAAGGCATGCAGACCCTTGAGGTCGGAGGGGGCGATTTTTTTGCTGCTTTTCACCTCGATGGCATAGAAGCAGTCCTCACCATAAATCACAAAATCGACCTCGAGATCGGAACGGGTCCGCCAAAAATAGAGAGCGGTCTGTTTTCGACTGTAGTCACACCATGCGGTCAAATGCTGAGCCACCAAGCCTTCAAGCGCCACGCCATCGATTTCTTGCGAACGGTCAAGAGGACCTTTTGATCGCAAGACTTGAAATACTCCACTATCGAACAGATAGAACTTTGGATGGGAAGTGAGTATCCTAGTGGCCCTTTTGGTAAAAACTGGCACCTGATAGGCCAGCAGAAGCTCTTCTAAGATGTCAACGTAGTTGCTCACTGTAGAGCGCTTGATTTCGCTTTCACGCGCTACATTCAAGACATTCAGAATCGATCCATGAGAAAACGAGATAACATCCAAAAAACGGATAAACTGCTCGAGACTGCGTATCAGCCCCTCCGTCTGAATCTCCTCTTTCAGATAGAGCGAAATGTACCCCTCTAGAACACTTCTCGGATCGGAGGAGTCCACTAAAAGAGGAAGCATGCCGCGACTGAGCGCCTTCTCTAGGTCAAAATCCTTGCCTAGCTCTGAGGCCATGAAGGGGTGCAATGTCCTTTTGTAGGCCCGACCTCCCAGAAGATTGCCCCCTGTGCGTTTCAGCTTACGCGAACTCGAGCCGGTTAGAACAAACTGATATCCCTCTTTTTTTTCGATCATCAGATGCACGATGTTCAGAAGGGCGGGCACCTTCTGAACTTCGTCAATCACAACGGTTTTTTTGCCAGGTTCCGCCGCAATCATGTCGAGTAACATTTCGGGACGCGCAAGAAGGCTTCTCTCTAAATCGGGCAGCAGAAGGTCCAGCCAGAGAGCATCAGGATGGAGCTGCCGGATGAGGGTTGTCTTGCCTGTACCCCTCGGGCCAAAGAGGAAATAGCTCACCCCAGGTTCTTGAAAATGACGGGGATAGAGACTCATAGCTCCCTCTTGTTGCAAATTGCCATCGGAGTTGGTAATTTTGCGCTCATTTTACCATCAGCGGTGGCAATTTGCAACAAACGCTCTTCTGATATTGATTATCAGGTACTTGTGACCATGCATTTTGTGTGATGTTGATCTTTGAAGCTGCAGGACGCTTTTAGCATCAGTATGAGCTTTGTTGCGCAAATAAGAACTGTTATCAGACTAAGAAGAAAGTTGGATGTGGGCGAGCAGACTGCTCGTCACAAGGTGGGCCGGAGACCGGACTACGACAAAGAGGAATCCAAGCGAAGACGAGATCGCAGCTGATGCCTTCGGCTCAAAAAGAGTGAGTACCTTGAGGAGTGCGGCGTAAAAACAAGCGAGGAGGACGCCAGCGAGGAGGGATAGATAGCGCCTCCACGAATCGCTCTTCTGCTGAGGAGCGGGGGCGCTAGATGCCCTCCGCAGCAAGTCATCATCGCTTGGCTTTTACGCGCCTGCGACTCAAGGCGGGCTAAAGAAGGCAGAAGCTGCGAGGTCGCGAGCGTTCCGTCGTCGCGCCGGGTAGTGCTGTGCACACCCGGACGACAAGGATGGATTCATCACAGTCGGAGCCGGTCCACTCTTGCAACATAAGCTTGCTCGAACGAATAAAATTTTCCTTTTCTTAGTCTGATAATAGTTCTTATTTGTCCAACCTAAGCCAACCACTTCAGAGATCGGGAACAGCAGAAAATGGGAGATGGAGCTACACTAGCAGAGTATTGGAGTCATCGGTATGAGTTCGCAGCAGGTTCGTAGGAATTTTCTCAAATATTTTGAAGAGAGAGGGCACGCCCTGATTCCCTCTTCTCCCGTCGTTCCCTTCGAAGATCCTACACTGCTGTTCACCAATGCCGGGATGAACCAGTTTAAAGATGTCTTTTTGGGTAAGAGCCAGCGGGAGTATGGCGCTGCCGTATCGTCGCAAAAGTGTCTGCGCGTAGGGGGCAAGCACAACGACCTCGAGAATGTGGGGCATACCTCGCGCCATCTCACCTTCTTCGAGATGCTGGGCAACTTTAGCTTTGGCGACTACTTCAAGGAGCGCGCCATCCGGTACGCCTGGGAGGTCTCGACAGAGGTGTTTGGATTTGATCCCGAGAAGATCTGGGCCACCGTCTACCAAGATGATGACGAGGCGTTTGCCCTCTGGGAAAAGATCCTGCCCGCTAAGAGAATCGTCCGCCTGGGCGAAAAGGACAACTTCTGGGCGATGGGCGACACCGGCCCTTGCGGCCCCTGCTCCGAGCTCTACTACGACCGCGGACCCAAGTTTGGTTCGGCCCCAGGCATTGCCGAGGATAGCACGGGCGAGCGCTACCTCGAGTTCTGGAACCTGGTCTTCATGCAGTTTCAAAGACTTCCCGATGGCAAGCTGGAGTCACTTCCCAAAGGGTGCATCGACACCGGATCGGGCCTTGAGCGTGTGATGTCGCTGAAGATGGGTGTGGAGACACTTTTTGGCACCGACATCTTCCGCGAACTGATCGCCGAGATCGAAAAGGTGTCGGGCGTCACCTATGACGCCGCCAATGCTGCACTCGCTCCCGCTTTCCATGTGATCTCCGACCATATCCGCTCGCTCGCCTTCGCCATCTGCGATGGCGTGCAGCCCAGCAATCTCGATCGCGGCTATGTGCTGCGCAAGCTTTTGCGCCGCGCTGTGCGCTACGGCAAAGTGCTCGGCATGCAGCAGCCCTTTTTGGCGAAGGTGCTGCCGCGCCTCGCCTCAACCATGGGCGACGACTATCACGAGCTGCGCACCCACTCTAGCCGCATTGCCGAGACCCTCACCCTCGAGGAGGAATCCTTCTTCCGCACACTGCGCCGCGGTGGAGCGATTCTGCAGACGGTGATTGACGAAGCTAAAAGTTCTGCCTCGAACACCATTTCGGGAGAGGAGGCGTTCCGTCTGAAGGACACCTACGGCCTGCCGCTAGAGGAGATTGAGCTGCTGGCCAAAGATTGCGCCCTCGGGGTAGATCTAGCCAGCTTCCAGAAGCTGGAGCAGGAGGCGAAGGTGCGCTCGCGCAGCGCCGGAGCTAAAACGGCGCAGATGGCGCAGGATACCGGAGCGTTTGAGGAGCTGCTCAAACAGCATGGCCCCTCGCGGTTTGTGGGATATGAGAGCCTCTCTTGCAAGGCGAAGATCGTGGCCATCTTTGCAGGAGGCGCCGCCCAAAATCAGCTCTCCGAAGGAGAGGAGGGGCTGCTGCTACTCGACAGCACACCATTTTACGCCGAAAAGGGCGGTCAGGTGGGAGATAGCGGCCGCATCGAGGGGCATCAGGGCAGCTTCTTTGTGCGCGACACCAAAGCCCCCTTCAGCGGCCTCACGGCACAGATCGGCCAGATGCAGAGCGGCACCCTGCGCGTAGGCGATGAGGTGCAGGCCGATGTCGATCCAGCACTGCGCGCTCAGATAGCGCGCCACCACACCGCCACCCACCTCCTCCATTGGGCGCTAGGGCAGCTGCTGGGCTCTCATGTGGGGCAGGCGGGATCGCTGGTAGCAAGCGATCATCTGCGCTTTGACTTTCACCACACACAGGCGCTTTCGCCCGCGCAGCTGCGCCAGCTCGAGCTGCTGGTGAACGAGCGCATCCGCACCGATCAGGCTGTCACCACCTACGAACTGGACTACGCCGAGGCGCAGAAACGCTCCGAAATTAAGCAATTTTTTGGCGACAAGTATGGCAGTCGCGTGCGCGTGGTCGATGCGGGCTGCTGCCAAGAGCTCTGCGGCGGTACCCATGTGCGGCAGCTGGGACAGATCGGCTACTTCCGCATCGCTAGCGAAGGGAGCATCGCTGCTGGCGTGCGCCGCATCGAAGCGGTCTGCGGTCTACCTGCCGAGCAGCAGGCCTACGCCGCCGAAGATCTACTGCATACCAGCGCCTCTCTCTTGAAGACAAATGCCGCCCAGCTACCCGCTCGCATCGAGCAGCTGCTGGAGGAGCGTAAGAAGCTGGAACAGGAGATGAAGAGCTGGAAGCAGCGGGGGCTTAAAGGGGCTGCTAGCGAACTTCTGTCGAAGCGCAAAACATCGGCTGCAGGGGTGCCGCTGCTCGCTCTCGCCACCCCCTATACGCCGGGCGATCTACAATCTCTTGCCGACGAAATCTTTGCGCTCATCCCCTCTCTTGTGCTGCTGCTGGCAGCCAAAGCAGAGGGGCGCTGCCAACTCTACCTACGCGTCTCGCCCGATCTGGTGCAAAAAGGCATCGAGGCCAACAAGCTTCTGCAGCAGATCGCTCCCCTGGTGCAGGGTTCGGGCGGCGGTAAGCCTGCGTTAGCGCAGGCAGGCGGCAAAGATCCCTCCGGCATCCAGAACGCTCTCGATAAGCTGGAGCAGCTCCTCTAGTGCCGCACCATCTGCTGCCTCAATCAGCTCCTCTTCTTCGAAGTTATATCAAGCTGCTTCAGGGCAAAGAGGAGCTGATCGTCGAAGGAGCCAATCTAGCCGCCCTAGCGGCGCTAGCAGCCCTGACTCTAGAAGAATGCGAAAAACCGCTTCTGATCATCACCCCAGCTGTGCGCGAGTCGCATCTGCTGGAGCATCTACCTCTTTTTTCTAGCGCTCCTCTCTACGAGCTACCCTCTTGGGAGATGCTACCCGAAGAGGGATCTTTAGGACCTAGCCCCGACATCTCGGGCAGACGGCTGGAGGTGCTGGCGCAGATTGCACAAGAAAATCGCCCCTTCTTTCTGGTCGCTTCGCTGCATGCAGCGCTGCAGCGCGTACCCACATCGAAGGCGCTCACCTCGCGGCAGCGCACCCTCAAGGTGGGCAGCGAAGTGGATCTCTATGCCCTCATCGCCGAGCTGGAGGCACTGGGCCTAGAAAAGCGTCCCCTTACTCAGGAGAAGGGCCATTTTTCTGTGCGCGGCGGCATCATCGATCTCTTTCCTCCGCAGGCGCAACAAGGCTACCGCATCGAGCTAAGCGGCGACTTAATCGAAGAGATCCGTCTCTTCGATCCACTCAGCCAGCGCTCTACCGGTAAAGTGGAGATGGTGACCCTCGCCCCCGCAAGCGAGCTCCAGCTGCTGAAAAAGGGACCCACTCTGACGCTGCCAGAATTTCTGAAAGAACCGATCATCCTCTTCGACGATCTAGCAGTGCTGGAGGATAAAGCGACAGCGCTGGGGCTCTTAACAAAAAGTGACTCCCCGCTCTTTAGTCCTCTTGTGCAACTACTCTCGCAAAAGAATTCCGCACGCAGACTCTACTTTGCCAAAGAACCGCTCTCGGCACTCAGCGAAGTGGAAAAAGAGGGCTCCTCATCACATTTCTCTTGGGCCGGCTGCAAGTTAAAGGGCATGCGCTATGTCAGCCCCTTTGTCAGCGCTAGCGAACTTCTCACCAGCCGCGAACAACCTCTTGCTCAGCCAGAGCTGCTGCAGCTGATCTCCTCCCAGAAGGGGCTCGAGCTCCATCTGGCCCTTGCCTCCGACAAAGAGGAGAGCGATCTGACCAAACTGATGGAGGCGCTGAGCCTCTCTTGGAAACCACAAAGCATCCTACGCGGTGCACTAATGGAGTCGCTAGCGCTCCCCTCTCCTCCTTGGCTGCTGCTCACACCAGCTGAGTGGACGCACAAACGCAAAGAGCTGCGCCACGCCTGGCGCGCCCAGCACTACGCCTCGCAAGAACCGGTGGAAGAGCTGATCCCCGGTGAGCATGTGGTGCACCTGCAGCAAGGAATCGGTAAATTTCTCGGTCTAGAGAAGCAGAAGAATCCGCTTGGTGACGAGCAGGAGTATCTGGTCATTGAGTATGCAGAGGGGGCCAAATTCTTCGCTCCCGTCAATCAGGCCCATCTACTCAGCCGCTATGTCGGCACGAAAGAGTCTGGGCCCAACCTCAGCCTACTGGGCAGCAACCGCTGGCAGAAGGTGCGCGAGCAGACCGAGCAGGCCATAGGCGGCTTTGCCAAAGAGCTGATCGAGCGTGGTGCCGAGCGCAGCTTCCGCGGAGGCTTCGCCTTCCCTCCCGATGGCGAGCTGATGCAGCAGTTTGAGGCAGAGTTTCCTTTTCAGGAGACCGAAGACCAGCTGCGCGCCATCGCCGACGTCAAGCAGGATATGAGTTCGAATAAAGCGATGGACCGCCTGATCTGCGGCGACGTGGGCTATGGCAAGACCGAAGTTTGCTTACGCGCCGCCTTCAAAGCGGTGGTGGATGGCGGCAAGCAGGTGGCGGTGCTGGTGCCCACCACACTGCTGTCATTGCAGCATCTAGGCGTCTTCCGCGAGCGGATGCAGGGATTTCCTCTGCGCATCGAGGCACTCTCGCGCCTCACCAAACCCAAAACCGCCAAGCAGATCCTCAGCGACCTCGAGAAGGGAAAGATCGACATCCTGATCGGCACCCACCGCATCCTCAGCAGCGACATCGCCTTTGCCGACCTGGGCCTAATGATTGTAGATGAGGAGCAGCGCTTTGGCGTGCGCGCCAAAGAGCGGCTGCGCAAGCTCAAAATCGGCGTTGATTGTCTCACCCTCTCTGCCACACCCATACCGCGTACACTCTACCTCTCGATCATCTCGGCCCGCGAAATCTCCACCATCAAGACCCCTCCGCGCGATCGCCTGCCCATCCAGACCATCATCGCTCCACACAACCCCAGACTGATTCAGACCGCGCTGCTGCGCGAGCTGGGGCGCGAGGGGCAGATCTTCTACATCCATAACCGCATCGAAGAGCTCCCGAGCATCGCCACCCTCCTGAAAGAGCTGGTGCCCACAGCGCGCATCGGCATCGCCCACGGCCAGATGGATCCCGAAGAGGTCGAAGAGATCTTCGAAGCCTTCAAAGAGCAGCGGCTCGACATCCTACTAGCCACCACACTGATTGAAAATGGCGTCGACATCCCCAATGCCAACACCATACTGATTCAGCGCGCCGACAGCTTTGGCCTCGCCGACCTCTATCAGATGCGCGGTAGGGTAGGCCGCAGCGACAGAGCCAGTTTTGCCTACTTCCTCACAGCTTCTAGTAAACCGCTGCCCGAAGTGGCCAAAAAAAGGCTGCTGGCCCTCGCCGAGACCAGCGGCTATGGCGGCGGCATGAAGATCGCCCTGCGCGATCTCGAGATCCGCGGCGCTGGCGATCTTTTGGGAACCGAACAGTCGGGCCATCTCTCCGCCATAGGCTTTCATCTCTACTGTAAGCTGCTGCGCCGCGCTGTCGAGCGGCTCAAAAAAGGGAGCCGCATACCAGAACCAATCGACACACGCATCGAAAGCCCCTTCCCCGCCCGCATCCCCGAAAGCTACATCCGCGAGACCTCTTTGCGCATCGAGTTCTACTACCGCTTTGGCCAAGCGCTCTCGCTACCCGAACTGGAAGAGCTTCTCACCGAGATGCGCGACCGCTTTGGTCCTCCACCCGACGAACTGCTCTGGCTCTACCACCTCACCCGCCTCAAACTCTTCGGAGCAGAACGTCACTGCACCCTCCTGAAGTTTAGCGACACTGCCCTCACCATCGCGCGCAAAGACCGCCAGGCCACCCTGCGCACCACCCTCCTGCTGCCCAAAACCCGCTCCCCCGAGCCCTTCGCCGACAAGCTCCTCGCCTCGATGAAGGAGGCCCTCTCCTCCTAAAAAATAGATAAAAAATTATTTTAATTTGTTTTATATGGCCCATTCAACAGCGAAGTGCAACAAATAGACTAAAATAGAAAGTGGTCAGAGATATCAAATAGATTAAAACCAGAGCAATGATTAATTGATTTTAAAGATAAGTCCCGTCATACTGGCTGGCAGTTTCAAACCATAGAGATGGTATCATGGCAAATAGCATTCCGGCAGCAACTCTACAGGTCACGGAGCCCTTTAAGATTATCGGCTTTAACGGATCCTATACGGAGCAGGAGGCGGGCTTCCGCGCTCTACTCCACCTTCCTGGTCAGGAAGAGAGGGAGATCGCTATCTGGCACACTGGGCCTGGTAAGGAATACCAAGCGAGCGATCCAAACGAGAAGTATTTTAAGGTAATCAATGTTGAAGATGCGGAAAATCAACACAACCACCTTGCCGATAAGGTGCGGTTTTATGTGAATGATCTTCTCATCGACCAAATTTCCGCCCTGGGCGCGCCCACTCTCATCACAAGAGAGCAGGTCACTGTCGAGATCGTCTGGAAGATAGGCGAGAATGTCCGCAATCAATGGAAAAAGACAGATGGGACCCTCCGCGCTCAATTGCTCCCCCCTGAGGCTAACCATAAGCAATTTGATTTTGAACGAGAAGAGAATCTGCACACACGTAACGACGAAGAGGAAAACATACAACAGTCTATCGAGGAGGCGAAAGAGGCGAAAAAACCACCTCCCGTCTTTCAGCTAAAGACCGAGCCTCTGCTCAATGAGAAGGGGACAGCTCCCATCGGCCTACAGTTTTGTGAAGTGAACGATCCGCAAAATTTGACATATAAGCTCACCTATGACGAAACGTATCAACGCTGGCAGGTGCAGCCATTTTTTCCTAATGGATCGCATGACCGTCTGATGCCAGTACGCCTATGGAATGGCGATCAAGAGATCAGCGACTGGCCTTTAGAGCGGATTGTGAACCTGCCAGCCATCACCATCAAACCATTTAGCGATAAGGTCTCTTTTGGTAGACATGTTCAGTGGTATGCACTCACCATTCCCGCGTCGAGCACCCCTCCCGCTAACAGCACCACATCTTCATCGGCGGCGGATAAAGCTGACAACAGCTTGAAAGACAATTCCACCACCACCCCCGCTGCACCGAAAAAATGGTACCAAACAGGGATTGTGGGATGGTTTGTCGACCTGCTGGGGAAGCTAGCCCATCTTTTCTGCTTCTGGAGAAAGAGCGAGGCGACTCCCGCCTAGCTCTCTTTCTTCTTGGGAGAGGGTTCGGTTTGTGGAGGGACGCTTCGGGGAATGCCGATGTTGCGGTGGTAGGCACCTTTGACGTGCTGCGACTGCATCTCTCTTGCGCGGCGCAAGATGGTCGCTCCCTTGCGGATATGATCCTCCATGAAGTTGTCGTAGACAAACTCCGAGCTCTTTTTAGTCTTGATGCCGGTGGGATCGAGCGGAAAGTCCGAGATCAGCAGTAGCGCCCCTAGGGTGAACTTCCTGCGGTAGCTGGCGGCAAAGAGGGTGGCACATTCCATCTCGATCGCCTGCGCTTTGGTCTCTTTGAGGCGATTTTTGAAATCGTGATTGAACTCCCAGAAACGCATGTTGGTGGTGAAGGTGATGCCGATGTGATAGAGCGCCTTCTCGAGCTCCAGTACATCGGTCACCGCCCTCACCATCGAGCGCAAAGACCGCCAGGCGACCCTGCGCACCACCCTCCTACTGCCCAAAACCCGCTCTCCCGAGCCCTTCGCCGACAAGCTCCTCGCCTCGATGAAAGAGGCGCTCTCCTCCTAAGAGGAGGATAATAATAATTTTAATTGTTTAATAAGATTGTCCAATATATAATCGCCCCGATTTAATCCTCTTGGGGAGTTCTCTTATGGAAAGCTCTAGAGCTAGGCTAACGCCTCTGGAACCAGCATGCGTTAGCTGTCCTGGTGACAGCGAGGCGAGGGAAATTGGGTTCACAGCGCAGCTGGAGCTACCGGATGGCAGCAAGAAGGACCTGACCATCTGGAACTCAGACTGCAGCGAGCCCTTTTTAGCATTCGAGGGCGCCGCAAAGACTCTTGAAGAGGCTGAGAGACCTTCTCTTCTTCTGGCGAAAAGAAGAAGGGCAGCCTCTAAACTAGAGAGGACCTAATATGACAGCTCGCGTTTCCATGCCCACTCTAACGGTCACAAGGCCCTTTAAGCTAACAGGCCTTAATGAAAAACGTTTAAAAAATGAGGTGGGCTTCCTCGCCAACCTCGATCTTCCTGGCATAGGAAGGAAAGAAATCGCCATCTGGCATATGGGACCCGAAGAGGAATACCAAGCAAGTGATCCAGACTGGAGAGGCCTCGGAAACTACGCAGTGGAGAGTATTAAGGATGCGACAATGGCATGCTACCATCTTGCCAAGAAGGTGCGGTTTTATGTGGATGATGTTCTCATCGACCAGATTCCTGCCCCCGGCGCGCCCACTCTCATCGCAAGAAACGGGGTCATTATCGAGATAGACTGGGAGATGGATGATAAGGAGGTCGACTATGTATGGAAGGGGACAAATGGAACCCTCCGCGCTCAATTGCTCCCCTATGACCCCCTCCGCGCTCAATTGCTCCCCTATGACCCCCTCCGTTTTGCAGCTAACCATCCACAGTTCGAATTCGAAGAACAAGCTGTCATACTCGAGAACGATCAGCAACATATACAACACTGTATCGATGCGGAAAAGGCGAAAAAACCGCCTCCAGTCTTTCAGCTAAAGCCTCAACCTCTGCTCAGTGCGGTGAAACCTGCTCCTCCTGCTAACGACACCACATCCTCATCAGCAAAGGATACAGCTGACGCCTCAAAGGACAATTCCACCACTACCCCCTCTGCACCGAAAAAATGGTACCAAACAGGGATTGTGGGATGGTTTGTCGACCTGCTGGGGAAGCTAGCCCATCTTTTCTGTTTCTGGAGGTAGTTGCAAAACTATAGGCTCCTAGCAAAATCGCCCTTTTGCCGCCCCTTGTCACCGTTCTTCCTCGCCTACCCTCTCGGGTATGGTCTCGTCAGAACGGCAAGGGGCCAGCAAGCTGGCTCTGACAACGGACAGCAAAATCATCGATTTTTCTAGGAGCC
>DAHXNQ010000044.1 GCA_027365315.1 Rhabdochlamydiaceae bacterium | reverse complement strand
ATCGTTCTGGATAGGTCAGATGATGATAGCCTTTGGGCATACGTTCCTCCTGGTGTATCAAAAAATCACCATAGAGTTCGTAGTCATCTCTGACCACTTTCTATTTTAGTCTATTTGTTGCACTTCGCTGTTGAATGGGCCTTCCGAGGAGCAGATCAACTCCTGTTGTCGTTTTGTCTGCGTTCCCGATCAGCAGCTCATCAAAGATAGAACCTTTTTCGTTGCCATAACAGAGAGCGGCATGATCGTCGGCTGCGGCGGATGGAGCTTTCGCAACACGCTCTATGCGGGGCCCGCAGAACTTCCCCGTCTTGACGAAAAGCTCCACCCTGCAACCGATCCCGCTCGGATACGGACGATGTTTGTCGACCCCGACTACAGTGGCAAGGGCATCGGCTCCCTGATTTTAGACCTGTCGGAACAGGCAGCCCAAGCATACGGATTTTCTAGAGGCACGCTGGGCGCCACCCTATCGGGCCTATCATTTTACATGGCAAAGGGGTGGAAGGAGACGATCAAAGAAGAGGCCAAACTGCCCGATGGAGTGACCATCGGCGTTGTGCAGATGGAGAAGCATTTTAAAGAGATTGGAAGATCAACGACTCGTCCCTAAAGGGACGAGCTTGTAGCTAGCCGTGAGGCTACTACCATCGGCATGGTGACAACCTGCCCGCCCAAATTGGGCTGCTTTCTCAGGTTTTAAGCTTGGTTCCTGTGATCTAGAAGCAGTTCATCGATGATGCGGAAGCACGATGCGCCTTCGGCGGCATTTGTCTTGGTGAGGCCAGCTGCAACGATGAGCGCCTTCCACAAAGTCCAGGCGCGGCCCCGGGCCCATGTTCCGGCATCGAATGGAAGTAGAGCGCGGAAGAGCTTCCGGCTTTCGCCCCTAAAGAATGTCCAGGTAATGGCCAGATCGCAGGCGGGATCGCCCACTGCCAGCTGACCAAAATCGATGACGGCAGAGAGCCTTCCCTCTTTCACCAGTAGGTTCCCAGTGCTGATGTCGCCATGCACCCAGACTGGCACGCCCTGCCAGCTGATCTGAAGCGCCTTTTCCCACACTTCGATCGTCGTATTGACATCGATCCGGCCTTTCAAGATAGCGATTGCCTTTCGGGTCTCACTATCGTAGGTGGTTAGCGATCCTCCGCGATAGAAGCTGTGTGGTCCAGGAGGGGGTCCATCTGTCGCATCGATGCGCTCTAGAGCGATGAGAAATTGCGCTAGGCTGGTAGCAAACTGACAGAGATCGGCTATCTGCGCTGATGCAGCGCTCTCCCCCTCCAGCCAACGATAGATCGACCATCTCCAGGAATAGCCCTCCGCCGGCTCCCCCATTGCCACAGGCTGAGGGATCGAAAGAGGCAATCCAGGCGCTAGTTTTGGTAGTAGGTGCTGCTCCTTTTCCACCTGAGCCGCATACTCGGCAGCGCTTGGCATGCGCACAAGCATCTCCTCACCCAGATGAAAGGTTCTGTTGTCCCAACCACTCAGCGCAACAGGACGAACCGGGAGATCCTTCCATTGAGGAAACTGAGCGGCCACCAGACGGCTCACAAGCATAGCATCTATCATAATGGTCTCTCGGGGGCCAAGATTGCAGGTCCAAGGCTAGTCAGAGCGGCCCATTTCCCCCAATCAAAAGTTTTAAATACTGACCCTACTCGCTTTCTATTAGTATACTCTTAATATACAATATGATATTCTGTTTTACTTGTTTGAGAAACAGACGACCGCCTTCATGACCGAAACCACGATCTCTCTTCCTGCGATTGCCGACGGTGAGGACAAAAGCTCCCCGCTCAAAAACCGCATCCGCAAAAATTATCGGCATGTACGCAAGTGGGCTAAGAGGACAGAGAGCAACTGCTTCCGCATCTATGACCGCGAAATCCACCACTACTCGCTAGCGATCGATTTTTACGATGGAAGGTTCTGTGTGCAGCACTTTGCGCGCTCGCGCGATATGGATGGGCTACCTCCCGAGCTAACTCGCGAGGTGAACGAAATATTGTGCTCTATTTTTGGAACCACCACCCAGTCGATCTATTGGCGCACGCGCATCAAACGGGAGAGAACCGAGCAGTATGAAAAAGCAGGAGACTCTCGAGAGTTCTTCACGGTTCTGGAGTATGGGCTGAAGTTCTGGATTAATCTTCTCGACTACTTAGATACTGGGCTTTTTCTCGACCACCGCGAAACGCGAAAATTGGTCGCCTCGGAGGCTCATGGCAAGCGCCTCCTCAACCTCTTTGCCTACACAGGCTCGTTCAGCATCTATGCCGCGGCAGCGGGTGCAAGCTTTACGAAGAGCGTGGACATGTCCAACACCTACAACGTCTGGGGAAGAGAGAACCTGATCTTAAACTCCCTCTCTCTTGAAACTAACGAGATTGTCCGCGCCGACTGCCTGAAGTTTCTGGGTGATGAGATTCGCTCGGGCGTCAGATATGACATCATTGTCATCGACCCACCTACCATCTCTCGCTCCAAGAAGATGGATCGGATGTTTGACATTCAAGAGGATTATATCTTCCTGATCGAACAGTCCTTAAAGCTTCTTTTAAAGAGTGGGGTGATCTTTTTTAGCACCAATTCGCGCAAGTTTTCCTTTGATGTTGATCACTTTGCCTCCTGTTCCATTTCAGAAATCACCGATAAAACCATCCCCCTAGATTTTCATAAGGCACGGACCCACCGCTGCTGGAAGATCTCTCCTGCTTAACCTTCTTCGGCTTTGTTCTCTTAGATTCCTTGCTGCTTAGGCAGTCACCTCCACCTTATAGCTATCAGGCATGCCAAGAAGCGTCATCCTGTTCAGCGCTTGATATCGGATTGCCACCTCGGTCGCCTGGGCTCGGAATTTCCGCGATGTTGCGTTGCGTAAATAGCTGCGGATAAGTCCTGTCTATGGTAGTGTAACATTAGGTCTGTAAATTCATCTCTAGGCCACATGCCAGACAATGCACCCGTCAGGATAACCATCCTCTACGATAACCGCTGTGGCGATGCCGCTCTTCAGGAGGGGTGGGGCTTTTCAGCCTTCATCGAGTACGAAGGAAGTCGAATTCTTTTCGATACGGGAGGAGATCCCCACTCCTTTTCCATGAATGCGGAAAAGCGAGGCTTCCCCTATCAGCAGATTACCCATCTTCTCTTTTCGCATCGACATTGGGACCATATCGCTGGATTCCAGGAGATCGTGAAGATGATGCCCTCTTCCACTCTCCTCTATCTGCCCAAAACCTTTCCCTGGCTTCTTCGCAGAAAGGCCGCTCAGCATCTGAAGACAACTGTGGTGCGATCGTTTCAAAAGATCGGTCCAGATATCTATTCCCTGGTGCTGAAGGGCGGTTTTTGGCTCTACGAACAGGCTCTGGTACTCAAGACTCCTCAGGGGCTGGGCATCGTGACCGGCTGCGCGCATCCCGGGATTGTGCAGATTGTGGAGGCGGCGCAGCAGCGTCTGGGCGGGAAGATTTCCTTTGTTCTGGGCGGTTTCCACATGCTCTTCGATCCTCCCGAGCGCTCTGCAAAGATGGTGCAGCAATTCCAGGTTTTAGGTGTGGAAAGGGTAGCGCCCTGCCACTGTTCGGGCGATCATTTGATCCATCAATTCCAGAAGGCCTACGGCTCGCATTGCCTCACAGTAGGAACAGGCACCATCCTCAACTTATAGATGAGATTTTTGTCTGGGGCTGCTCTAATTTTGATGAGCCAGATAGGGCCTTAGAAAAGAGCTGACGATATCCAATTCGGTTTCAAAGGCCACCGCATCCGAGTTGATGACTAGAGTGTAATCGTTGAGGTCGATTTTCTTCCCGGACGAATTCAGATCTCGTAACAGATCGCTTTCGGTTCCCTGATGGATCCCCTCTTGCCGCTTGCGAGCGCGCAGCCTGTTAAACAATGTTTCAAGTGGTGGATTGAGGCAGATTTTCACCACTTTGTAGCGCGATCCATTCTGCTGCGTATTCAGGAAAGCTTCGGTATTCCTGATGTTGCGTGCGTGAGCATTCGCATCGATGATCACATTGAGATGGCGCTGCAGAGCGCTTCTGAGCAAATTTTCGTGGACAGCATCGAGGATCTCTCCATCAAAAGATGAGCCTCTGATCTGCATATCGATCTGGGCTTGGCGGATGGCGTTCCAGGAGATGACAGCGATGTCGTATTCGTCCAAAAGAGCCCTGATAAGGGTAGTTTTTCCAGCGCCGGGGTACCCCCCTACCAGAATGAGAATCGGCTTTTCATGAGGCTGCCCCATGAGCTCTTGAGCAAGCTGGAAGGTGATCTCCTGTTTAGCCTGCTCTACATCAAAACTGGGCAGGGTGTGAGCTTCTAGAGAAGAGATCTGCATGAATAGGACCGAGCATGCCAGATAAGTCAAAAGAGATTTATGAGTCATATTGTTTTCAGATTAAGTGCCTGAGTTGTAACATTGTTCTCTATCAGCTGAATTGGAGGCAACTTTCATGCGTCTATGTTTCATTCCTCTTGCAATCTCAAGCTATCTGTCAGCCGATACGCTCTTTCTACTGGTTTGCCATGGAGAGACCGACTGGAACCGCGAGCGTCGCGTGCAGGGGCATATTGACATCCCGCTCAACAAAACCGGAAGGTGGTTGTCTTCGCCCGCGGCTGAGCTATCTCCATTCTAGTAACGCACTGCCTGCGACAAGACTACCCAGGTTACCTTAACAATTGTGCCGTTGTACATTTCCTCTGCACGGAGGATGGCTCTCTTTCATTTGTGACCATCGAGGAGCTGCTGCCGAAAGAAATTGCCGATCAGCGGCGCGCCTTATGACATCGATGTCCTCTTAAAAAACGGCCGCAGAAGGCACTACAAGGTAGTTTACGGCATAATCCACGCTGCGTAGAATCGCCGCTCCACCAACTGGGGGGATATATGAAGTATACTATTTTATATGCGGCCACTCTGCTCCTTGCAACTGCCCTTCCCATACAGATGCGGGCCGTACAAATGCAGGCGGATACGCCAGCTGCTATGTCCAGTGCGATCCAGCAGGCTCTTACGACGCTCAGCCAGTACCAGCAGGCTCAGCAGACTGCGGGACTTCAAGATCCGAATATCGCCTACAGCATGCGTAAGGCGGTTGTTCTAGCCGATCTGCTGATCGACTCTAACGGAAAGCTGAACGCTTCGCTCTGTCCCTCCCTCAAGGCAGCCTTCATCTCTGCCACCCCCCTCGAATATGAGGTCGATATGGCGCGGGTGCTCGATCAGCTGGATAGCTCTTGGCAGCCCTTCTTCGATGCTATCTCTGCACCAACAGATCACACCCACTCGAGTCTGCTGCTGCGCTCTCTCTTCTCCATGCAGGCCAGCGATACCCTCACAGATCGGCACGCTAAGATGGGCGTTTTGGCAGCCATGCTATCGCCCTATAACCAAGGACCTGTGGGCGACTGCTTTGCTGTGGCAGAGGTGATCACCGACCACGAAGAGTTCTACCAGCATGCCGCTAACGACTACGCCGAAATGGTGCAAAAGGGGTACCTCACCCGTTCTGTCAATGGGCAGCCGGACAACTTCTTCTGCCTTCCCGTCCTAGCCGATACCGATCGCGAACAGCCCTTCAACATCGACGCATCGGGAATGATTCATGGAACCCAGATGCCTTTCCTCAGCGCGCCGGGTCTAGCTGCTGCCTGCAACGTTATGGGAGCTAATGTTACCCCCCAGTTTGCTCAGCAGGTACTTGAGACGCTTCCTCAGAACGCGAATGGCAACACCGTCCTCGATGTGATAGGCGCCTGCGCCACAGCTATGGTGAAGAATCAAGGTGGTAACAGGCCGACGCTGATAGCTCTAGGTAAATTTGCCTTCAGCAGCCTCACCAGCAATCCCATTATGCGCAGTGTAGAGGCAGCCTTTGCCGCCATGGCAGAGGATCGAGCCTCCGATTCCACTCGAGGCAATATCAACAGCTGCATCGCGCAGGCTCTCGACAGCACCTGGCAGTCTTTGAGTAACGACCCTCAGATGGGTGCATTTCAGGCAGCATTTTCCACTCTGTTCAACGCCTCCTATCGCCTCGTCTACAACCTCGATGTGCCGCTGCCTCAGGTCTCTGCCGATGGCAGCTCGGAGGATGGCGCCTTCTGGCTTTATCAGCGCAATCTTAAGGACTCCACCAGCATGGGCATAAGAGTAGTCTCTCCCCAGGATCTGAGGAGGCTTGTTCTGAATGCCGTGGCAGGAGCTGCTGCACAGGTTCCTGGCTCGGCTGCCATCAGCAGCGCAGTCACACAGTATGTCAAGGACGACGCCTTCTTGCGCGCCGCTTTGTGGGCTTACGATGCTACCAATAAGCAGGAGGCTTACCCCGTAGCCAACTACAAAAAATTGTCTAGAACACCCATGCAGAGCCCCGATGGAGACAATCCATTCGAGGTGGACGATATCGACACAGGCAAAAACTTCGATGGCAATGTGCAGAACCGCACAGTAGCCAATGCGCAGGATCTTCTGACCTGGTGCCTCGGTATGGCCAAATTAGCCGCCCCTGGACTGACTCCTACAAGGGATCTGTTCCCCATGGATAGCCCTCAACACGCCTTCCATTTTGTACCTGGCAATCCCGATCTGGCTGCCTATGCCCAAAATGGGAAAAACCCAAGCGATTGGATCAGGCAGGGTCTGATGATCCCCGGAATGAAGATTTCCACACGCATTATGGACAGCCAGACAGCATCGGCGCTCAACAATGCGGTCTACCAGTATGTCAGCAATGCTATACCCAATCAAAGCGACTACAATGCGATACTCCCTAAAGGACGCTCTCTCACTGTACAGCAGTATACGCAGGCTCTTGTGGATGGGATCAACAGGTGGCTAGGTTCTGATGCCAATCAGGCAAACGAGGTCGGCACACTGGTCGATGCAGCTCTGTTCCAGGTGCTGCCCGCAGCAGATGTGGCAACCTTAGAGCAGACAGCCATTAAGTTTGCATTCACCAACTGGAATGATGGCGTAAAAGACATCTACTTCTGCGGCTATTTCAATCCACGAACTCAAGCGATTGGGTTTGGCACCATCGACGAGGATAAAACCAACCTCCAGCCGATGCAGAACGAAGATGCCTGGGTCACCAACCAACAGTGGGATGTCGACCTCACCCCCCAAGCACCAGCTGCTTAAGCAGCTGCTCCTAATCAGAATGGCGCCTCTAGAAATCTCTAGAGGCGCCTTTTTGCCTTTAATTCCAATACAAAAAAAACCCGCTCCGAGGAGCAGGGTTTTTTAAGACACCTCCAGTATGGGGAAGCGAAGCTCTTAGTTCATCATACCTTGGTAGGTCAGATAGAAACCGATCACAAACATGATGAAGATGACCCAAAGGTGGTGGCGCAGCGCCTTGTTGATCACGCGCTGTGACCAATGTGGGTATCCTAGACGGCATATTCCCCGAGCGATCAACAGGTAACCGATCAGAGTGACCAGCCCCTGGTAGTTCCAGGCCCACACAGTGTGGGTGAGAGCGATGGTGATACCAAACAGGAGGGCGAACGAGCCAGAAAGAGCTAGCGCCCCTTTAGAGGCGAAAAGATCCTTAATGGCAGCCTCAACCTGCTGCTGACGGGAAATCCAGGTGACCGACATGATCAGCATGAAAATTCCGATTAGTTGTGCATAAAACGAAGATATTGGCATGGGACTCCCCTGATTGCTTGATGGTTTCCTACGTCTCCAGTACAGGTTAGAGACGAAAAATGGCAATAAGGATTTTTAAGATTTTCGCGTTGCTGGATAGAAGCAACTGCGGTAGAGACAATGAGAGCCCCTAAGTGATAGCGAGATGACTCCAATGCTTGGCAGCGATGCCCCGAGAGAGGGGCAGAGCTTCGCGGCGCAGATTTAACAGCGCGCTATGCCGGACAGAGTGCTCCGATGCAAATTGTGCAAGAGACTTTGTCATATCTGCAGTGGGCGTGGCAGAAAATTTGATCTCGTAAGCATCCAGATGATCGCCGTGGTCGAAGAGAAGATCCACCTCTAACCCGGAGCTAGTGCGATAAAAATAGCAAGGGGCGCGCTCTCCCCGCTCCGCATAGCGCTTGATGCTCTCCATGACTACCATGTTCTCGAAGATATGTCCCGCAAAGGGAGAGTGCACCAGCTGCTCGATGTTATCGATGCGAAGAAGATAGCAGAGCAGCCCCGTATCTACAAAAAAGAGCTTAGGAGACTTCACCATTCGCTTAGTCAGATTTCTGGCATAGGGTTCGAGGAGATAGACAATTGAGCTTGCCTGTAGAAGCAGAAGCCAGTCTTTCGCTGTTGTTTGCGAAATACCGCACTCCTTACCCACCTCTTGTAAATTGAGAATCTGGCCTGCGCGCGCAGCAAGAAGGACAAGATAGCGCTGAAACTGCCCCAGATCATGGATATTTCTCATCACGCGTAGATCGCGTTCCAGATAGGTAGAGAGATAGGCCCCATGCCAAAATTTAGGATTCAGATCCGGCTGCACCTGAAATTCGGGGTAAAACCCCTTCAGCATCTGTTCGACCATCTGCCTTTCATCGTAACAATCTACTTGATGGATCTCTTTCCAGCTGAGTGGATAGAGCTGAAAAATCGCAATCCTGCCCGCTAGTGATTCCGAAACACCCTTCATCAGAGCAAAGGCTTGCGATCCAGTGAGCACATACTGGCCGTAGCGCCTCCGATCCAGATCAATACGCATCTTGATGTGAGAGAGTAGGGAAGGCACATACTGAATCTCATCCAGTATAACGAGTGGTTCGTAGGTCGCTAAAAATAGTTCGGGATCGGTCTCTGCAAGACTGCGAACGAGGGGGTCGTCGAATGTGACATAGCGATAATGAGGCAAGGCGTGATGCAGCAATGTTGATTTTCCCGCCTGTCTGGGGCCGGTAACGAGCAGGGCGGGGAACTGCTTAAGCGCCTCTTCAAGAGGCTGTTCCAAATTGCGCTTCAAGTACATAACTTCATTGTACCACGGTTGTCATGCATTTTCAAGATTCAATCTGGAAAATGCAAGGTACAGATCTATTACACTTAGACAGAGTTGGATATGCTAGCTAGCGAATGGTGGTGTAACCGCCCTCTATACCCCCTTTCGAGAGCACCACCTGCCATAGCTGGATGTCGCGTGCGCGGAAGGCGCCTGCGCAAGAGAGTAGATAGTACTTCCACATACGGTAGAAATAGGGAGGATAGGCACCCTCTAGCTCCTTCCAATGGCTGTCAAAGTTGTGAAACCAGGCCATGAGGGTTCTGTCGTAGTCGGGGCCAAAATTGTGCCAATCCTCCATCACAAACAGCCCTTCGATGGCGGTGCCGATCTGAGCGATGGAGGGAAGGTGACCATTGGGGAAGATGTAGCGATCGATCCAGGGATCGCAAGCTAAAGTAGAGACGTTGCCGCCGATGGTGTGCAGCATCAGCATCCCACCATCTACGAGGCGGTTATAGGCAATCTCCATGAACTCGCGGTAGTTTTTCTGCCCCACATGCTCGAACATGCCAATCTCGACTACGCGATCGAAACTGCCATCCACATCGCGGTAGTCCTGCACTCGCACCTCTACGGGCAGACCACTGCAGAGCTCTCTTGCATAGTTTGCCTGGTTTTCTGAGAGAGTGATCGCCACCACCTCAACACCATAGAGCTCGGCCACATGTCTAGCAAAGCCTCCCCACCCACAGCCAATATCCAATAGGCGCATCCCCGGCTTTAGGCGCAGTTTGCGAGCGATCAGATCGAACTTGGCGCGCTGCGCCTCTTCGAGCGTAGTGGCGCACTTCCAGTAGCCGCAACTGTAGCTCATGGTGGGGTCCAGCATCCTCTCGTAGAGATCGTTACCCAGCTGATAGTGGGCATCGATCACCTCCATGCTGGCCGCTTTGGTCTGCAAATTAAAAAGCCTTGCCTTCAGAACAGCCCAACGCATTGCCCAGGTGGGCTTCAGCTGATGCTCTAAATCGGCCTGCAGCATCCGACAGATGGTCTCATCGAGAGCAGGTGCATCCCACCACCCCAACATGTAGGATTCGCCGAGGCCGAGAGACCGCTCTTTCAAAACATAGCCATAGAATTGATCGTTATGGACCTGGATGTCCCAAGGCTGGTTGCCATCGATCTGGATACCGGCCAGCTCCACAATCTGCCGAACCACTCTCTCCGCACTGGATTGGTAGGTGGCCATGGGCAGAACAGCCAGTAGACTGATTAATAAAGCACGATGAAAGCAATTGCGCATACATTACACACTATTTCTGTTTCATAACAAAAATAGCATTATTTGATCAATCTCTTGCGTCAACGCTCAGAAGATTCAACGTTCTTGGTTTGTATAGACAATGCGGGCGACTAGATCTGCAAAAAACTGAGGCGACCAGATTTCCACGTTTCTGGATTCTCGAAGAAAGGGCAAGATATCACTTTTTGCAGCATCGATCTGTAGGGAGACGATCTTCTCCTGTAACTGCTGCTGAAACGCCTTGATTGTGAGGGGACCCACGCCTTCCCAATGCTTCGATTGGCGCATACGCGCCTCTAAGTGACCAAGATGCAAGGGAACCCCATTCGCAATAAACCAGACAAGGTCATACCAGTCACGCCCTTTCACGCGCACCTTCCACGCTCTGCAAAGAAGGGCGTGCATCTTTCCAGCGAAGAGATTGGGTAAAGTGAATGTGCGTACCGCGTGAGGGATCGGTGAGAGCAGGAACTTCATCTCCGTCTCAAAATCTGATGGAGGATCGACATCTATTTCAAACTTAATCTTTAATTGCTCACTAAGTGCTACTTTTGGTCTGTCCTGTTCGGACAAGTCAATAAGGAGAAATGTTTCCAGTGTGCTTGTCTTCAGAAAAGCGGAGAGAATTTGCGAAGGGGGATGCTTGATCTTCTGTTCGACTGTAACATGCACCCCAAATCCTCTGAGTTCTTCTTCGACACTACGAAGATAGGGAGTGAGATCAAAGTGAGGAATCGGACTCAAAAGGGAAAAATCGAGATCTTCGCTAAAACGATCGAGACCGTAGAGAATGCGGAGGGCGGTTCCTCCGTAGAAAGCTGCACACTCAAAGAACTTGGCGCGCGAAAGTCCCACCAGAGCAATCTCTTGGATGATTTCGTGGATTGCATTCACATAATCGTTCTTTGTTCGACAGGAATAGCGACTTAAAAGATGCTGGAAAGGGGTGGTCATAGCGTTAGCAAAAGATCGATATTTCGGTTGTGGTAGACTAGTGAAATCTCCTCTAATAAGAAGTGATTGAGTGGCAACAGGGCCGCCTCGTCCATTCGAGACTCTTCATAGAGGAAGAATTGTAGTGCCTCCCGATCTTGGATCGGAGGAACCGAAGCGATCCAATCCGCCAGTGCCTTCTCCTTGGTGGCGCAGAGATACCCCCCCTCCTGGGGAATCTCTCTTACCTCTACGCCCACACCAAACTTCTCTTGACTGAGAGAGAAGTAGTCGAACCTTCCGATAGGAGTATCAAACCGTCTCTTTTTCCGAGTAGTCATAGAAGTGATGATCTCCACCCGTTCGGTCATGAGACCATAAAGACGCAGAGCATACTCTTTGGAGATGTAGGATGGCTGCACCAACATGGCTGCCGCGAGCTCGACCGAGAGCACCCCTCTACGAAAAGAGGGGCCGAACAGGTATAACCCCCTTTTTAGCTGAATGATGGCCTCTTCCCTTAGCAAAAGGGTGATTTTATCCCGGGGTTTTTTGTATTCCCGAAGGCAATACATAAGCATTTGATAATCAAATAGCTCTCCCTTTACCAGGGAGCGTAGCTCGTTCATTGCTTCCATGGTTTTCGATATAACATCTCACGGACAGCATGTCCAGTTTTTCTGGACATGCTGTCCGTGAGATGACGAGGATCGATTGGCTATCTGCCGCGAGGCTTGAAGTGGCCGCCGCCGGAGTTTCCCCTGCCTGATTTAAACGAACCCGACGCCGACTTGTAGGGGCCGGATTTAAAGGGACGCTTTTTATGTGGAGAGGAAGGTTTTTTAGGAGAGGGGGTCATCGGAACTCCGCAGAACTTCTCGATCTCTCTACGCACCTTGTGATCTTTGTGAGAGAAGAAAGAGAGGGCTACGCCCCTGTTGCCTGCGCGGCCTGTTCGGCCAATGCGGTGGATGTAATCTTCGAGAGTGTTGGGTGCATCGAAGTTGATGACATGGCTGATGGTGAGGACGTCGATTCCCCGCGCAGCGACATCGGTGGCCACCAGAATACGAATTTTGGAGGCGCGGAACTGCTGGATGGTGCGGGTGCGTTGGCGCTGGTTCATGTCGCCATGAAGAGCTGAGGCTTCGAGGCCTAACTCGCTTAACTTGTCTGCAATCCGCTCTGTCTGGATTTTGGTAGAGGAGAAGATGATCGCCTGTTCGATGCTAGGCGTCGAGAGAATCTCCTCGAGGCGCTGGAACTTCTCGCCCAGATTGTCGGTCGAGTGGAATGATTGCTCGATCTGCTTGTGGTTGTTTTCGGCATTTTCGGTGGCTATCTCGAAAGGATCGCGCAGGAGAGAGGCGGAGAGCTTGCGTATCCCCTTTCCGAAGGTGGCAGAAAACATCAGGGTCTGTCTGGAGGAGGGGGTCTTGGAGGCAATCTCCTCCACCGGTCCGATGAATCCCATATCTAGCATCCTGTCTGCTTCGTCCAAAATGAGCATCTCAATGTGACTGAGGTCAACCCGCTTCTGCTGCATGTGGTCCATCAGACGACCAGGAGTGGCAATGAGGATGTCGTGGTGTCTGGAGAGCTGCCGATTCTGCATCGGATAGGGAACTCCGCCGTAGAGAGTCACCGTGACTAGATTGAGCGACCGGCCTAGTTTAGCTGTCTCGGCAGCTAGCTGAAGAGCGAGCTCGCGCGTAGGAACTAAAATCAGCACCTGAGGACCTAGGCGGTTTTTCTCTTTGGAGAGACGCAGCAGCGCTGGCAGCAGAAAAGCGGCTGTTTTGCCAGTACCCGTCTGGGCGGAAGCGCGCAGGTCGCCTCCTTTTAAGATCTGAGGAATCGCCTCTGCCTGAATCGGCGTAGGCACCTCGAACCCGAGCTTCTCGAGAGTGTGCAGAATTCTCTCGTCATCAATCATCTCTTTGAATTGCATATAGTCCTAGCTTTTTCACTCGGGAGTCCAAGGCAGGTGCACCAGCCTATCAGGGCGGCGAATAGAAAGCATTTCAAATAAACCTCCCCCATTTTATGGGAAGAATGAGGTGAACCATGGAACAGAAGAGCAGCCAAGATATTAAAATCCCCTTGAGGTGCCTCTCTCTTGCCCAGCAGGCCAAAGGCATCAAGGCCTCAGTCGACGAGGCGGTTTGCCTCGATCTCCAGAAGAGCTCCTCGGGCATCTCCGCCCTCTATGATGACTTCGCCCAGGTGGAGGATGAAACGATCTTCCAGATGTTCAAAAATAGCATATCATCATCGTGATCAGAAGGTTAGGCAACAGCCTTACAATCAACCACTTATAATTATCTCCTAGCCACTTAATAACTTAAACCACCTCTATACCAGCGAGTTATAAAAAAATTACAAATTTTATGCGGAATAAATTAAGTAAGTGATAAGATTGTATTGGAAATATAATAAGGAGAGCAACTATGTTAGTTTCTAGATCTACATCAGCCGCTACCTCGATATTGACCCGCGTTGCTCCACGCATAGCGGGAGACGCGACCACCACGCGCACTGCCCAAGTGGTACAGCGCCGCCTTAGCACACACCCTCACAGCCTGCACCACGGAGTCGAGACCATTAGAGCATGTAATAGCGCAGCCCATAATGGACTACAGGATCTGGGTCTCCACAACATCTCTCTGTTGCTACCCTCGCACACAGGGGGCGCCTATACATTCCACACCAGCCCTGCCGCTCTTGGGGTGATCAAACGCAAAGCGGCTGCCAACAACAACGTTGTCCACAAAACTCTGGGCCTCCCTCTACAAGAACAGGCTCTCGGAGATCGAACGATGCATGAAGCGCTCGGCTTCGATCCGTCTCAGAATCGTGAACTTGCAGACGAACTGCGGGACGTGCAAGATATTTTATCCAAGCTGGTAGGCGGAAAAAAGGTTGCTCTCGATCTTCTCTGGGAAGTGGCTAAATATGTACAATCCAGCAACCTGGGAGCTCTATCCAATCTGCTGCACCCCAACGAAACTTGGCTCTCCTTCTTTGGTCGATGTCTCGCGTTCGGTTCAGATCCTGAAAAAGCCATCAATACCGCAATGGTTCTACTCGCCTCGATCTATAATGCACAGGGAATGAGCGATGCCCAGGTGGATGAGCTCTTTGCACAGTGCGATCTTCGAGCTGAGCTGCGAGCCCTGCGTGAACTGCTACCAGAGGGTGACGTAGGGGTGATGTGGATACCCTATACCGATAACCGCCACGCACTCACCAACGCTTTTGGACGTGATGCCGAACAGCTCACAGAAAAGACGGTCAAGACAGCGGACCAAACACATGAAACCCTCCAGATCCGCTCGGATAGAGCCACTGGACACAGCATCGTTACGCTGAAACAGCACTTAGAGGATATGGAGGAAAAAGCTAGAAGCAACCCAGATTTCGCACGCGAGGTCAATAGACAGGAGCGATTCATCACTGAGAGCTTCCCCTCCGATAAAGAGAATGGAATAGCGGCAACAGCCTCTCCAGATTTTATGGATCGTTTGACAAGACAACAGGAGTACCATGAGCGCGCCATGAATCTAGTGGGCTTCCTCGACAGAGTGGCAGGCGCCAAGCTTGGAGCTCCCGGCTCATCCGTAAAGACACTTCCGATACTACCACCCGCCATCAAAACTCAAAACGGGATCTATCTACCGCTGCGTGATATGAAGATGCGCGAAAATCCGCTTGCACGCGCCCTATTCCACGGCATACTCGGACCCACCGGAAAAGTCATCGGGTCGCTCAAGGTGACGACATGGCGGGAGGATGGCAAGCAGGTTCAGGAAATCATCCCGCCTTTTCAACGCTGAAGTGCAACAACGGTAGCCTGGCCCATTCAACAGGCTAAGGTGGACCCCAAAATCAAGACCCGGGTTTTGTGCAAAGGGCGAGTAGCCCTTGCCGGGGTATGGGGCAGTTAGAACGCCCTGCATCCCACATCGAGGGATGACGCTTTTGTTAGTGTTGGGTCGACTATCGAGGAGAGAAGAGATCCTGGACCCATGTTAGGTAAGAATCGAACCACGTCGACCAGCATATCCAACTGATCCTCTGGCAGCAGGGAGGGCCTGCATATAAAACAGAAAGGGTCGTTAGTGGGGTGGAGGGATTTTTTATCCTGACAGGCCTTCTTGAGTAAAGAAATGTCTGTAGCTTTCGTGAGATCCAGACATTGTGTCAGATGGAAATGGCCCCGCGGACGATTCACTCTGATCAGCACAAGTTTTTCCCCAAAACTCAAAAGCCACGAACGCGCCTCCTCTTTAGAATAATAGGAGGGATGGAGATGCCGGATATTATATGCGGGATTCGACATAACCACTTCGAGCAGCTGATTCAGCTGATCCTCGGATAACTTAGAGGGCTGGCATGCAAAGCAGCAGGCGTCCGCGGGAAGAGAGTCTCTTGCCAGATAGGTCTTTTCGAGGCGAGCAGCACCTTGAGGACCAATCAGATTCACATATTGCGGATCGTAGAGATCGGTCTCCTTTTCGGTGCACTCGAGAATGATCGGATCCTCTTCAAAACCCAAAAGCAACGAGCGCAGCTGCTCTTTAGAAAACGGAGTGACCCGCTCATACAGGCGAGGAGAGCAAGGAGAGGCAAAGATTGTTCGTCCATCTCGCAAGAGCTCGCAGAGCCCCTTTCCCATCTCGTAGCACTCGGAAGTCGACTGAGGAAAGGTACGGATGAACGCAGTGTAACGCCCAAATAGAACGTTGCTTTTCCAGGAGCGGGGCGGATGAAGAAGCCGCATGTAGACAGCGTTGTGATCCGATGTGATCAGTTCGGCAAATCGATCCAGCTGCTCATCTGAGAGTTTAGAGAGCCGGCATCCAAAATGGTAGGTGTCGTGAGGAAGCGGCCTACCTTCAGCAAGAGCTCTCTCCAGCACAATGCTACCCTCTAGCGTCTCAAGATCGATAGAAGCCGATGGCCGCCACCAACTGGAGTCTATGCGCCATCTGTAGTTTTCGGTTTCGTGATAAGCGTTGCACATGAATTCAAACCTCACGGACTCCTCTCCCAATCCACGAAGCAGAGAACAAATCTGCTCTTTGCTGGAGCCCTTGGGGAACTTAAAGGCTAAAAACTGTAGCGATCGCAACTTTGCGCGAAGTTCCTCTCCCATCTCGCGACACTCCTTACCACCACCACCTTCTGGACCACTCTCTGGCAGCGCATCGATCCATCCAACAAACCCACCTAGGTAAAAACGCTCTCGCCAGGGAAGTTGAGAAGGCAGAGCTCGAGGAACTTCTGCTCGCTGCGGTGGCGAAAAGAATCTGGCAACGGAGGATTCTACTGAAGAGAAGAAGACAAAAGGCGGCTCTCCCAAGAGCCTTCGGGAGGCCTCTGCCAAGAAGGGCTGCACCCTACGCGCTGCAAGCGCAGCAGAGGCCTGGGGCAACTGCCGCATCGAGAAGAGAAGCCTTTGTGCTCCAAGCTGCCCTACAAGAGGCTTCCTGGTGAGCGCTGGAAGAACGGTGCGCAGCACAGCAGGTGCAGTGCGACCAACCACTTGACGTACGCTAGCTAACATAAAACCTCTCCTGGAATCCTACTAAAATCGGGAAAGATGATAGTCCAAATGCGAGAAAAACAGAGATGGAAAAATTTTTAGAATAGAAAAATTGTCTACTACCGCCCTATCGCATCAATAAATGACTGAGAACCAGCTCTTATTGTAGAGGGACCAACCAAGTGCATAATTAAACATTCATTAGATGGTGTAGTTACAGTTACCATGTAGCCTAGAGATAAATTTACAAGACGCCTTCTCAACTCCGAAGTGCAACAACGATGGTCGCCCTAATCTTAGATGCAGATGAATAACGTCAAAAACGAGAGATACGCCCCTCCACACCCTTCTTGGGTCGAGGTGGACCTAAAGCAGCTGAAACAGAATATCACCCTGATTCGGAAGCATGTGGGCCATGCTCTCTTCTGCCTAGTGGTGAAGGCAAACGCCTATGGGCATGGCCTGGTGGCGGTGGGAAAAGCAGCTGAAGAGGCGGGTGTTGACTACCTGGCGGTGGCCCATCTGGGAGAGGGTGTAGAGCTGCGCAAGGCTGGTGTGCAGCTGCCCATCTTGGTACTGGGGGCGATCCATGAGGATCAGATCCCCCATCTGATCCGATTCGGTTTAGAGTTCTCGATCAGCTCCTCGTTTAAGGCCGATCTGGTGGCTGCAAAATACCGAGAAATTGGCCAAGAGATGGGCTTAAGCTGTCGCGTGCATCTAGAGGTGGATACGGGAATGCGGCGCACCGGCATGCGCCCCGCTACGGCAGCAGCGCTCTTTCAGCGGCTACAGAGGATGGAGGGACTAGAGGTGGTGGGTATCTATTCCCACCTCGCTACAGCCGATAAGCCAGACGATCCTTTTGCTCTACAGCAGATCGAAGAGTTTCATCAATTAATGAGTAGCCCCCCTTTTCTCGGGATCCGCCTGCTGCGCCACTTGGCTAATTCGGGCGGCACCGCCCACTTTCCACGTTCTCACCTCGATATGGTGCGCCCTTCGCTTCTCGCCTTCGGCTATCCCCCCGAGGAGGCGCCGGAGGGGCTGAGAAGAGTAGCTCCCTGTCTCTCTGTTAAAACTAAAGTTTCTTATTTTAAGGTGGTGGAGGAGGGTATGGGCATCAGCTACGGCCACTCCCACATCGCCTCAAGAAAAACTAGAATTGTTACCATCCCGATTGGCTATGGCGACGGCTACCGCCGCTGCCTCTCAAACCGCGCTTCGGTTCTGATTCGCGAAAGGCGCTTTCCGATTGTGGGCACCATCTGCATGGATCAGTGCATGGTTGATGTTGGTCATGAAACAATTTATGTTGGCGACGAGGTGGTGCTGATCGGCAGACAGGGAGATCAAGAAATCACTCTGCAAGAGCTGGCGCATCTATGCGACACCAACCTCTACGAAATGCTCTGTCTATTCAATGAAAGATTGCCTAGAGTTTACCTAGATGGCCCATTCAACAGCGAAGTGCAACAAATAGACTAAAATAGAAAGTGGTCAGAGATGACTACGAACTCTATGGTGATTTTTTGATACACCAGGAGGAACGTATGCCCAAAGGCTATCATCATCTGACCTATCCAGAACGAT
>DAHXNQ010000013.1 GCA_027365315.1 Rhabdochlamydiaceae bacterium | reverse complement strand
TCCGATATCAAGCGCTGAACAGGATGACGCTTCTTGGCATGCCTGATAGCTATAAGGTGGAGGTGACTACCTAAGCAGCAAGGAATCTAAGAGGACTAGGCGCCGATTCCTCTCTCAGGCTGATTTGTGCAACAAAGCCGCACACAGAACCAGTTTCCTCCAACGCACCCCGTCCTAAAAATCTAAATTACTCCCATGAGCTCTTCCAGTTCTCATATTCTTTAGGCCGCAGCCCATAACGGGCGATATTGCCTTCATGTAGACTCCGCAGCTCTCTTTCCACCACCTCAATGAAGCGGAGCTGCTCTTCCTGAGCGAAGACGATCGCCTCCCGGCGGATGGTGGCCACCGCCTGCTTTTGGTTCATCTTTTCTAGAACCACCTTGCGTACCACCTGCTGGATGGCGGCTCTGTACTTCATGCGGAAGGGGTCGGGCTCTCCAACTATCTTTCGCGCCTTCGAGTAGAAGGCGCAGGACTGTTCGTAGGCCCAGACAAATAGGTCGCGTAATAGATCGACGCGATTCAGTTCATAGATGCCAAGAAGACCGTTGATATAGATCTCCTGCGGAACATTGATGAAAGAGAGAGGACAGAGATTGTGCTGAATTAAAGGAATGTTGGCGGCCAAACGCGATGTGCGCTTATTCACATCATCGAACGGCTGGAGATAAGGCAGCTGCACCATCAAGAAGAAAGCCTGCTCGAAAGGATCTTGAATCTGGTGAGCCTTGCCGACCAGCAGATCGAAGCACTCCTCAACCACCTGGGGGATGGCAGCCGGCTGATAGGTCGAGTGTGCAATACCTACCGCGATTGATCTCAGTCTTCCGCAGGCTGCTGGATCGGGCATCAGATTATCCGATAGCAGGGTGTGCAGATTGAGAATCGTGAAGCGGTTGACGCCGATCTCCTCGGCGGTCTGGATGAGAAATTCGATGGCCTCTTTATGGTTGAGGATCATCTGGGTCTCACTGAGATTTTTGCCTTCTGTAACCTTACCCCGTTCCAGCAGTCGCTCTGTCTCAAGTAGAGAATAAGTATTACCCTCTAGGCGGCTGGAGTTCCAGGAGAGATCGATCAGGAGTTTATCAAAAATCTGCCTAGCGTAGGTGCCTGCTGGATAGCGCCCATCTTCCGATCCGCCCATATCAAATAGCCTTTTCCTGAGACTTTCCGATAGGTAATAGCTATGATTGGGTCGATAGCTCTCTAAGAATTTCTTATTGTAGCTAACGGGATGCCTAGCCGAAATGGGCCGAGAGACAACTTTCAGAATCTCTTCCGCTCCCTTACTAAGAGGGATGGTGCTATGGATAGGAGCACCTCCTGAGGATACCGTCGTCGTAGGTAGGTGATACCGCCTTGCTCGTGTACGGCCCTTCGCAGTAAGGAGACCCTCCTTGACTAAGGAGAAGAGCCGGCGTTGCAGGGTTCTTCTGGAGGTTGTGGGATTCAAGCCAAGCATAACCTCTTCTAGGGAAGCGCCTTCTGGAAATCGCCCCACCAACTCTAGTAGTAGCTCTATTTCCTCTTGATCTGCCATGCCACTTTTCAGGGTGTGTGTTTCCTGTATTATGGCACAATTCCGCAAATTGCGCCAAAAAATGGCGCAATCTTTTCAAGCTTGTTGATTTATAGATATTTATGTGTTAATTGACTGACGTTTATTTAGAAATTTCTCTATGATAGGGCCCATTCAACAGTGAAGTGCAACAAATAGACTAAAATAGAAAGTGGTCAGAGATGGCTACGAACTCTATGGTGATTTTTTTAGAAACATACCGGGAGGAACGTATGCCCAGAGGCTACCATCATCTAAGGTGGACCCCAAAATCAAGACCAAAAAATGGCCTCGAAACCGAATGTCTTGCTGCTTAACCTAATACCCTCAGCAGCGTAGGGTTTGTAAAGGGACTGGTCCCTTTACCAGGGTTTTTAGGGACGGAGTCCCTAAGGTGGTCTCCACCCCCGGGTTTGCAAAGGGCGAGTAGCCCTTGCCGGGGTATGGGGCAGAGCCCCATGAGTCAGACTCCGAAATAAACCTCTTTCGGGGTTTTGTAGTCCAGAGACTGATGGGGGCGGTGCTCATTGTAAAACGGGAAGAAGGTATTCAACCCTTCGTATGCACTTGTCCCATTTTCGTATCTCTTGATGTACACCTCCTCATATTTCACTGTCCGCCATAATCGTTCTATAAAGATGTTGTCCAGGGCTCTCCCTTTCCCGTCCATGCTGATCTTAACATTATTCCTCTCTAGCAGCGGGGTGAACTCAATAGAAGTAAACTGCGCGCCTTGGTCTGTGTTAAAGATGCTCGGCCGACCTTTTCGTAGCGCCTCTTCTAAGCCATCGATGCAAAAGTCCACATCCATGGTATTGGACAGCCTCCACGACAGGACATAGCGACTAAACCAGTCGATGATCGCCATCAGGTAGAGAAAACCTCCCTTTACTCGGATGTACGTAATGTCAGAGCTCCATACATGGTCCGGGTTCGTTACAGCTACGTCTCTCAGCAGGTACGGATACTTTTTCGTCTCCTTGGATGCTATGCTCAATTTCGGTTTGGGATAGAACGTTTCTATACCCATTTGTCGCATGAGTCGGCTCACACGTTTCCTGTTGACGCTGTGGCCCAGCCTATTCAGCTCAACCACCATTCTACGACTGCCGTAGAATGGGTGCCGAGTATACAAGCCGTCTATCAACTCCATGTACAGTAGGTTCTCTGGTGTCTCACTGGCGGGTTCGTAATAATACGCCGTTTTTGACACCCATGCGAGCATTAACTGCTCATTCAGGGTTACCTCGGTAGTTGTCGGATCAATCCATGACCGTCTTTCCTCAAGGGGTAGATCCTTGTTTTTTTTAGCCACTCGAGTTGCGCAGTTAACCTCCCCACTTGCTGCTGCAGGTAGTTAACGTCTTCATGAGCCTCCGTGTTCTTGACCTTCCTTTTGTTCTGAAAGATCTGCGGCCCATCTTCCAAAAGCAACTTCTTCCATTCCGCCACCTGGACAGGTTATGATGGACCCCGAAAACTAGACAGGTGAACTTGTTTACTTCATGCTACGTAACCCATTGAAAATGGAGCATGAACAATGAGCCGAACACCACGTACACCAGCCTTCAAGAAAAAGGTGGCTTTAGAAGCATTGAGGGAA
>DAHXNQ010000079.1 GCA_027365315.1 Rhabdochlamydiaceae bacterium | reverse complement strand
CACCCCGTTTTATTCGGAGTTCATGGTGGGGCGAGGAGAGGCGTATTTCCTCCTCAAAAAAAGACCCCGGAGAGAACAATGGAATATTTCTTACTCCCTAGGCAAAAAATGAGAGCTCTTGCGCGCAATTAGAGAACAACGCCGTGAGGGAGTAGTCACGCTACTGCCTGATGGACGATTTTAGCGATTGTACGAATAGTGGGATTGCCGTCACGAGAGAGCGCTTTTTGCACCGTTGTTCGTGAAAGATCGGTATCGCGAGCAATTTTAGCGCGGTTCACTCTTAAGTAGGCATCGAGAATTTCCAGGAAAGCACCCGCATCATTCTCTTCAAGGCTTTCCAGAAGCGCTACAGCTACCTTGTTGTGTGATTTAAAAAACTCGCTTGATTCATGCTTGGTTGTAGTCGCCCTTTTTTTATTCTTCAGTATGGGCATGTTTTCGAAGCAGAATCCTTGCTTTTTTGATGTCCTCTTTTTGGTCATTCTTTTTTCCTCCTAACAGGATTCTAATGCTAGTCACTCCATCGCGATAAAAGTAGACGCGCCACCCATTCTTCCAACGCAGTTCTGCCAGTGGCTTTTCTACGCCTTCTAGCGGCTTGCAGTCGCCAAAGTGTCCAAACTCTTCTATTCGATGGAGTCTAGCTTCTATCTGACCCTGCTCTTTTAAGCGTAGGCCGGCCAACCATTCATCGAACTCTGGAGTCTTTCGAATCCGTATCATGGGTGACCATTATAATGCACTGACCAATTTACTGTGCAGGTATCGTGGTGCAATTTTGGTGCACTCAAAGACCAACATCATTCCTGACAGCAAGCGGCAGCAGACCTTTTGAGGGCGCTGTAACGCCTAGAGAAGAGTATTGATGGCGGAGATGGCGAGGGCGATGCTTAGCATGGCCCATTCAACAGTGAAGTGCAACAAATAGACTAAAATAGAAAGTGGTCAGAGATGGCTACGAACTCTATGGTAATTTTTTTAGAAACATACCAGGAGGAACGTATGCCCAGAGGCTACCATCATCTGACCTATCCAGAA
>DAHXNQ010000078.1 GCA_027365315.1 Rhabdochlamydiaceae bacterium | reverse complement strand
TGCTCATTCACATCCAACTTCTCCCCTCGGTCTGATAACAGTTCTTATTTGTGCAACAACTCTCCCTCGGGGTGCGATTGAGGGTAGAATTTCAGTATATCGTCAAGAAGTATCAAGCTATTTCTTCATGCAATTTCCCTGGCTGTTGCAATAGACCTGCCGGAAGCGGTTTGACAAGATTTTCCGTCGGAGTAGGATGAGAGCAATCTTTGCCACCTACAAGGTCTTATGAACGTCGAGATGCTTTCGCGGATCCAGTTCGCTATGACAAGCGGCTTCCACTACATCTATCCCCCTCTCAGTATTGGACTTGGTCTATTCCTCGTCCTTGTAGAGGGGATCTACCTGAAGACCAAAAACCCCCTCTATAAGCAGATCACCCAGTTCTGGGTGAAGATGTTTGCCATCACCTTTGCCCTAGGCGTAGCAACCGGTTTGGTACAGCTATTTGGCTTTGGGACCAATTGGGCGCGCTACTCCAGCTATGTAGGGGACGTCTTCGGCAGTGCCCTCGGCGCCGAGGGGATCTTCGCCTTCTTCCTCGAGGCGGGCTTTCTGGGAGTGATGCTCTTTGGCTGGGAGAAGGTGAGCGCACGCGTTCACTACTTCTCGACCGTGATGGTGGCCCTAGGGGCCCATTTTAGCGCCGTCTGGATTGTGGTGGCCAACTCCTGGATGCAGACACCAGCAGGCTTTCGTATCGTAGGGGAGGGTAGTCAGGCTAAAGCGGTGGTGACCGACTTCTGGCAGATGGTTTTTAACCCCTCTTCGGTCGATCGCCTCACCCATGTGGTGCTGGGTTGCTGGTTGGCGGGCCTCTTTTTGGTCCTAAGCGTCAGCGCCTACTACCTGTTGAGAAGGAAGTATCTACCCTTTGCGCAAACCTGCATGAAGCTAAGCCTCATCTCCACCGCTGTAGTGTTGGTGCTGCAGCTGATCTCTGCTGATGTGACGGCGCGTGGGGTAGCCATCAATCAGCCTCCTAAGCTAGCTGCTATGGAGGGAATCTACGAGACCACCCCAAGAGCTCCTCTCAACTTGGTGGGCTGGGTCAATACCGAGACAGAAGAGGTGACATCGATCAAGATTCCCGGTCTCTTAAGTTTTCTGACCTATCGCGACATCAATGCCCCTGTCACCGGGCTCAAAGCCTTCCCTAGAGACGAGTGGCCCAACGTGGCAGCCGTCTTCCAGGCCTACCATGCGATGATCGCCATGTGGGGCCTTATGGCTTTGGTGGTGGCACTGGCGATATGGCAGGTGAAGAGAGGCCGTCTCGAGAAGACAAAATGGCTACTCTGGGCGCTGATCTGGGCAGTGCTCTTTCCGCAGGTTGCCAACCAGGCCGGCTGGATGACCGCAGAGATGGGGCGGCAGCCCTGGATTGTCTGGGGATTGCTGCGTACCTCAGAGGGAGTTTCGCGCTCGATCGTGACATCGCAGGTGGTGGGCTCTTTGATCACTCTGGCCACCATCTACCTAGCTCTCTTGGCCCTGTTCCTCTATCTAGTGGATGCCAAGATCAAGCATGGCCCCGAAGAAGAAGGAGTTCCCTCAGAAGAGGGCGGAGTTTACCGCAGCCCCTACAATCAGAACCGAGGTGAGTGATGGAGTTAACAATTTCGTTAGAGATTTTCTGGTATCTGATTGTCGGCATTGCGATTGTCTTTTATGCCGTTTTAGATGGCTTTGACCTAGGTGTGGGGATGCTCCACCTACTGGTGAAAAAGGATGTCGAGCGCCGCACCTTCCTCAATGCCATTGGCCCTGTCTGGGATGGCAACGAAGTATGGCTGGTGATTGTGGGAGGAGCTCTCTTCGCCGGCTTTCCCGATGTCTACGCTACGCTCTGCTCTTCGTTTTACAACCTGGTGATGATTCTTCTAGCCGGCCTCATCTTCCGCGCCGTGGCGATAGAATTTCGTAGCAAACATGAGTCGCGCCGCTGGAGAGAGAGCTGGGATGTGATCTTTTCGTTAGCTAGCTTTGTGATCGCCTTTGGAGTGGGCCTCACTCTCGGTAACCTCATAGAGGGGATTCCTCTCGATGGAGATATGGTCTATCGAGGCACCTTTGCAGGCATCTTCCGCCCCTACCCCATCCTGGTAGGGTTTACAGCAGTAGCCCTATTTACCATGCATGGCGCCATCTTCCTTCTGATGAAAACAGAAGGGGAGCTGCATGAAAAGGTGCGCCGCTTCATGAAACCCTCCCTCATTCTTCTTCTGGTCACCTACACCCTTACCACCATCGCCACCATACTCTACATGCCCCACATGCTGGAGAGGATGCACGACAGGCCCTATCTTTTCCTGATCGCAGCAGCAGCTCTTGTCGCGCTGCTCTGGGTACCGCGCATGGTGCAAAAAAAGTGGGATGGCTGGGCCTTCATCTGCTCTTCAGTGGGGATTGCACTGCTAATTGCCGTCTTTGGTGTTGGCATCTATCCCGTGATGGTGCGCTCGACACTAGACGAGCAGTATAGCCTCACCCTCTTCAACTCGGCCGCCTCGCCCCTCACCCTGAAGGTGCTGGCCATCATTGTCGCCATCGGTGTGCCTCTGGTACTAGCCTACGGCTACTGGGTCTACCGCATCTTCCGCGGCAAGGTGAAGCTAGGCCCCACTAGCTACTAGACCAGACCAGGGCCCACTGCGCACAAAAAAAATGGGGGCAAAATTGCCCCCAAACTAGATACGAGAGGTGGAGTTCGTATTACAAACCGAGCATGTATTTGTGCTTAACGTTGCCAGGTATAGATGTAATATTTTTTGCTTGGCATGTGCACTCATCGAAACCGGCTTTCTTGATATACCAATTCCACTCGCCATCATCCAAGAGACCTGGCCACGCGGCAGCATTCAGATAAATCACTCTGGTATTATTTAGATATTTAGTTACCTGTTCGTTTGTGAGCCCAGTTACGCATTTGTGGAAGAATCTTCCGTTTTTATTGTGAAGCACGACGTAATCTCCCATTTTAAGCCAATGAATAGTCATCTCAAGTTGATTATGACTCTCGGTTAAGTCGGGCGGACCAAGCTTCTCAGTTCTAACTACCTCGGCAGACGCTTTCCAAGAGCTGCACACTTCCCTGCACTCCCCGACGTTCTGGCTATTCAGTCGGTCAAAAATGTTGACCAGTATCTCTGACGGGAGACTCGCCCAATCGCGCTGTCTTTGGTCGGCCTCTTTCTGTACCTGAGTCGTCGGTTCTAGGGTTAAGGCACCCATGGACTGCTCTATAGTAAAATCTGATGATATAGACATTGACATCCTTGTGTTTTTAAAGCGAAAAAATGCGCTGTAATTATAACGTCCTACAGACTTTACCCGAAGTGATTCTTAACTTAGAAGGCCCATTCAACAGCGAAGTGCAAGGCCCATTCAACAGTGAAGTGCAACAAATAGACTAAAATAGAAAGTGGTCAGAGATGGCTACGAACTCTATGGTAATTTTTTTAGAAACATACCAGGAGGAACGTATGCCCAGAGGCTACCATCATCTGACCTATCCAGAA
>DAHXNQ010000068.1 GCA_027365315.1 Rhabdochlamydiaceae bacterium | reverse complement strand
GCCAGACGGAGCTCTCACTCAATCTTGGCCTATCTAGGAGCTTGGTGGCTGTTGCTTCTTCAGAAGCTCCTGCTCCAGCAGCCACTTTTCCTGAACAAGCCACTCATTCAGCCATGGATACTCGTGTAGTTTACCCGCCTTCCGCATAATCTCTATCGCTTCCAACAAAGACTCTTCATGCAGATCTTGAAGTGGATGCTTGAGATTTCCATCATCAGTAGAAAAAAAGAGCATTCTATTCGTTCCCACACCCATAGTCGCTACTTTGCCCAGTGGAGGATGGTCGGATCGTTTAGCCTGAAAAAATCGTAGGGAACAGCCGATCTCCTTGGCAGCTGGTGGGCAATGATGAAGAAAGGGACGGATCTGCTGATCTTTGGCTACAAAGTCGATAAAATCTACGAGTATATTTACATACACCTCACGAGCTTCTTCAACTGACAGCTCTCTTTGAAGAGCTAAATCCAAACGAAGCTTGTTCACCATATTACCCAAAAATCCTCCTCCTACGCTGTAGGTAGAGCAACCCAATTCAGGTGTTTTCATTGCGGTGAATTCAGCCACCACTCGCCGACCATGATCTTCAGCATCAGGATTGCGCTTAGCGCAGAGAAAAAAACAGGGGGTTAAAAACAATACTATCCAAAATAGTTTCAATTGTACTCTCCCTTGAAAACATCAGTACAAACATCTCGTATTACCCTCTGGTAGGTATCGCCCTGGATAGCATGATCGCACTCCCACCAGGACGCAGAACTACGTAGCACTGTCACGGTATCCATCTTACCACGAGCAGCCCGCCATCTGTCTATCGGAGCGCAGAGCATGGGTATCCAATCTCTATTCGAAACAAAAAAGGCTGATTCTTTGACTTTACGACAGTAGGACAGAATTGGGGAACCGATGCCGATGCAGACGAGGCGTTCGCAGGTGTCTGCATCGAGGTCGCGCAGGGCGACATCGGTATAGAGGTTGCCACGGCTGTGGTTGATGAGGGTGATGGGAGTATCTAGCTCCTTTTCAGCGGTGATTTTTTTAGCTCTTTCGATGGACTGCTGCACCATGTCGGAAGCGCTGGTGCGGAAGCCTAGTTTAGAAAGGGTGCACATGATGAGGTCGCTAAGGAAGCCTCCGGTATGAGTGTGGCAGAGAATCACCAGCGCGTTGCTTTTCGCAGCAATCTGCTTGGCCGTAGCGAGCCCCTCTTTGTAGCTGCACATCATACCATTTTGGTAGATGAGGACGCTCGTGGCTGTATCTGGATCACCGACCTCTTGAATATTAGGTTCATCCAGCTCCATGGGAGGGAGGGGAGTGCGCAGGGCGTTGGCGACGGCGGCGACTCCCTCTTGGAGGAG
>DAHXNQ010000064.1 GCA_027365315.1 Rhabdochlamydiaceae bacterium | reverse complement strand
CCTCACCGGCTCGGCCACCTACATCGCCCCCCGCGCTGCCATCACCACCTGGCTCTGCCAAGACCGCTGCTCGCTCTCTCTGCAGTACGCCGGGCTCTTCAATGGCACCTATCACGACAACTCAGGCATGTTCCAGGCGAGCTATTCCTTTTAACGGAAGATAACCTTACCAGGCGCGGCTTGAACCTCCTTCGCCTTTAGGCGAGGGAGGTTCAACTCGAGCCATTTCGAGGTTATCTCGAGTGGGGAACCTACAATGCAAAGGGGCACCCCCCTTTCTCGCCGTCTCCTGTCTGCTACTCGATCCTTTGCGCGACGAACTCTCGCTCGAGGATTAATGCAAGAAAAGCTCCATAGCTTCGGCTAGGAAGAGAGCTAGTTGCGGATGGAAAGGATCGAGCTGCTGTCTGAATCTCGGATGTTCGCGATAGAGCTGCGCAAGGGCTTTATAGACCTCCTTCGATGCCATAAGGAACTGCTCTGCAAAAGCATGGTGCTGTTAGGTTGCTTGGTATTGTTCAGGACAAGCGTCTCAGCAGCTGTCGCACCAGCGACATGTCCAATGTAATAGGATTCGCTTTCCTTTCCCTGCGCCCACTCATAAAAACCATAAAACATTTCCTTGTCGCTCATTTCAATCCAAAATGCTCCTCAGTCTCCAGCGCTTTGCCTAGCAAGGCTTTTAGCGAAAATGTTGTGCCTAAAAAAATGGAGAACGCTACATAATCACTCTCAACTTCAACGGTATAAGTAGATGACCACACTCATTGATCCAAACGTGCTATGCCAAGTCCTTCGAGAACTACCCCACGATCTCCTACGCTATGTATTACCGATTATTCTGTTCGGATGGGGGTTCAATCGGCTTTTATTCGGGTTTTTGGATCAGCTAAACCTTAAATTTTCAAAAACAGTGCAACGCAAATGTCTTCCTTACTCCATTGCTACCGTCTTGTTGCTCGCGGCCATCGTTATGGGCTTCTCCTAGGCACCTTGTGCATTCTATCTGCAAGTCAACTAGCAGGAGTGCAACGGATCTCTTATCCTGAGGAAGCGCTGTTTCAGACCGATCTCTGCTCGAAGGTTACCACTTTCATTGACAATCTTGATGAATCCACTCCGATTAAGGAAATTGCTCGACTTCTTTGCAACCTTAGAGACGAGGCAGCCTCATATCACGAGGCTCTACCATCAATGAGTGTTCTGTTTCTGGACCAGATGTCACAACTTCAACAATATGGCTATCTTCTCCCGGAGGAAGCTGTCCTACAGATGCTATCTGCCATCGAAGAGGAAGAAGAGTCTCGTATCTCCTTTGCCAACTTCGGAATTCGCAATGAGTGTCATGCCAGAACGTGTAAGCACCACGACAAAAATAAGAGAGGCGGAGACCCTAATCCAAAAGAACACGTTTCTTTGAATTTATCACCTAAGACAATCAAGGGTTGGATCTGTGTTCTATCCGGGGGCATCCTCTACATCATCCCAACCGGCCTCACTCAGGGAGCCGGAATAGTATTGATTGGCAGTGGCATACAGATGATGATAGATGGAGCAGATGAACCTCCGGAGCCACAGCCTCAATGCCCTGCCGGGTGGAACTTTCCGGATTAACGCAAGAAAAGCTCTGACTCTTGATCGCAAAAGCGATCAAGTTGTAGGCTGTTTTTTCTTTGTTTCTATCGAGAGCCGTTCATGAGTGAGAGCGATAAAAAAGTCAGAAAACTATGGCTTGCTACCTGGATTATATCCTTCGCGATCTCAAGTATTATTAATTGAGGCGCCTTTTCAACTCCGAAGTGCAACAACGGTAGCCTCCATTTGGCACCCGTTGAAGACCTCTATGGGTGTCCGAAATTGTAGCACCTTCCGAGGTCGATTGTTAAGCCGTTCCTCCACAAGAGCAATAGTTTCATCTGGC
>DAHXNQ010000050.1 GCA_027365315.1 Rhabdochlamydiaceae bacterium | reverse complement strand
CTACGTCCCACCACAGATGCCCACCTCTTTCGACAAAGATCACCAGTGGGATCGCTACTATCTAGGCCAATACCTCGCGAAGCACTACAGCGGCTGGCAAGCCTTCGGGCATATCAAACTCACACTTAACATTTTCTCAGTAGGCAGCAGGCGCATCCGCATGGGGGACTCAAATGGCTCGGTTCTGGAGTTGATTCCTTCGGGCGGCGCCTGGAGTCCAGTCTCCTGCTACGGCATCAGCAACGTCTCTGGTGAGGAGCCAAGCGGCTGCGGAGACATGGAGAAGACCCAGTGGGTCTTCGCAATGCGGAGCAGGTGAGCGAATAGCGAACCGGGCTGTTGCAAACCCTCCATTCCGTTCAATAAGCTAATAGCTAAAATTGAAACACTCCAGCTAAGATAGTTTCTCCCCTTCTGGGGTTTTGTGGAGGCATGGGTAAGATGGGTAGAGAGGCAGCAACACCTGCAATGAACGCGATGATCCTGTTCTTTTGTGCAGCCTGGGCACTCTTTTGGATCTTTTTTCTCGTGAAGCTATTTCGAGCTGCCGTCAGAACGAAGTGGATAGCCAAGAGGATGAAGGAGCAGCAGCTCCAGCTAGACAGCATCCACGAAGCGACCAAGACGCTCCTAGCCGAGCACAACAAAAAGAAGCTGCCCGAAGAGGCCAAATCCACTTCACCTTGAGAGGCTAGCTCCCTAACTTGAGCTCACCTCGCGCTCAAGAGCAAATGTCTTTCCCCCCACAAAAATTGCCAAGTTTGTGGGCTACCTAGGAGGTTTCTGATAATTGAATGCCTTTAAGACCTCTTTGGCCATTTCCGTAATCTTTTCCCACTCAGGCGTGTCTATGAATTCCGCAGGCCAATCATTTATACTGGAAAAAGCTCTGAACTTATCTCGAAACTGGTAGAGCAGTTGGTATTGGCCGTCTGTGATCCCAAAGTCTTTATACTTCTCTAAAATTCCACCGCCTTCATGAAAAAAATGGCAGCATGTTTCGTCAAAGTCATCGCATTCAGGTCCCTCACCTCGAATCCAAACTCTTCTCTGGTACTCTTTATCAGAAATACCTTCAACAGTTTCTAAAAAGCCAGTTAGTATTTGTTTTCTGTTATTTTTCACGTCTATTTATCCACATAAATAAACTCGTTAAGTGGAATATGAGCTTCTGGAGACTTCTTATTAACCATATTGCCAAATATATCAACCGCACTTCCATTTTTCATATAAATAATATAAGGTTTTTGCTGGTGTGGAAGTGGACTATGAGGTTTCCCAGGCATAACTCTTATGGAAGTGTGTGTGTGCTCTGGGTGGACATAAATCATCCCTGCCCCCTTACCAGAAAGCTCGATTCTAAAATTTTCTGGAATTCCCTCCGGCCTTGGAAAGGTCCGAATGCCCGCTTGATGGATAAGTTCCCTGCACTCTACTTCCGACATGAAGCCAGTACCATAAGGCGCTAAAAAGGCTTGTGCTCTTTTGAATAACTCAAAAGACTCGAGCATTGCTGCATCTTGGGCGATACGCTCGCAAGTGGTGGCAACAACCGCTTCTAACTGCCCAGCTTGCTTGAGTTGGCCCATTTCACGAGTGGATAGCCCTAACTCTTCGCCAAGGATGATGGTGTTTTTGCTAACCTCGATGACTTCTGCAATTTTAGCACCGCTTTCTAGGGTGGCAACGGATTCGAGG
>DAHXNQ010000046.1 GCA_027365315.1 Rhabdochlamydiaceae bacterium | reverse complement strand
TCCGCCACTGATTTTCGAGTTGCCCCGAAAATCCGTTCGACTCGCATGCCTCATCCACGCCGTCAGCATTCAATCTGAACCAAGATCAAATTCTCAATGAATTTGATATATTAAATTATTAATTGTTAGAGGCAGTAGAACCTATAGTTCTACCGCACAAGCTTTCCCAAAATTAGTACTCACTTGCACATCACTTCTTTTTCGCTGTCAAAAGAACTGCGCGACTCTGGCGTCTCGCATTCCGAACTTGCTGCTTTCCAGCGTCGTTCGGAATGCATGAACATACACAAGCGCTTCGATTTTCCGCAAACAGTTTCCCAAATCATCTTCAGAGGCTATGGTGAGCCTATGAGACAGACTCATCCTACCCGCTCCCGCGAGGCCCACTCCCTCTTCTATGGGCTTGAGCTGGCCACCCCCTGGCCCGAAAACTACCCCAAAGGCCGCCTCATCCCCGAAGAGGGACGCCACCAGACCCTCTCTTTCCTAGGTCCCCTTTCTCGGGAGAAGCGGGAGGAGTTTCTGGCCTTTCCTCTGCGCCTCTCGCTGCCCCCTCTATTCTTGGGAGCTGCCGGCTATTTCGACTCTCTCCTCTTCCTGCCCCCTGAGAGGGCCAAGGTGGTCGCCTGGCGTCCGCGCCTTCTCTCGGGTGAACATGAGCTGCTTACTCTCACATTCCAGCTACAGGAGGCGCTTTTGATGCGCGGCTGCCAGGTCGATTCGCGCCCGCTATTGCCCCATGTCACTGTGGCCAGAACCCCCTTTAGCCGCGAGGATTGGGAGCGCAGCTTTCAGCCCCTTCCCCTCTTCTTTTGCGCCCTACATCTATACGAGTCGGTGGGCGAGCTAAAGTACCATCCTCTGACTACTTTGCCTCTGCCGGTTCCCATCGAAGAGCTGGAGCATACGGCCGATGTGGCCTTCCGGCTACGGGGCAAAAACCTGACACAGCTGGCGCTGCACGCCCAGCTGGCACTCGCCTTTCTCGCCCCCTCTTTTTTGGAGCTGCTGGAGGAGAAGCCGGTGGTGGCGAAACTGGTTGATCTGGTGCAGCTGCTAAACAAGAAAATATTTGACATGGATCGCAAGTTTGGCTCTCCTTTCAAGGCGGTCAGTCATGCGGGCGAGCTAAAACAGGAGGGCGATCTGCTGGTTTGGGAGATGATCATCGATGTGTGAGAGAGTATGTTAAAAGAGCTCTTATGTAAAAAGGGGCCGGCTCTCTTTGAGCTACCGCGCCAAGGAGCGATGCTGGTGCCCGGTCTTGTGGTGGCCACTTCAAAATTGCTGGAAGAGCCCGGCATAGAGGAGCCTCTGAAGCAGGTGGCCAACGTAGCGACGCTTCCGGGGATTGTGAGCTACAGCATAGCGATGCCCGACATGCACTGGGGCTACGGTTTTCCTATCGGCGGGGTGGCGGCCACCGACTACGAAAAAGGGGTGGTGAGCCCGGGCGGCGTGGGCTACGACATCAACTGCGGGGTGCGTCTTGCCCTGGTTCCTATGCAAGAGGCCGACCTCAAGCGCCACGGCCATGCGCTGCTGCGGCGCATCTACGACCTTGTCCCCTCGGGGGTGGGAAGAGGACACCGAGATGAGGCTGCTCTAACCCTACAAGATTATCAAAAGCTGCTAACGCAGGGGGCTAGCTGGGCCATCGAGCAGGGATATGGTCTGGAGAAGGATCTCGATCGGATGGAGAGCCGCGGCTGCTTGTCAGGCGCCGATCCCCATGCGGTCTCGGCAGATGCTCAGGTGCGGGGGCGCAGCCAGCTGGGAACCATCGGCTCGGGTAACCACTTTGTCGAGATTGGCGTTGTCGAGCAGATCTTCCTCGAGAAGGTGGCTGCTGCTTGGGGGGTGAAGGCGGGGCAGATCTATCTGCTGATCCACAGCGGATCGCGCGGCCTGGGCCATCAGGTCTGCCAAGACACCCTCGATGCATTCTTGCGCTGCGGCTACGCGGATGGTCTTGTCGACCGGCAGCTGGTGGCGGCTCCTATTCAGAGCGCAGATGGCCAGCAATATCTGAAGGCGATGTCAGCAGCTGCCAACTTCGCCTTCAACAATCGTCAGCGCATTCTGCACAGCGTGCGCACCGCCTTTGACGAGGTCTGCTCTATACCTACTCATCAGATCGAGCTGCTCTACGATGTCTGTCACAACATCGCCAAGATCGAAACTCATGAGGTGGAGGGTCACCTCTGTAAGCTCTGTGTCCACCGCAAAGGGGCCACCCGCGCCTTGGGCCCCGGCGCCGAAGAGCTTTCTGAAGAATTTCAGAAGACGGGGCAGCCTGTGCTGGTGCCTGGCGATATGCAGCGCGCCTCCCACCTGATGGTGGGCAAGGGACATCCCGCCACCTTCTGCAGCTGCTGCCACGGAGCTGGCAGGGCGTTAAGCCGCGTGCGCTCTCTCAAAGAGTGGAAGGGACGCGATGTCTTCCAATATATGAAGCAGCATGGTGTCGAGGTGATGGCCTCTTCGGGGCGCACCGTAGCCGAGGAGATGCCCTCTGCCTACAAAGATGTGGATGATGTAGTCGAGGCTGTCGCTGAGGCTGGCCTAGCAGACAAGGTAGCGCGTTTAAAACCGCTCTACGCTATTAAAGGCTAACCATTCTCCCGAACAAAACTCAGCCCTCGTTACTCCTGAGGCGGCGCTGTGGCATGCGATCGAACCAATCAAAATTGCGTGGAGTGTAGCGCCCTGTGGCAATATCCTTCACATTACTATTCCAGATACCCCACTCCAGAGCATGTTTTTCCGGCTCTCTTTGCATCGAGTCCAGTAGCTGTAGCGTGTAGTTAAGATCCCAGTCGTATAGTTCGCTCAGCACTTTACAAAACTCGATCGTACAGAGAAACATCTCTTCTTGGGTCATCGTCAGCTCTTTCTGACTCCCCTTGGGCACTTTTGTCACCCGAAAGACAGCCCTGTTCCACTGAGCATTCGTTTCGTCATCGCAGCAGGAAGAGGTGAAAAAGAGATCGTGCGTTACCGCTGCATGCTCATCGAAAGTCTGTGTAACTGGTTCGATTTGTGGCCACAGCTCAAGAAAAAAGGAGAGACCTATGGTGTTCGCCTCTTCCACCGTGAACTTTCTTTCCATCTCGTACCCCCTTGTACACACTGATTATGCAACATATAACTTCCTCATCCACAACAGATTTTGAGGCAGTCCATGGTATTCAGGTTCGGAAAGGTTGTGGTTCTCTGGAGCGTTCTGCTTGCCGCGCTCTGTTGCGCCCATACGGAAAACGAGAAGGAGTTATCGACTGCGATAACTCTAACCGAAACGATTCTAGAGGATCTGGCGCCACCCCAGGCAGAAAAACAGCTGCCTTGCTTCCCAGAAAAAAGAGACATGCTGGGACATATTTTTAGAAAGGGTGAGGGCCATTTCTCTAAAGATACACCGAGCAATCGGCAATACATCCTAGCCGCCGTATCCTCTCCAAAAAACAGAGTCCCCGAGGTAAAAAATAGGGAGCTCTACCTTAAGATCATGCCAGATGAGCGCCAAGCCTGGGCCGTGGTGAGGAACAATGTGGTTAGAAATGGCGGTGTCAATCCAAAGCCTTTAGCATGGGTGCCAAATCCGAACCCGAAAAGTAAGAGAAGCGGCCTTCTCATGGAGATCGTGGCACAGGAAGAGGTAAAGGGTATTGCCGCGGCTGATAGACCCAAATTCAAGGGCGGCCGCCAGCGCATGGCACTCGAGGCACAGAAACGGGCGGTCAAATACATCTACGAAGAGGCAGCGGATTTTAGCATCTCTGATACATCTGGATTCGAGGAGCGCATCCAGATCAATCACCTCACCCGTAGCTATAACTCCTCCGGCACACGAACAGCTATCCCCTTTCATCTGCCAGAGGAAGAGGAGCTTGAATTAGAATCGACTCTGGACGGAAAAGAAGAGATGGACCCCAAAGGAGTCATGCATAAGACAGGTATCATTCCCAACCTTCGCGAGGAGTTGCTACGCGCCGAATTCTTTGATACTTGGGATGAACCAGGAGCTACCGAGCATCTCTTCTTCATTCCCGATTCTACTGAGCTAAGCAAATCAGAAATCAGACAGATTCTGCGGGAAGTGGCAAGGGGTGTCTACATCTATGGGGCTGTCCCCTACTTCAGCCTGCATTTCAACCAGAAGATGCAGCAATATCCGGTGATCCATCCAGCCTATCAATATGGCTATGTTGGCTACGTTCTTTCCACTCTCGATTACTGCATGAAGGGGTTCATCAATGGCCATTTTTTTGAGGAGCAGTTTATCGAAGAGTGGAACCAAAATCCCACGACAGACAGAGACTTTCTTAGCGAGAGCTCGATCGACTTTAGCGCCTACTGCGAGCAGCACCTAGGAGAACGCTCTTTAGCTTTTTATGAAATCATGGAAGAGCTGGAGAGGGAACGAGAAGACGAAATAACTAAGAAAGTAGCGTTTTCCAATTCTTTCGATATCTCCTTCAGAATCATTGGCAAACAGCGTTCCATCCGTAAAAGTGGTAATCTCTTCGTACTGGATGGAGATTTTGATGTCGTCCACCGCATTGGAGCCAAACCCAGTAACGATGAAGAGGTGGCCTATTTTCAACTTCTCGAGGCGGCATGCCAGCAGATGTGCCAACAGGTCAAAGAGATGATGCCTCGCCTTCCAGGCATGAAAAAGCGTTTCGATGCCCTCTACTTGATGAATTTTTTTTCCTACTACTTCCAGACGCTGGAAGGAACAGATAACATACCCGACCTAGATAGAAAGTTTCTTTCTGAAGAGACCAAAATATGTCCAGTTCTCTTCCCTCCTCTTCCCGAAACTGCATCTCCCAAAGTCCGATTTCAGCCCGCGTCTCTTTTTGAACATCTGCCCAAAAGCAAAAAGAGCGCGTTCATCGCCTGTCTAGAACAGGAATCCTCATCTGAGAAAAGCGCATCTGCCTTATTGGGTGAAGCATTAGAGAGCTATATTCCACGTAGCAACCCTCAGCAGCTGCTTGAGCCAGAAGACTATGACCTGATTGCCAAGAAGCTATTGGCAGGATTTTACCTCCGTTATCGAACGGCTGTAGAGAATATAGAGATCGGTCTTAGAAACATGGGTGTAAAGGAGGTGGGACCCAAGTTCTCCCTTCGAGATCAGATCACCGGCGTCAAGCGGGTCATCAAAAGAATCGAATCCGATATTGCGAAGACAAGCAAAATGGTCGCCGACCTCAAACGCAAGAAACAGCCCTATGCTGAGGAAGAGGAGTGGCTTAGCGAATTCATAGAGGACAAAGAGGCTGCGGTAGAGTTTAAGGAATTTCTAGAAACCTGGCTCGATGATCCACTCAAAGCTCTCTTCGGGGAGATGGTTCTCTCCTTCGACCTAGTTATGCGAGAGGTCACAAGGGGAGATCGGTCCAATCCCATGATCATGCTAGCGGGAGGGTGCGGACTCGATCTGCATGATATGATGGCGGAGGAGGAGCCTATGGGCCACCTCCTACGAGAGAGGCTCGCTCCCCTCGTGGATCCTCACGAGGATGAGGCTGTGGTGAGAGTGGATCAGGAAGATCTGCAGGGCATTTTGCTTAAGCTAGAGTTCAAGCACTTCTACCACTCTGAAGGCAGAAGAATCTCTTCGGCCATAGAGTATCTCCACCCTTATCCAATGGGCCGTCATGTGGATGCTGCAGCTTCTCAGCTGCGCGATGCACTTCTGGCCAGGAATATGGCTCAGTGTGATGTGCTTATCCTCCAGGTGAGCGACTGGAACTTTCGCGACCGCCGCGGTGTCAGCCTACTGCACTACGCAGTCACCGCTTTGGAACCAGCTTTGGTAGAAGAGATGATCGAACGGGGTGCTGCACTGGATGCAAGAGATAGTCAGGGATACACTCCCCTGCACTATGCAGCCAGGGCGGGCCGGGATGAGTGTCTGGAGATACTGCTACGCGCTGCACCGCATCTCATCAATGTTTCGGATCCCAATGGCGAAACAGCTCTCTATCTGGCTGCCAAAAACGGCCGTCTTGGTTGCGTCCGTCTTCTTGTGCAAAAAGGAGCCGATACGATGGCCACGCCCACACATGGGCCGAATGCATTGATGGCCTCTCTGCGCCTTGGACATGAAGAGGTGGCTCTAGAGCTGCTGGCTGCAAAGTCTATCGACGTCAACTACCGCCTTCTGGGCGGCAAGGCGGCGATCCATTTTGCGATGCAACTGAAACTGGAAAGAGCTCTCAAAGAGCTTCTGAAGCAAGGAGCTGATATCAACTGCTCTTTCATCAACGGATGCAGACCGATCCATCTTGCCGTGACTCACAATTGGCTGACAGGGCTGCAGATTTTGGCGGGTCGTCCCGACTTTAAGGTCGATGCGCGGCTCTATTCGGGAAGGAGTGCTCTCGATCTAGCCGATCCTCAAGAACAGCGAGAAGTGATAAAGTTTCTTCTAAGTAAGAGCCATCGTTAAGATCCTGTCTGCTCAAAACTTGCTTGCATCGCAACTAGCAAGTTAGGTTAAAGGAGGACATGACAGCGGAACAGCAGCGACTCCTCGAGCATCGGCAGCACAGGGCCAACTGGAGGCTTTGGGGGCCCTATTTGAGTGATCGTGCCTGGGGTACTGTGCGCGAAAGCTGCAACACCGAGAATGAGGCCTGGAGTTCGGTCTCGTATGAGCAGGCTGCCGAGCATGTCTACCGCTGGAATGAAGATGGGCTGGGCGGTATCTGCGATCGCGACCAGTATTTCTGCTTCGCCTGGGGCTTCTGGAACGGCAAAGATCCGCTGGTGAAAGAGCGGCTCTTTGGCCTCACCAGCCTGGAGGGAAATCATGGCGAGGATCTGAAGGAGTGTTTCTTCCACCTCGAGAACTGCCCCACCCACAGTCTGATGCAGCAGCTCCACCGCTATCCTCAAGGAGAGTTTCCCTACGCTAAGCTGCGCGACGAAAATAGACGCCGCAATCGCACTCAACCGGAATATGAGATCTGGGGGACGGGCGCCTTCGAGGGTAATCGCTTTTTCGACATCCAGATGGAGTATGCAACATCTTTTGCGAACGATCCTCTCTGGAAAGATCTGCTTCTCTTCCACGAATTCTACCACGGCGAAACAGGCGAAGGGCTAGGCGCTAGCCACCAAACTGGCTGGACTGCCATGATCGCCAAACTGCTACTGCAAGCCTCTTCACCTCTGAAGCCGTAAGATTAGTTACAGCGCACTCGCTTGCTAGAAAGCATCTGATACTCTAACGTTGCTACTTCAATTCTCCTTCCAGGAGGTTCTGTGGCGCCGATTTTCTTGTGGCTCGTGCTGCTTCCTTGGCTCCTCTCTAGAGTGCTGTGGGCCGGTTCTGATGATCTTTTCCATGGCGAAGAGGATCCTACACACTTTCACCATGTCAATGTGA
>DAHXNQ010000051.1 GCA_027365315.1 Rhabdochlamydiaceae bacterium | reverse complement strand
GCGATGAATCCATCCTTGTCGTCCGGGTGTGCACAGCACTACCCGGCGCGACTACGGAGCGCTCGCGACCTCGCAGCCTCTGCCTTCTTTAACCAGCCTTGAGTCGCAGGCGCGTAAAAGCCAAGCGATGATGACTTGCTGCGGAGGTTCTATTCTTTTACAGGCTGCGCTTCTGAGATGAGGAGACCCAGGCCAGCTCTCTCGCGAGCGCTCCGTAGCGACCGGGACAGTGCTGTGCACGGCCCGGGAGCAAGGATCGAGGGATCGAAGTTGCAGCCGGCCCATCTTATAATGAGCAGTCTGCTCATTCACATCCAACTTCTCCCCTCGGTCTGATGACAGTTCTTATTTGTGCAACAACTCTCCCTCGGGGTGCGATTGAGGGTAGAATTTCAGTATATCGTCAAGAAGTATCAAGCTATTTCTTCATGCAATTTCCCTGAATAGAACTCTCAAGCAGAACAGCGATAATCAGCTTTCATTCTCAGCATCGACAGATCCTCGCATCAAAGAGATGATCGGCGCTATCTCCAGTCAAATCCTCAAGGTGATGGAGCAGACTTATCATCTAGCGGCAGGGAAGTACCACATCGATCATGGAGCGCTCTATGCCAGAATTGCCGGTAATTTTTGCGCCTATCATGCCGATAATGTCTACTTTGACTGTCCCATCCATGGAAAGAATCAAAGCCGACTCAGAGTCATCTGTAACGGAGAATGCCCCGGCGCCAGATTGGTACCGAATCACACCTACTGGAGGGAATATACAGCTCTGCTCTATCTGAACGAAGATTTTGAGGGAGGGGAGATCTTATTTGAGGATGGGCCCTGTAACAGGTTGTACAAAAAAGTGATCCCGATCCGAGCGGGCATGCTTGTAATTGCACCGAATGGAAAAAACTTTTATCACGAGGTGTTTCCGATACGAAGCGGAAAGCGATACTCACTTCACCTTTGGTACACGAGCGATCCACGCTATGTGAATCCTTATATTCATTCCGACTGATCCCAAAAGAGGGGCGTCTCACTTTCAGCAAAGAGTGAAGGCTCTTTGGTGGGAAGTGCAATCCAGCTGTAGCGGTGTCCTTTCTGAAGCATCCGCTCCATATGGTAGCGGTCAACTTCGAGATAGGTGACCCCCTTTGCAGCGTCGTAAAGGCAGCGGCAGGGAAGAGAGAGCGTCATCTTTCTGCCCGAGCTCATGCTGAGATCAACAGCTAGTAGTGAAAAGGGATGGAGAGTGGAGGGGCTGTCGAGGGTCCAGCGAAAGATGTCGCCATGTTCGGCAGCCACTTCCAGGAAACGGAGTCGACTGAGCGGCATTCCTCTTGTGGGAGAGGGGAGTTGCTTGCCCGAATCGATGGCGCGCATCTTGAAGGTGTAGGAAGAGCCCTGTACCTCGACCCAGTAGGGGAGGGGGAAGGCGTTCGCTCCTGTTTCGAAGTAAAGATCGATGAGGCAGCTGTCGAGAAGGGAGCCATCTTTGGGCCATCTGCCGCGCAGGCACTCAAAGCGGAGCGAGTTCTCTTTTCTACTGTGAAAGATCTTTTCAGGGCGCCAGAGAGGGCGGTGATCAGGCTCTCCAGCGGGGGGTGGCGGGCCGATCTTCTTCTGCTCTTTTGCATCGACTCGCGTTAATGGTAGTGCGAGCAGGCCAGCTAGGATGGTTTCGGAGGGGTCGAGGGCCAGCCACGCCTGCTTGGTGCAGGAGTAGGCGGAGATGAGCCTACCCTCTTCGAGGTCCACTTCATAAAGAGTCCAGGCGATATGGCCGGGAGCGCCCGCTGCCACCCACTCTTTCCAGCCGTACTTCTGTTTCTGAAACTGATCGGCTGAGATATCGATCTCTTCTAGAACGAGGCGAGAGCCGCTGCTTGTCACAACAGCGAGGAGGCAGTCTAACTTACCCTGTTGCAGTACTACATAGTCGCGCGATTCGGCTTTGAGAGCGCGCTCGCCAAACGAGAGGGCAGAGAGAGCCCTTGGTAGTAGCAGGGTAGCCAGCAGAAACGAACGGATCCAGTGGTGCATATCGCGAGAACTCTATAGGTCAGCACTTTGATTTTCAACTTACAAAAAATGATTAGAAAATCTAACCAATTCTAGACATATACAAAAATATGTCGACAGCATTGCTTTGCGATCTCTACGAACTGACCATGGTGCAGGCCTACTGGAAGCGGGGTATGGCGAAGCGGCGCGCTCTGTTTCAGCTGAACTTCCGCAGCTGTCTCTTTGGCGGCGGCTATGCGGTGGCTGCGGGACTGGAGGTGGCTCTCAAGACGCTGGAGCAGCTGCGCTTTCACAAAGAAGATCTCAGCTACTTAAGCTCACTTCAATCTCCTTCAGGGAGAGCTCTTTTCGAAGTCGATTTTCTGAGATTTCTGGATCAGTTTGTATTCCGGTGCGATCTGGATGCGGTGCCGGAGGGGACGGTGGTCTTTTCGCAAGAGCCTCTTTTGCGTGTGGAGGGGCCGCTTTTGCATGCGCAGCTGGTTGCGTAAATAAGAACTGTTATCAGACTAAGAAGAAGCAAGTTTTATTCGTTCGAGCAAGCTTATGTCGCAAGAGTGGACCGGCTCCGACCGCGATGAATCCATCCTTGTCGTCCGGGTGTGCACAGCACTACCCGGCGCGACTACGGAGCGCTCGCGACCTCGCAGCCTCTGCCTTCTTTAACCAGCCTTGAGTCGCAGGCGCGTAAAAGCCAAGCGATGATGACTTGCTG
>DAHXNQ010000028.1 GCA_027365315.1 Rhabdochlamydiaceae bacterium | reverse complement strand
CGTCCATACCATTCGTGGGAGCGTGGGCTAAATGAGCACACAAATGGGCTTGTTCGTCAATATCTACCTAAGTATGAGAGACTTGATTTGGTGCCAGATGAAACTATTGCTCTTGTGGAGGAACGGCTTAACAATCGGCCTCGGAAGGTGCTACAATTTCGGACACTCATAGAGGTCTTCAACGGGTGCCAAATGGAGGCTACCGTTGTTGCACTTCAGAGTTGAAAAGGCGCTTTGTATACAAAACTTATTTAGGCGTTCTTGAGAGTAGGTGCAGGCCGCTGGCCTAGGTAACCCTGCTTCAGTTCGGCGGAGTAGACGATCCAGAGGCCTAGCAGGATGAAGCAGGTGGAGGCGAGCATGGTCCAGGAGGGTGCTTCGCCCAGCAGGAGCCAGCCGTGTAGGGTGGCGAAGAAGGGGCTGAGTAGCCCCAGAAAAGAGAGCAGAGTGGCGGTGTAGCGTCTGAGGAGCCATCCGTAGAGGTTGTAGCAGAGTAGGTTGGAGATGATGATCATCAGCGAGAGAAGCTGCAGGAAGGTGATCTCGAGGCCGGGGGTGACCGGCAGCCAGGGCTCGACGAGGTAGGAGTGGCCCAGGGCGAGGGCTCCGCCCACCAGCATGCTGACGCCGTTGGCGGTGGGGGAGGAGAGCCCCTGGTCTTTGACGATCAGGCGCAGCAGTACCCAGCCGTAGACGGTGGCGGCGGCGGCTAGCATCATCCCTAGGGTGGGTAGCAGCTGGCTCTCCTCCTGGAGGAGGGAGAGAAGCGCTCCGGGCAGGAAGCCGACAATCCCGATGAGTAGTCCTATCAGCTTTTTGCCGCTCACTTTTTCACCGAAGTGGAGGTAGGAAAAGAGGGCTGCAAAGAAGGGGGAAAGGCTGTAGAGGAAGCAGACCTGTGCCGAGGGGAGTTGGGTGAGGGCCCAAAATTCTAATACGTTGGTGAGGTAGACGCTGAAGAAGCTGAGCATCAGCAGCGAAAACCACTGCCTCCCGCTGAAGCGGAAGCGCTCTTTTTTAAAAATAAAAGTAAATAGAGTGAGCAGCACCCCGGCAATAGCCATCCGGCTGCCGGTGAGAAAGAGGGGGGTGCTGCAGAGTGCAGCGCTTTTGCCGATCGAAAAAAGACTCGACCAGACGGCATACATGAAAAGGGCCCATAGCATAGTCCTAGGAGTGTAGCAGCTAAAGGAAGGTGGAGTCTTCTATAAAAAAGTTTTGCGTTTTGTTAGCAATTGTTGGATGGGAGGGGTTGGTATAGAATGGCAGGACGAGGTGAGGAGATGGTTACAGTGGTGGTTACAGGTGCAGCGGGGCAGATTGCCTACAGTCTGCTGCCTCTCATTGCCTCGGGCGCTATGTTGGGAGAGAAGCAGACGCTCTCTTTAAGGCTGCTCGATCTTCCTGCAGCCGAAGAGCAGCTGCGCGGCGTGGCGATGGAGCTGGAAGATTGCGCCTTTCCTCTGCTGAAGGAGGTGCGGCTGGGCAGCGATCCTCTGAAGATGTTTGAGGGGGCCGATGTAGCCATGCTGGTGGGCGCTAGGCCGCGTGGTCCGGGGATGGAGCGCAAGGAGCTTTTGGAGGCGAACGCCAAAATCTTCATCGAGCAGGGGCGCGCTCTTGCTAAGGTGGCCTCAAAAGAGGTGACGGCGCTGGTGGTGGGCAACCCCTGCAACACTAACTGTCTACTAGCCCGCTCTGCTGCCGAGGCGGTGGGCGGTCTCGATCTCTCTAGGTTTTATGCGATGACGCGCCTCGACCAGAACCGTGCTCGTTCGATGCTGGCGGCGAAGGCGGCGCTCTCTCTTGGTCAGGTGGAGAGGGTCTCGATCTGGGGCAACCACTCCTCGACGCAGGTGGTCGATTTCGAACATGTCCTGCTTGGTGGCAAACCGGCCGCCGATCTGCTGCCGCGCAGCTGGCTGGAGGGGGAGTTTGTGCAGGCGGTGCAGCAGCGGGGTGCCAAGGTGATTGCAGCGCGCGGTAAATCCTCTGCCGCCTCGGCGGCTCAGGCTGCCATGGAGACGGTGCGGGCTCTGATGCTGGGAGACAAAAAAGAATGGCTCTCTGTGGGGCAGCTGTCGGATGGCAACTCCTACGGCATTTCTGAGGGTCTGATCTTTTCGTTTCCATCGGTAGCTTGTGGAGCGGGAAGGGTGGAGAGGGTGGAGGGGCTGGCACTGACTCCTTGGCTGCGAGAGGCTCTCGCCACTTCGGAGAAGGAGCTTCTGGAAGAGCGGCAGATCGCGATGAGGCTGTTGGCATGACTGCAAAGATTGCTGTAGTGGGAGCTGGCTTTGCCGGTCTTGCCGCTGCCATTGCGGCCCTGGATAGAGGGATCGAGGTGGAGCTCTTTGAGGCGACAGGCGTAGGCGCTGGCGCTTCGGGTGTGGCAAGTGGTCTACTGCACCCCTATCCTGGCGAGGCGGGCCGGCGCAGCATGCGCGCTGACGAGGCTCTTGCCGATGTGCGGGAGCTGATAGGGCGTGCTGAGGCGGTGCTGGGTAGAAAGGTGGCCGACCACAGCGGCATCCTGCGCTGGGTTCCTAAGGAAGCTATGTTAGAGATGCTGGCTAGGGGTGATGGACATGGTGATCTTATGCGGGTGGGCGAGCAGCAGATCATGATTCGCTCGGGCAGCACCATCTTTTCCTCGCTCTATCTGGAGGGGCTCAAGCAGCTCTTTTTGCAGCTGGGGGGCAAGTTAACGCTGCGCAAGATCGACTCTTTGGATGGTCTACCGCAAGTAGATGGTATAGTGCTGGCTGTGGGAGCGGGCATTCGGGGGCTGGTGAAGGTAGAGGGGCTGAAGTTTCTAAAGGGGCAGGCGCTGCTAGTTGAAGGTGCGCCCTCTTGCAGCATGATTGGAAAGGGGTATATTGCACCTACAGAAGAGCCAGGGTGCTATGTGGTGGGAAGCACCTACGAGAGAGAGTTTACCAGTGAGGCGCCCGATCTTGAGTTTGCAAAGAGAGAGCTGCTGACTAAATTGAGCTCTTGGTATCCTTCCACTGCAGATCTTCGTGTAGTAGGAGTTCGCGCTGCGATGCGGGTCTGTCTAAGCGGGCACTATATGCCGCGGCTAGAGCGGCTTGAAGCAAGAGAGATCCCCACCTGGGCTATATTGGGTCTGGGGTCGCGCGGTCTACTCTACCACGCTCTTCTTGGAAAGGAGCTGATGGCAAAAATGATTCAGGGGGCATGTTGGGTAAGATCCGCCTGTTAGGGACAGGTAGCTCGGCAGGAGTGCCACAGATTGGCTGCAGCTGCGCGGTCTGTAGCTCCGACTCTCCCTTCAACAAACGGCTGCGCTGTGCCGCTCTTGTGGAGATTGAGGGCAAAACGCTTCTAATCGATGCAGGTCCCGACTGCCGCGAGCAGTGTCTGCGCTATGGAGTGCGCCATCTCGATGGGCTTCTCATCACGCATGCCCATTACGACCACATAGGCGGGCTGGAAGAGCTGCGCGAGTTCAACAGGCTGCAAAAAAAGGCGCTGCCCTGTCTGCTCTCGCAAGAGAGTTGGGAGCAGATCAGGGACCGCCTTCCCCATCTGATGCGCCCAGTGCCTCCGGGGCACAACGCTGTCGCCATCTTTCAGTTTCATCACCTCGAGACGCAGATAGGGATGGTGCAGTTTGCGGGCGTACGTTTTCTTGTGGTGACCTATCGGCAAGGGGGCATGTCGGTGAATGGCTACCGCTTTGGCGATTTGGCCTACATCTCCGATATCCGCGACTACACGCCGCAGGTGGTGGAGCAGCTGAAGGGGACAAAAATTCTGATTGTGAGCGCGCTGCAGCACGAACCCCACTTCGTCCATTTTAGCATCGGCGAAGCGCTGGCCTTTGCCGATGAAATAGGGGCTAGCCAGGTCTACTTCACCCATCTGGCACACCTACTCGATTACGAGGCGACAAACGCTTCACTACCTCCCCACGCAGGTCTAGCCTACGATGGGCTGGAAGTTTACTTCTAACTCCTTTATACTCCTTTCTGCTATGGAAACCGACCCGACTACCCCCGTTACCACTCATTACGAAGCTCCTCTTCAGTTCTGCCGCAGGGCGGTTCTGGTGGGGGTCTATTTTGCCACCAAAGAGAAGAGTCTCTGCGAAGAGCATCTGATCGAACTGACCAGGCTGTGCGAAACCTACGGCCTGCTGAAGGTGGGCGAGCTGCTCTGTCCGCTGAAGAAGAGGGATGCTGCCCACTTCATCGGCTCGGGTAAGGTGGACGAGCTGCGGCAGCTGGCAGAGGAGCTCGAGGCCGATGTGGTGATCTTTGATGACGAGATCAGCCCCCACCAGCAGCGCAATCTCGAAAAGCTGATCGGCAAGCCTGTTGTCGATCGCACCGAGCTGATCATCGAGGTGTTTGCTCAGAGAGCGCAGACGAGAGAGGCTCGGCTGCAGATCGAGCTGGCCAAGGTGCGCTACCAGGTGCCCAGGCTGAAGAGGCTCTGGACCCACCTATCGCGTCAGACTTCGGGAGGGGGCGGCTTCACCAAGGGCGAGGGTGAGAAGCAGATCGAGCTGGATAGGCGGATGCTGAAAACCCGCCTGGAACGGCTGAAGAAAGAGCTGAATGAGGTGGCGCAGCATCGCAAGATGCAGCGGCAGGCGCGGCTGCGCGCTGGCATACCCACCCTGGCGATTGTGGGCTATACCAATGCTGGCAAATCGACTCTGCTGAATGCGCTGACGCAGGCGGGGGTGCTGGCCGAAGATAAGCTCTTTGCCACACTCGATACCACCACCCGCAAATTCAGCCTGCCCAATAAGCAGGAGGTATTGCTGGTCGATACGGTGGGCTTCATTCGCAAGATTCCGCACACGCTGGTGGCTGCGTTTCGCAGTACGCTGGAGGAGGTGCTGCATACCGATCTGCTGCTGCACCTCATCGATATCAGCAATCCGATGGCAGAAGAGCAGGCGCACGAGAGCTTCGCAGTGCTGAAAGAGCTGAAGGCCGATCAGAAGCCGATGCTGACGGTGCTGAACAAAGCAGATGCCTGCACCGACGAGCTGCGGCTGAATCGTATGCGTCTTTCGTTTCCGCGCTGTGTGGTGATGAGCGCCCTTACAGGCCAGGGAATGGACGATCTAGCGGCCGCTATTGTGGCCGAGCTATCGCGCCTGCGCAAGCGGCTGAAGCTGCGCATTCCGCAGAGTCACTACGTGCTGGTGAGTGAACTGATGCGTGAGGGCAAAGTCTACTCCTGCGACTACGAGGGAGAGGATGTGCTGCTGGATGCGGAGATTCCCGCCAAGCTGGAGCACAAGGTGGAGCAGTTCGAGATAAAATGATTTCGTTACCCACCAGCGAAATGCCGCGCGAGCGTCTAGAGAGGAGAGGCGAAGAGGCGCTCTCCGATCGGGAGCTGCTGGCCATTTTGCTGGTGACTGGGCGCAAAAACTGCTCGGTGCTCGATCTGGCAGCAGAGATGCTAGCCCATTTTGGCGGCCTAGCCTCTTTACTGAACGCTTCGCTAGAGGAGCTTGAGGAGGTGCGCGGCATCGGTAGGGCCAAGGCGATTCAGCTGAAGGCGGCGCTAGCGCTAGCTCGCCGCGCCACCAAAGAGGAGGGCTCCCCTAGGCCCCCTGCTGTCACAGCTGCCGAGCTCTTTGCCATCTTTTCCCCCCTCATGTCGGGCTACCGGCAGGAGGTGATGTGGGTGGCCCTCAAAGATGTGCGCGGCCGGCTGATTGGCGCCGAGATGGTGGCGATGGGCACCCTCTCCGAGGTGCTGGTCCACCCCCGCGAGGTGCTCTACCCGGCGGTGCGGCGCAAGGCCTACTCGATGGTCATTGCCCACAACCATCCCAGCGGAGACCTCACCCCCTCTTCTGCCGATCTCAAGCTAACCAGCCAGCTGGCCCACTCGGCCAAGGTGATGGGGATCCACCTAGACGATCACCTCATCCTCAGCGGGGAGAGATATATTTCGCTCCGCGCGCTGAGATCTGCGCCCTGGGAATAGAGGAAATGATGCTAGATACTTTGCAAAAATGGTTTAGTTCGATCCCGGAAATGGTGAAATTCCGCGGTAGGGAGTATGCGTTCGCAGGCCGGGTCATGCTTGTTGGTTGGGTGAATTCTGGCAAAAATTTTGTGATAAAGTCCAACGTTCGAGGGAGTCGTCGCCATCCTTATGAGGTGATGTTGTGCATTTCGGCCCAGGGATCGGCTCGGGGATCGGCTCGGGGATCGAACCAGGAAATGGTAGAGGCATTCTGTGACTGTCCTGCTTTTAACGGGCATTGCAAGCATGTGGCGGCGGTAATCATTGCTCTCATGCACAAGGCTGCCTCGGAGCCTTCCGCTTTTGCCACTTCTCCTCAAATCGAAGAGCCATCGATCTCTTATGAGGTTCAGTCTTGGTTGCAGAGGCTTGCTCCGGTTTCCTCAACTCAGGAATTTTTACCCTCTCGTGCAACGCAGCAAGATCTAGCCGTCTTTATTTTAAGAGATCTTGCTTATCCTCAGTATCAGCTCGTGATTGAGATGGCAGTACGACGGGTCAAAAAAGATGGTTGTCTTGGTGCTATAGTGGGGCGTTCCTGTTCTTTCGATCAGTTGATACAAGCTCCCTCTCCTACTTTCGTCCACGCTATGGGGGACGAGGACCGCGCAGCTATCCAAATCTATTCGCAACAGAGGTTAACGCGCTCTCCACAAAGCATGCCGCTTCTCGAGCATATGGTTCGGACCGGTCGGACTTTTTGGATTGCAGATCAGAATAAGCTCTTACCTAAGCCTTTGTCGTGGGAAGAACCGCTCCAAGGTGAACTGGGATGGGTACCATGCAATGGAGAGCAGTCGGTTCTTCGATTGCAGGCTTCCAACCGCGAGGCTCGCTGCTTTATTCTGATGGAACAGAAGGGTTTTTACATCGACCCGACCTCTTGTACTTGTGGCCATCTCCACCTCCCCGCAAATGGGGTTCAGCTGCGCCAACTGCTGGAGAATGCCCCTCGAGTCGACAATCGCAGCCTCCCTCTTTTACAACAGCGGCTCGCTCAGAAACTCCCCGAGGTGCCAATTCGCGAAAAGCAGTTTGTGCAACTTCCTATGACTAGCCCCATTCCGTTCCTTACCTTTGATGTGGGGACCGATCCCCTCTCCTATCGCGAGCGGTTTACCTGTTCTCTAGCCCTCTCCTACGGGGATCATTCTGTTCCCTATCGCGCCTCGAGGGCCAGTTGTCAAATCGTCTCCGATGATATCATCTACCATCTCCAGAGAAACCTATCCGAGGAGGCCAAGATTATCCAAGTACTGTACAATTTTGGGTGGGAGCTTGCGGAGTCAGAATCTTCCCTGCTCATCTATCGAGACCCTCTTGCCACCTACACAAGTGCTGTGGACTCTTGTCTTGTTTTGATCGAAAAGATGGAACCCGCTGGGTGGCGCTTTGCTTTTGCCAAAAGGTTTCCCATTCAAAAAGTCACGAAACCTACCGATTGGTATGCTGAGCTCTCCGAAGTTTCTCATGATTGGTTTGACCTTGAAGTGGGCCACCGCATTGATGGAAAGCGGGTGAATCTCGTCCCTTATCTGCAGACATTCTTGTCTCAATTGGCATCTGCTGGTGAGCAACAAGCTCTATGGCGTGAAAAGACTCCCGAGCAGTTAGCTGAGATACTTGTCTACCTTCCTCTACCCGATGGAGAGGTGATGGCGCTCCCCGCTTCCAGAATTCAGGCGCTTCTCCATGCATTTCTCGGGTTTTTGAATCCAGCGGAGGGTAACCAGAGAGTGCGCATTCCCCGTTGGCAAAGCGCCTCTCTGGCCCAGCTTGAGGAGGAGCTATCCCAGGGCGGGCTTGCAGGTAAGCTTGAGTGGCAGGCCCCAGAGCGGTACAAACAACTTCGAAGGGAATGGAACAACTTGCAATCGGCAAGTAGGACAATCGAGCCCCCTCAAGGGTTGCAATGTACGCTGCGTCCCTACCAACTCGAAGGTCTTCGATGGTTGCAGTTTCTGCGGCAGAGCCATCTTGCTGGGATTCTAGCGGATGATATGGGCCTTGGTAAAACTGTCCAGGCACTAGCTCACATTCTCATGGAAAAAGAGAATGGGAGGATGACCAAGCCCGCACTGGTTGTTGCTCCTACCACTCTCATGAGCAATTGGATTATCGAGGCCCATCGTTTTGCTCCCGCTTTGCGCGTGCTCCTGCTGAGAGGACAAGAGAGAAAAAAGCGATTCGACCAGCTAGCCGAGCATGATCTGATTCTCACCACCTATCCTTTGTTGACTCGCGATCAGACTGTTTTGTTGTCCCAAGAATTTCACTTGCTGATCCTCGATGAGGCTCAAAATGTAAAAAATGCGCAGACGCAAGCGCATAAAGTTCTCCGCGAACTGCGCGCTACACATCGACTCTGCCTGACTGGTACTCCCATGGAAAACCACTTGGGTGAGTTGTGGTCGCTGTTTCACCTCATCTTGCCTGGATTTTTAGGCAGTGCAAAACAGTTCCAACAGCTATTTCGTAAGCCGATTGAAAAAGGTGTTTCTTCCGAGCGAAGAGAAATCCTGCAAAAACGGATCCAACCCTTCCTCCTCCGGCGTACCAAGCAAGAAGTCGTTCTCGAGTTGCCGCCTAAAACGGAAACCACAGTCTCTATCATCTTAACCAAGCAGCAGCAAGATCTGTATGAGGCGGTGCGCCTCACCATGATGAAAAAAGTGCTGGAACAGGTGGATGAAAAGGGACTGGGTCGCAGTCATATTGCCATTCTTGATGCGCTGCTGAAATTGCGGCAAATCTGTTGCGATCCTCGCCTGACCTCTGCAGGCAAAACAGCTTCCGCTGAAGATTCGGCTAAATTGCTCTGGTTGCGTGAGATGTTGCCACAGATGGTCCAAGAACAGCGACAGATTCTCCTCTTCTCGCAATTTACGAGCATGCTTGCACTTCTCGAGGAGGAGCTCCGGCATCTCCATCTGCCCTATGCGCTGCTGACAGGCGATACTGGCGATCGAGCCACTCCTGTGCAACAGTTTCAGTCTGGAGAGGTTCCGATCTTCCTACTCAGCTTGAAAGCTGGAGGAACCGGCCTCAATCTCACAGCTGCTGATGTGGTGATTCATTATGATCCGTGGTGGAATCCAGCTGTCGAATGCCAAGCGACCGATCGCGCCCATCGCATAGGGCAAACAAAGCCAGTTTTTGTCTACAAGTTGGTCAGCGCTGGCGCTGTGGAGGAGAAAATCATTGACCTCCAACAGCGAAAAAAGAGCCTTGCCGATGCCCTCTTTTCAGCCTCTACCTCGACCCCTTTGGCGATCAACAAGGAAGATTTGGAAACGCTCTTTGCGCCGATTGTCGCACCTCAGAGTTGAAACGGCATTTCCCTCATGATTTTGACAAACAGAACTTTGCGAGCCCCTCACAGAAAAATAGATTGTCTCCTTTTTTGACAGAGGCGCAAGATCGCTCTCTTAAACCCATTTCTTGCGCATATGAAACGATTACTCATCGCCATTCAACTGCTTGTCTCAGCACTTCTTGCGGCAGATCTCACACCCGCACTTCCATTCGAGCTCACTGAGATTGATCCCTCCGCCATTGTAGGTGGTTGCATCCATGCTATTACAGGCGATCTGATCCTGAAGGAGCCTCTCGCTACTGTGCGCGGCGCTGTCCCTATCTCGCTGCCTGCCAATTATGTCAGTCGCGATCATCGAGAGAAGATAGGGAAGGGATGGCAGAGAGAGCATTATTTCTATGCTTATCAACTTCAGTCAGGCGAGCTTATCGTTCGAGAGCCTTCTGGTGCGGACGTTGTCTACACGCAGCGGGGAAAAATTGCGGGAGGGTGGACCATTTTTAAACCGGTGGCGCCCCACACTTGGCAGGGGTTTACTATCATTCCAAGACCCCTTCCTGGAGTGGCGCATCAGCGTTTTCTGGATCATCATATCGACTATGCGTCCGATGGAAAAGACTTCTATCTTCATAGAAGCGACGGATCCAGACTTCTTTTTACTCAGACCTCATGGCGTCTTTGTCCACCCTCCGCGACTCGAGAAGGCATACAGAGATATCTTCTGAGGTGGGAGGAACATCCTCACGGAGAAAGGTTTACCTACGAATATGATAAAAACGATGCTCTCATCGCCATCTCGTCAACCACTCCTGATGGCAATCATCGCTTTGCGCATCTTGGCATCTCCTACAAGGAGGAGTGGGAAAAACATAAGAAAAAAAAGAAGACGCACGAAACCACCCTCTTCTTCTTTCAGGGCACAGATGGACAGCTAACGAGTATGCGCACCACACCACACTTTAAGTTACTAAGTGTGTGGGGAGAGAATGTTCTGTCCAGGCAGTTTAACTATTATCTTGGGAAGCAAGATGGTGCCTGTCGAGCTATCGAGCGCTACGACCTACAAGGAGGGCGCACACTACAGGTAAAATACCATCAGGGCTTCCCCGGTGATTCCACATGGCGCGTTAGCGCCCTCGCCGCTCCTGTAGGAGAGCATGGAGAGGAGGTGGAGATCTTCCGCCTAGAGTATCTGCGAGAAGATGCAAACCATCCTGTCCGGAAGGGTAGGACTAATGTTTGCGATCCGTACGGCTTCTTGACCAGCTACACCTATACACATGGTCATCGCCTAGAGCATCTCGTTAGATGGATACCGGGAGGGGGGCGAAGAAGCGAGGACCACTTTGCCTGGGATCCACAGGGTCGGCTCCATGGCCACTACCTCATCACCGAGGAGAAAAGGACACTCTTTGGTAAGCATCTGCTCTACGACGAGAGAAGCTGCCTACGAGAGGCAGCGATGCTTGGCAATCTAACAGGAGAGCAGTTAGACGACTTCTCGTTTCGCATTGAGCATGGAGGTGCTCTGTCTGGCGAGACTCCAGAACGTTACAGTTGCTCTTACCAATATACCGGCTCGCTTCCCCACCTTCTGGTTAAGCAGAGCGAAGAGAAGGGGGTGGAGACAACCTATTCCTATCTCCCTGGAAAGTCGCTGGTGGCATCCAAGCTAGTTGCAGTGGAGGGTAGGATCATCAGGCGCACTTTCTATGAGTACGACCGCGATCTACTTCTTGTCACTGAGATTGAAGATGATGGCAGCAGCCCGCATCAAGAAGATCTCACAGATGTCTCCGAAAGACATCTTACCCGTATCCACCGCCTGTATGATGTTCTCTTTCATGGTATGCCCGAGGTGCACGAACGCTTCTACCTCGATCTAGGGAGTGGGCAAGCAGGGCTCCTCAGCCGCGAATATCTCCGCTACAACAGTGCCGGCTTAGTGGAGAGAAAAGAGATATGCGATGCAAACGGTCAGCATCGCTACACCCTTCATTACCAATACAACAAGATGGGGCAGCTTGTCTGGGAGCGAAACGCTATCGGTCAGGAGGCTAGCTACCATCGCGATGATGGCGGCAGGGTGATCTCCGAGACTCTCTTTTCGGGAAGAGGAAGAAAGATCTATTCCTATGATCGAGCTGATCGTCAAACTCATAGCAGCCTCGAGACCAACGAGGGGAATCGACGCTCTCTCACTCGATACGACCTGATGAGTCGTCCTCGCGTTATCACCGATCCCTTCCAAAACCCTACCGAGATCGAATATGACCCCTATGGAAACGCGATCTGCAAACGCTCTCCTTGGGTAGAAACGGCATCAAGTTCTCAAGAACGTCCCACCGTGCGCCGCAGCTATGACAGCGGCGGTAGGGTGCACCTTGCTTGGGATGAGGAGGGCCATCTTACCGAAACTCTCTACAACGCCCGCGGACAGCCCACTTTAGTGCGCCATCCCGATGGGACCGAGGAGCGTCATTTCTACACCAAGAGTGGGTTGCTTGCCAAATTAGTGGCGCCTGACGGCACGGTGACCCAGCAGGAATACGACCCACTCGACCGTATCATCAGCAAGAAAGTGCTCCTTGATGGAGAGGTTCTTACCGAAGAGAGTTTTCTTTATAACTCCTTCCACCTGCTAGCGCAGACCGATGCAGAGGGCTTTGTTACAGAATACCAATATGATGGCGCTGGAAGAAAAATAGCTGAGGAGCGTGCTGGTAGGCGCACCGACTACAGCTATGATGAGCTAGGTAGGTTGGCCCGCACCACTTTGCGAGGTGATGGAGATTCTCTCATCACCAGCAATCGGTACGACCTACTCGATCGTCTCATCGAAGAGCGGGTGGAGGCAGAGGATGGCACACCTCTCTCGCTAATAGAATATGAGTATGATTCTGCGGGCAATCGCACGCTCACCAGCACCTATGTCGAAGGACGCCCCTCTGTCAGCCAGACCCTTTATGACGCCTTCAACAGGGTGATTCGCGAGACCTCTCCACGTGGTGAGGTGACCGAGACCTACTATGCCGAACAGAAGGACCAGTTTGGCCAGACCATCTGTACCAAGAGGGTGGTTGATGCCACCGGCGCCTACCTAGAAGAGATTTATGATGTGCGCGGCCTGGTAACCGAGAAGCGCCGCGGCCAGAGCGGGCGGGGAATACTCTCGCGCGAGCATCTTTTCTACGACAGACGGGGTCTACTTTGTCGAGTGGAGAGCTCCATCTTTGAGAGCGAGACTGAGGTGCGCTCTGCGGTTCTGGAGAAGGAGTATGACAGTGGAGGTCGTCTAACCCTACTGCGCGAGGGGGTGGGAACGCCTGAAGAGCGGGTGACCCGCTATACATACAATAGCCGGGGGCTGATTGAACAGATCGAAAAGCCGGATGGCGTTACCCTCGAGCATCGGTACAATCCACTTGGCCATCTCATCTCGCTTCGCGCTTCTGATGGCACTGTCGCCCTCTCCTACAGCGTCGATCGCTTAGGGCGCGTTATAGAGACACATGATGAGCTGACAGATCAGACTGTCCATCGCTGCTATAACGCCTTTGGAGAGATCTTGGAGGAGTGGGTCGATGGATCCAAGCGGCTGACCTCGCACTACAACTCTCTTGGTCAGCGTACCCTCCTTACCCTACCCGATGGCTCTTCCGTTCATTACCGCTACCTCGGCAATCGGATGGAAAGCCTTCATCGCTATAGCGCTGAAGGAGAGAAACTCTACCAACAGCTCTTTCTCGATTATGACAGTTCGGGCCACCTCACTCGTATGCAGCTGCCTGGCAAGTCGGGAATCGTCGAGTACCAGTATGACGCTGCTGGCATCACCGAATCGGTAACCTGCGGCAGCTTCCGCCACCAGGTGACAGCTCTCGATCCGCGAGGTCTTGTTACCGCCACTCTCTGGCAGTTAGGAGATCTTGCCGAGGAGAGCCACTTCTCCTACGATCCTCTGCGCCAGCTCACCGAAGAGAGTGGCCGCTTTGCCAAGCAGATACGCCATGACTCTCTTCACAACCGCGTCCAGGATGGCGAGCAGCATCTTCTCTACAACGCTCTTCACGAGATGGAGGGAGTTCCACACACTCCCTGTGGCGAGCCACTTGAGCAGCCCTCTTCTAGCGGTCCATACCGCTGTTTCTACGACGCTCTGGGTCGCTTGACAAGAGCCGAACGAGAAGGAGAGTTCTGCCTCCTCTTTTCTTACGATGGTTTTCATCGCCGCACCTCGCGCACCCTCTTTCTCTGGCGGCAAGGGAAGTGGAAGTTTCAACAGGAGCAGCAGTTCCTATTTGATGGTCTCAATGAGATCGGCACCCTTGATGGTTCCCACCTCCAGCAGCTGCGTATCCTCGCCGCTGCGCCCCTAGCAGAAATAGGCGCCACAGTGGCCATCGAAGAGGGGGGCTCCCTCTTTGCCGTCCTACACGACCTCTTCGGCAACATCGCCCTCCTCCTCGATCCCGCTACCGGTGCACCGCTTCAGGCCTACCGCTACAGCGCCTTCGGCGAGCGTGCGCCCCTTCTCGACTCCTCTATCTCCTCACCCTGGGGCCACAGCTCGAAGCGTCACGATCCTCACACAGGTCTCATCTTCTTTGGCAGACGCTACTACCAGCCCCTCTTTGGTCGCTGGCTAACCCCCGATCCCAAAGGGCACACCGATTCCCTCAACCTCTACGCCTTCCTCAAAGCAAGCCCCCTCCGCTCCTTTGACCTCTACGGTCTAGAGACCACCACCCCCGAAGAAGAGCGCAGCCCAAGCCTTTGGGACCGCTTCGCAGGTTGGTTTAGCGAAACCTTTTCCCAGCCCACTACTTCCTCCAACGAAAACAGCAGCTCCATCGACCGCACCTTCCGGAGTGACCGTCATCATGATGGTCCTGAAGTTTTCGAAGTTCCAGGGAGAGAAATACCAGGTGTGCACCTTACCTTTACCCCAGGAATCAATACTTTTAAGCAGAAGGCCTGGGATATGGCTAAGTCTGTTTCGCTAAAAAGCGGAGGGGCTAGGGTAGAGGTCTTCTATCCTGGATCGTATGGTTTTTGGGATGCAAAAGAGGCAGCTAAAGACTATGTAGGAATACCAACTGGGGCAGCGAATTTTGTAGCGAAATGTTTCAAAAACAAACTCAACTCCATACCTCGTGGTGATGTACTAGTACACTCGGTTCACAGTCGAGGCAATCTCATCTATCAAGGCGCAGTGAAGCAGCTTTCGTACGACGAACGGCAAAGGATTCATTTCCGAGGCTATGGCTCTCCTAAGACGGAAGAACTTTCCGATCATGCATCGATGAACTATCATATTTGTGAAAGTGATGCGGTGGCTTGGCTGGATGCCATAAGGTTTTTCACTAAGGAGGGTAGGGAGGTGGTTGAAGAGATGCAGGCACAAAAGAGATATGTCAAGCGTCATCCCCTAATCAAAAGTGATCATCCCGATGGAGCACATGGGTTTCTTGCCCCCACATACCAAAAAGCTTTAGAAGATGATATGAAAGAGCTGTTTGGGCGATTGGGAATTGAGTGAGTAGGCGAGTAGACATTGTGCATAAATCTCATAGCGATGTAAATTATTTATGATTAAAAGGCTACACTTCCTCGTTATCTCTGCAACGGGTGTGCTGCTCTTGCTTATGCCAATTGCTTGGAAGGTTACCACGCATCTCGACTCCAAAGTCTCTGTCAGAGCTATTGATCAATTTTGTCAGACATTTGGGGATGAGGTGCTGCATAAGCACGGCTGGCATATGCGTTATTTTGAGCAAACTTTTGACAAAAACTTACATGGTCTTGCCTTTTCATTCTGGACTTCCGAAACAATGGATGTTGATCAAGCAAGAGACGGGGTTATGCAGCTATGTGATGAATTGCTGGCAGCTGTGAATGCCTCACCTAAGCTTCGCCCCTATTTGGCTCATTATCCCTTTACACCCCAAGATATTTGGATGAGCCTTTACCCTAAGGGTAATATGACAAATAACATCTATTTTGGTGAATGTTGTTGCCTTAGAGGCAGGTTATGTTTTGCTAATCACGACGATTCTGGGGAGTATCGAAGGGGGTGGGAGATACTCGATGAGAGTTGGGAGGAAGGAATGGCTCGTCGTGAGGCATGGCGCTCTGCCCAATCTGTGCATTAGATCCAATACAAACTCAGCAGTAAAGGCCCATTCAACGGCGAAGTGCAACAAATAGACTAAAATAGAAAGTGGTCAGAGATGACTACGAACTCTATGGTGATTTTTTGATAAACACGCCAGGAGGAACGTATGCCCAAAAGCTATCATCACCTGACCACTTTCTATTTTAGTCTATTTGTTGCACTTCGCTGTTGAATGGCCCCCCCCTTTTTTTGGTATAGTGGGACGCTATGTCTGCAAAGCGTTACAAAATTGTTACATTGGGCTGCCGTACCAACCAGTATGAGTCGGGTGCCTATGCCAGCCAGCTGGCGCAGATGGGCTATGAGGAGGCTATCGAGGGGGAGGTGGCAGACCTCTGCATCGTGAATAGTTGCACGGTGACGGCAGGGGCCGATAGCGACAGCCGCAGTGCCATTCGCAGGCTGGCGCGCAAGCATCCTGGTGCCAAGATTGTGGTGACAGGCTGCCTGGTAGAGAACGCTGGTAGCGATCTGCTGCAGATTGAGGGTGTCACCCATCTGGTGCGCAACCTCGAGAAGGAGCATCTGCTGGAGCAGCTCTTTCCAGAAGAGGAGGTGCCTGAGTTCCGCATCGAGAACTTCCCCGGTCACACCCGCGCCTTTGTGAAGGTACAAGATGGCTGCAACTCCTTTTGCACCTACTGCATCATCCCCTATGTGCGCGGTAGATCGCGCTCGCGGCGCGTCGAGGAGATTCTCTCCGAGGTGGAGGGGCTGGTGGCAAGTGGCTACCAAGAGGTGGTGATCACCGGCATCAATGTGGGTGACTTTGATGGCGCCCCCAAAGAGAGAGAGCAACCTGTACGCCTAGCCGAGCTGGTGCGCCTGGTCGATGCGGTGCCGGGGGTGAAGCGTCTACGTATCTCGTCGATCGATCCCGATGAGGTGGATGAGGAGCTGGAGCAGGCGGTGCTAGGGGGACGCAGCTGCTGCCCTTCGATGCACATTGTGCTGCAGTCGGGATCGAATCGGGTGCTGAAGCGGATGAACCGCAAATATACTCGTCAGATTTTTTTGCAGACGGTAGAGCGACTGCGAGCTGCACAGCCAGATTTTACCTGCACCACCGATGTGATTGTCGGCTTTCCGGGAGAGACCGAGGCCGACTTCCTAGAGACGCTGGAGCTGGTAGAGCAGCTGAAGTTTGCCAAGGTGCATATGTTTCCCTATAGCGAGCGTCCCCGCACCCGGGCTGCTCTCTATAGCGATAAGGTGCCCTCTGATCTGATGGCAGAGCGCAAGGCAAGGCTACTCAAAGCTGCCGAGCGGGCCGCTTTTGCACTGCGCGAGGAGTATGTGGGGAGAGTCGCCTCGGTGCTGCTAGAGAGCGAAGATGCGCATAGGCCAGGCTGCTTCACCGGCTACACCGAGAATTTTTTGCAGGTGAGTGTGGCGGGCGAGGAGCTGGCCACGAATCAGATTGTGCAGGTGCTGCTGGAAGAGAATCGACCCGATGGATTGTTAGGAAAGGTATGTTCGAACTGAAGATTGCAAGCCGCCTCCGCCCTTTCTCGCACCAGCCTGGTGTGGAGATGCCGCTGCCGGGCACCCTTTTTGTGGCGCGTCTTTTTCCCAAGAGGGTGGAGCTGCGTTCGCTCGTTTCTAGCGAGAGCATCTCTGTCGACCTGCCCTTTACTGGGGCTCTTCGCGATTTTACAGCGCAGCTGGATCTCGAGCGCGGCCGCATTCTCTTTTGGGGCGAAAGCAGCGAAGGCTATCTCCGCTTTCTTCTGGGAAGAGAGCGCGGCGAGATTGTTCTGCGCTGTGAAAAAGGACCTCTCAAAGGCCGTAGCTGGCAGCTAGCCTCTCTACCCCCAGGTGAGCGCACCATCCCACGCGCCCGCCTCTGCCTAGGCGAGCACCATCTGCAGGATGGGCAGCTGATGCAAAGGCGTCTCGACCCCAAAGAGCTGCTTCCCTTCTGGCACCGCCTGGCTCTCTTTTCGCCACCTCTTGCAGAAGTAGCAATGCCCACTGGCGGCAGCTTCAGCCTGCTGAAGCGGTGCTACGAGGCGATCGAAAGAGACGAGCGCGACGCTCTCTACGAAGCGCTCTCTTCTCTTCTGCGCGTAGGATTTTCTGGTCTTTTCTGCCCCGAGCCGAGCGATCGCCTCTTTCAGGGCATCCTCGACGAATCTGCGGCCGATGCTTCTGCTGCGCCGCAGCTACTCGCTGCCGGCAGCCATCTTCTCTCCAAGATGCTGCTAGACGAGACCGAGAAGGGGATTCATCCACTTCCCTGCCTCCCGCGCCAGATTCCCTCGGGCCGCGCCCGCCTCTGGCAGCTGCGCCAAGGTCACCTGGTAGACTTTGAGTGGCGCCAGACAGAGCTGCGCAGGATGATCATCCACCCCGCGCTAGCCACCACCACCGCCCTGCTGGGCCGGTTCGCCTCCTGTCGCCTGACGCGTCTTACGCCCACAGGCCCCCAAGAGGAGACTCTGCTTCCCAGCCAGTCCTTCGCCCTCACCTCCGGCGAACCGCTCTACCTCGACCGCTTCCAAAAATAACCAGTTTTTACTGCTATAGCAGTAAAAACGAATGGTTTCCAACAAGACCCCTTGACATGTGGATCAAAAACTGCCTATAATTACCACTATAGCGGTAAAAAAGGTCGGTTTTTTGTGGATGCAACCTATATTGGACCCATGATCAGGTTTCATAGGCGGAAGGCCAGGCTTTCGCAGGAGGAGCTAGGTAGGCTAGCCGAAGTAGGCAAGACCGCTGTCTTCGATATCGAAAAAGGTAAGCAGACAGTCAAGCTTAGTACACTGATGAAGCTGTTAGCGGTCCTGAATATCACGATCGAATTCCAGGGGCCTCTTATGGCGCTCTTTAAGGAGCAGTTAGATGAGAAGAGCTAGAGTTTTTGTGGATGGCAAGCTAGCCGGTGAGTTGCAGGAGCTAGAGCGCGGCAAACATTACCGCTTTGTTTATCTAGAAGGGTACAAGGGCTCTTCTGTTTCGTTGACCATGCCTACGAATCAGAGAATCTACGACTATGATCGTTTCCCGCCCTTTTTTGAGGGCGTCCTTCCGGAGGGGGTGATGCTCGAAGCTCTCTTAAGACAGTCAAAACTGGATCGGGATGATCTGCTGGGACAGCTGATTGTAGTGGGGCAGGATCTAGTGGGAAACGTCACTGTCGAGGCGTACGAGTGAATCGCTGTCCAATTACCTACGAACTCTGCGAGGAGCGCCTCTATTCTGCAAAAGGACTGCGGCTTCTTGCACCTAAACTGAAGGAGCTTAAGCCATTTCCATTTACACCCCAGCAGCAGCGAGACCTCGCATTCCATCAGGTGGAGAAAATATCCATCCAAGGAACTCAACCCAAATTGAGTGTGCAGCTGAGCGTAGCGGGTGAATGCTTCAATCCAGTAGCTCGGGATGGCAGTTTCATTCTGAAACCTCCGCACTATATGTTCGAAGAACTTCCTCAAAATGAGGATGTAACGATGAGATTGGCAAAAGAGGTGGGATTAGAGGTGCCCCTGCATGGCCTTCTCTATAACATCGACGGATCTCTCACCTATTTCATCAAGCGATTCGATCGACTCCCAAGAGGGCGTAAATATGCGGTTGAGGACTGTTCCCAACTGCTGGGAGGGTCTCGCGATACAAAGCATGAATGCAGCATGGAAAAACTGATTTCTGTGATTGATCAACATTGTTCGTTTCCACGTCTGGAGAGGATCAAACTGTTTCGCCTGACTGTTTTTAATTTTCTCGTAGGCAATGAAGATGCCCACGTAAAAAACTTCTCGCTCATTCGACGTGAAGAGAAGGTGGAGCTGAGTCCGCTCTATGATCTTCTCAATTCTACCATCGCTCTACCACGTGTAACGGAAGAGATAGCCCTCCCTCTTCGAGGTAAGAAGAGCAAGCTCTCTGCAACCGATCTATTTGATTACTTCGGCAAAGAACGTTTGGGTCTTTCGGAGTCAGTAATCGAAGAAGAACGTCAGAGATTCCGCCAGGCGCTGCCCCGTTGGCATTCTCTCCTGATGCAAAGCTTTCTCTCAGAGAAGCTCCGCAATCGCTATCTTGCACTGTTTTCGCAGCGACAAGAGAGGCTCTGGCTCTGATTGCTCGCCAGTTTCCGCATACTCGTTGACGAATCTTTTACTTTTTCATTGCAAAAAATTCATTCTATGACAAAATCGTCTTTTTGCAACCCCAAATTTTGAGGAGAGTATATGAAGCTTTCATCGCCCATCGCATGCATTTTTGGATCGGCTCTTCTTGTCTGTTTTGGAAGGTGGACGTGACGTAGGGGCGAGGGGCGAATACCACAGAGACACTGACCGAGGAGGAAGGGTGACTGTCGATCTGGAGGCTGGGGTGCGTCGCGACAAAGATGGAAATACTTCTGGAGAGATGCGCGGCAGTGTAAAATATGACTTTAACTCGTAATCGTCGTGAGATGCAAAAAAGACTCCTCCTGATCGTAATAGGGATTCTGTTCGTAGGAGGAGTCTCTTTCTCTACCGCTTGGTGGTTGTCAAAGAGAGGGTATCATCGGATACCTGTTACATTCAGCACTTCAAACACTCCGATCGTAGAGGTTAGCATCGCTGGCAAAAGCTATCCCCTAGAATTAGATTTGGGCACGAAGTCGCTGATGAGTCTCTCAAAGCAGCAGTTGAGCAGTATTGATAAAACTGTTGATGGCATAGTGGAATGGCGCGATGTCAAAGGCCATCTCTACCAAGCGCCTTCCTACAAGATTCCTAGGGTGCAGTGGGGAGATATTGTTCTCAGCGATGTGGTGGCAAGAGAGCAGAGCAGCGAATTCCTCGCCAACGTGACGTTATGGAATGATGAGGGTGAGGAGAATGTCTCCGAAGAGGTTGGTGCTCTGGGAAGACCTATTCTGGAGAAGCATAACCTATTCCTAAACTTTCCCAATTCTGAAGTGGTTATCTGCAATAGTTTTAGCAAATTGGCCAAGATGAAGCCTTCATGCCGGTGGCTTAAGGTTCCTTTGGATGTGACACCTAAGGGTGTTTTTGTGCAGATTGGTACCGATTTAGGGGAAATGAGGTTTGTCATCGATACCGGAGCGACCAAATCGATTCTCAATCGGCCACTTGCCGCAGGACGCGTATGCGGTCAAGAACGGCACGGACTCGACATCTTCACCTCTGCAACATTTGTCATTGGAGGAAAGGATTTTGGCGATCAAGCTCTGCTCTTGATGGATATCACCTCAGAACTGCGCGAGTTTGATGGTCTGCTGGGAATGGACTTTCTCAAACAGCATGCGATCTACATCGATTACAGAAACCATGCAGCCTATCTCGCACTTTGACTTTTGAGCTCGCGAAAAGTCGCGAGCTCGAAAGTAGAGAGTTGCTATCTAACAAGCCTTCTTGGATCGAGTTATCCTATCTGGCTTAGAAATCGAGGTTCCAGCGGACGGTTAGGCCTTGCAGGGTGAGGTCGGAGGAGTTGATGTAGGTATCTTTGCCGGCGGTGGCGCCTGTTCGGTTGGAGCGGTAGATCTGGTGGAGGTTGGTCCAGATGGTGAATTCGTAGCCTGCGAAGATCTCGGTGCGCACCCGCTTGAAGGCCTTTTGCCAGGAGGGCCCTGCTAGCATCTGGTAGTTGAAGAGGAGTCTCCAGTCGTGGAAGCGGATGTTGAAGAAGGGTAGCTGGTTATTGGCGCCGGCGACGGGGGCGGTGGTGCTTTGGAAGGCTCTATTTGTGTAGGGTCCCGAAACTAGGGCGCTGCTGGCAAGCGCGGTGAGGAAGACGTTCCATCCCATAAACCAGTCGAGCTTCAGTCCGAGGCGCAGGCCTCCTCCCGAAAATTGCCAGCTGTTTTTGACAAGCGAGCGCTGACCGTTGATATCGGTATAGTGGACATGCCAGCGCTGGGAGAGGAAGGCGCCGGTACCACCGCCAATCATGTTGACGCGTAGGTGGGGATTGGGGTGGAAGCGGCGTGAAAAGAGCAGATCGGCAATCTGGTAGCTGAGCTTGATCCAGCTGCTGGCTTCTTGAAGAGGCGCTGCGGCGTTTGTTGTTGAAAAATCGGGGCCGATCCAGCTGCCCACCAGAAACTCGCCCGTTGTGCCTGGGGCATGCACATGATCTGTTCCCGTTGTCTGCAGGTAGGTGTATTGCGCGATGACATCCCAGTAGTGGGGGGCATTGAAGTGGCCAATGGAGACGCGTAGGCCTGGGCTCCATCCAAAATCGGCGCTCTGGTACTTGCCTGTGGCATAGCTGTCGACTGTGGTCGACCATGGGGGGCTGTTCATCTTGAGGGCGAAGTCGGTGGCCCCTTCGTTCACAAACCAGTAGAGGAATTCCAGGTTCACAAAGTTGATCGTCTTGTCTTTGAGGAATAGATCGCGCTCCACCTCCTGGTTCTGATCAACGGAGTTGGGAGCGCCATAGGCCTGTAGGGTGAGTAGCGCTATAGCAGCTGCGATGTATCCTGCCCGTTTCATCATGCCTCTCGAGAAATTGCGAAATTTTTCTTTATAGAAGGGGGGCTGCTTTTTGGACGAGAAGCATGCTCGTGAGAATTAGTCGAGGCGTGGTATGGATTGGATATGTTTTCTAGCCACGACCCGCATCAGTTCCTTGGAGTGCATGAAGGGATCTTGCGCGCTTTTGCGCCGGGGGCTAGTGAGCTGAAGGTCGAGTTGCGTGGGCAGATGGTGCCGATGCAGAAAAGAGGCGAGGTGGGACTCTTCGAACTTCAGGTGGGAGAGATCAAGCCTACTGACTACCGCCTTTATTACATGAATGGGCTACTAGCCCACGATCCTTACGCCTTCTGGCCTTCGATTGGCGAGCTGGATCTGCATCTTTTCGCTAATGGGGTGCACTATCAGCTTTATGAGATGCTGGGAGCACGCAGGATGGTACACCAGGGTGTGGAGGGGGTGCGCTTTGCGGTCTGGGCCCCTTCGGCGAGCGGTGTGGCGCTGGTGGCCGACTTCAACTACTGGGATGGCAGGCGTCATCCAATGAGGTCGCTGGGAAGTAGCGGCGTCTGGGAGCTGTTTGTCCCAGGGATAGGGGTGGGAGAGAAGTATAAGTTCGAGATCCGCACGCGAGAGGAGCATCTTCGGGTGAAGAGCGATCCTTTCGCAAATGGGTGCGAATTGAGGCCTAAAACTGCTTCGGTGGTGAGCGATCTTGCGCAGTTTGCCTGGAGTGATGGCGCCTGGATGGAGGCGCGCAAAAAACAGGAGGAGCGGCCTGTTTATATCTACGAGCTGCATCTCGGCTCCTGGAAGCGACGTGGAACGGAATTTCTCGATTATGAGCAGCTGGCGCAGCTGCTAGGCGACTACTGCGAGGAGATGGGGTTCACTCATGTGGAGCTGATGCCGGTGATGGAACATCCTCTCGATGAGTCGTGGGGCTATCAGGTGACCGGATTTTTTGCCCCCACTAGCCGTTTTGGGACGCCGCGTCAATTTCAAAAGTTTATTGACCATCTGCACAGCAGGGGGATTGGCGTGATCCTGGACTGGGTGCCGGCTCACTTTCCCACCGATGACTTTTCGCTAGCGCAGTTTGATGGCACAGCTCTTTATGAGCATGTCGATCCAAGGCAGGGGTTCCATCCCCACTGGAATACGCTTATCTTCAACTACGGTCGCAAGGAGGTGAGCAATTTTCTGATTGCGAGTGCTCTCTTTTGGCTGGAGGTGATGCATGTGGATGGTCTCAGGGTCGATGCTGTTGCCTCGATGCTTTACCTAGACTATGGCCGCGAAGAGGGGGGATGGATCCCCAATCCGCATGGTGGCAGAGAAAATCTGGAGGCGATTGAGTTTTTGAAGCATCTCAATTCGATTGTCTGCTCGCGGGTGGCTGGGGCGATGATGATCGCAGAGGAGTCGACCGCCTTTCCTGGAGTGACGCAAAGGGTGGAGGATGGGGGCCTAGGGTTTCAGTATAAATGGAACATGGGCTGGATGAATGATACACTGCGCTATTTCGAAAAGGATCCCATCTTTCGGCACTATCACCACAATGAGCTCACTTTTGGGCTGCTCTACGCCTTTTCCGAACGGTTCATGCTGGTTCTCTCGCATGATGAGGTGGTGCATGGCAAGCGCAGTCTTTTGGGAAAGATGCCCGGAGACCGCTGGCAGCAGTTTGCCAACTTGCGCCTCTGTCTGAGTTATCAGCTTTGCCAGCCGGGCAAGAAGCTGCTCTTCATGGGGAACGAGCTAGGAGAGTGGCAGGAGTGGAATTGCCAGGAGCAGCTGCCCTGGTATCTGTTGCAGGATCCTGCCCATAACGGAGCGCAGAGGATGGTGAAGGAGATGGTGCATCTCTACCGCAAAAGGCCAGCTCTCTGGCAGAGAGACAGTAGCCATGAGGGGTTCAACTGGGTCGATTTTGCCGATAGGCAGAATAGCGTTATCAGCTATCTGCGCTGCTCTTCGAGTGAGCAGCTACTCTGCCTACACAACTTCACCCCCAACTTCTGTCCCGATTATCGCCTCCATCTACCGGGGGTACGCTCGGTGCGTGCTCTCTTTAGCAGTGACCAGCCGGAGTATGGTGGCTCGGGGGTGACGGGCCAGGAGGTGAAGCTGCTGCTTGACGCCAAGGGGTGCTCCACTGGCATCGAGATTCGCCTAGCTCCTCTTGCTACCATGATCTTCGAAGTAATTTAGGCCCATTCAACAGTGAAGTGCAACAAATAGACTAAAATAGAAAGTGGTCAGAGATGGCTACGAACTCTATGGTGATTTTTTTAGAAACATACCAGGAGGAACGTATGCCCAGAGGCTACCATCATCTGACCTATCCAG
>DAHXNQ010000025.1 GCA_027365315.1 Rhabdochlamydiaceae bacterium | reverse complement strand
CCTGAATGGGAAAAGATTATGGAAATGGCCAAAGAGGTCTTAAAGGCATTTAATTATCAGAGATCTCCTAAGTAACAGGCTCATTCTATATAATGGTTGGCCCATTCAACAGTGAAGTGCAAGGCCCATTCAAGCATGCGCTGTTTCAGCGCAGCTGCTGGCGAAAATAGTCGATGAACTGGTGCCGCGCATCGATCGTCCAGCGCAGCTGGATGTCGATCTCATCCGAGCCAGGTAGATGCATAGGAAGGTGCTCCGAACTGTACTCAAAATGGACCATCGAAAGCAGCACGCGTCCCTTGCCGCACCTGCCTAAAATCACCGCCGGCTTGCCGTGATGCGGCTGGCCAGGGGCGAGGTAGTTAAGAAGAACATCCCAGTTTTCTGGCCAGGGATCGGCTTCGAAGTAGCCGCCGCCGTTGACAAGGCCATAGAAGTGGGCTGTGTCGCAAGGTGGTATACCTGGCGCGGGAGCCAACGCTTCGCTGCGCGCATAGGAGAAGTTGGCGTGAAAACGAAAGCGGCCTCCGATGGGGCCTATGGCATAGCCTGGAAAGAGAGAGGCTGGCCTTGTTTTGTTGATGCTCTGATCTGATGTGGAAAATTGCACGCCGCGCGACCAGTAGTAGGCGCCTGCACAGACACCCATCAGATTGGCCTCTCCATCATGGACCATCTGCTGGATAGTGAATCGATCCTCTGCGCTGAGATGATCATCCCATTTTGAACCCTCTCCGCCTGGAAAGACAAGCAAACGCTGACTCCGCTCACTGGCAGGATGCAGCAGCTGCTTTAGCGCTTCGGTGCTGTCTGTCGAAACCTGCTGCTTCCAGATGGCTAGATGAGGGGTGATTCTTAAAAAATTATCCATAACGCTTTCTCTGGCAACCTGGCTATAAACCTCTATAGTGCCGCGCTTAATTGCATCCAACGTGAACACCTCTCATTGCAAGATGGAAGATAATAGTGCAAAATTGCCATTTGCAACCACCTCCCTAGCCTGAGGGCCTCTATGCGAATCACCAGCGATCTCTTCCAAGAGGGAGGGGAAATCCCCGCGCGCTACACCTGTGATGGGGAGGGGGTCAGTCCCCCCTTAGAATTTCACGATCTTCCGCCCGAAGCACTCTCTTTGGTGCTGCTGATGGACGATCCAGATGTGCCCCCGTCGGTGCGCAGCGACCGGATGTGGGACCATTGGGTGGTCTTCAATATTCCACCTTCGACGCGGAAGGTAAAAGAGGGGCAGCCTCCCCCTGGAGTCTGTGGAGCTAACACAGAAGGCGACTGCTGCTACATGGGGCCCTGCCCTCCCGATCGCGAACATCGATACTATTTCAAACTTTATGCGCTAGACTGCATGCTCTCTCTTGGCAAAGGGGCCACTAAAAAAGAGGTGCAAGAGGCGATGCATGGACATATTCTAGCAGAAGCCCACCTGATGGGGAGGTACAAACGACCATGAGATCAAAAATTCTCTATCCACTTGTTTTGGCACAGCTATTGCTGGCCTCGTTACAGGCTGAGAAAGTGCAGCCGGTGCGAGATCACCTGCTGCCTCAAGAGCCAAGTTGGCTGCCGCAGGTGCAGAGCTACTATCCAAGCGGCAGGCCCGAATCGGTTGTCTTTATGCAGCCCGATGGGGTGCGTCAGCTGCCGATGAAGCAGGTGCTCTTTTTTGAAACAGGACAGATTGCGCAAGAGACCGATCTGCTACTCGCTGAAAGCGCCGAAGAGGGCACAGTGAGAGGCGTAGCTCATGGCATGAGCGTCGCTTATCATCCCGATGGCAAGATGGCGCGCATGGCCTGTTATGCAAACGGCGAGCAGCATGGTCCAGAAAAGCTCTTCTACCCTTCGGGACAGCTGCAGCTCGAGCGCAATTTCAAGAATGGTCAGCCAGAGGGAGAGGTCTATAGCTATTTCGAGAGCGGAGCCAAGATGGAAGAGATGACCTTCCAGGCGGGCAAGGCGATAGGAGATCTGATTCGATATGACGAAGAGGGGCGCAAGCTGGCGCAGGTGCCCTACGAAGAGGGGCAGGTGCATGGAATGGCGCAAGAGTGGTTCCCCAGTGGAATCCTGAAGAAGATCAACCGCTTCCATCAGGGCAAATTGCATGGCGATGGCAAAAACCCCGCTTTAGTGGAGTATGACGAAGAGCGCCATATGGTCGAGGTGCGCGATTTTGCCCACGGCGAGCCGATAGGTCTGCATCTGAAGTACCACAAAAACGGGCGCGAAGCCTACAAGGTGCTCTACAAAGAGAGCAAGAAAGAGGGCAAAGAGCGCTTCTATGCCGAAGATGGCTCACTTCTTGGAGAGGGCGAATACAAGAAGGGTAAACCGGTAGGAAAACACTGGAGGAACCACGTTTCGGGACAGGCGGCTTATCTAGCGCTCTACGACAGCAAAGGTAAGCTGCTCCAGCCAATCTGTGAGTATGCGGCAAATAGTCAGAAGACAGCCGAATATTCTCTTGTAGATGGAAAGCTGAATGGCCTTTTCCGCGTCTGGTCCGAAGAGGGACAGCTGCTTCAAGAGAGGAGCTTCTTGCATGGCGAGCTAGATGGAGAGCAGCGTGAGTATTACGCAAATGGTCAGATCAAGCTCTCTCACCGCTTTGTCGTGGGCAAGCAGGATGGCATGCAGGAGGAGTGGTTTGAAACAGGCCGTCCCTCTCTAGCTGTCTGCTACAAAGAGGGCCAGCTCGATGGTGCACAAAAACGGTGGTACGAAGATGGCCAGATCCAAGAAGAGGCCGCCTTTCAAGAGGGCACTGAGCATGGCATCCAGAGACAGTGGTATCCAGATGGTCATCTGCGCATCGAAAAGCCGATGGTGCATGGCAAGCTGGATGGCACACTGCGCAGCTGGGGCCCTCGCGGTCAGATTGTTTTTGAAAAGAGCTATCGCGAAGGCAGGGAGGAGGGACTCACCCGCTCCTGGCACGAAAACGGTACACCTGCCGAAGTGGCCACCTACAAGGCTGGCAAGCTAGAGGGTTCGCGCGAACTGTTCCACCCCACCGGAATGAAGGCGCTACTCTGCTACTACAAAGAGGGCAATCTCGTCGATGATCTCTGGCAGTGGGACCAGGATGGTTCTGTACTGATGGAGGGGCACTACGAGGCGGGTAGGCCAGTCGGAGAGCTGATCCATTACTATCCCAAAGCCGAATGCCCCCCGCACAGTTCGAGGCTGCGGCAGAAGCAGCATTTCGATGCTCAAGGAATGCCAGATGGCGTTCAGGAGAGTTTCTATCCCAGTGGACGTTCTCAAGGGCTACTTGAGTATAGCCACGGAGAGCTAGATGGAAGACGATCTCTTTGGGATGCCGAAGGGAATCTGATGGAGGAGGCGCACTATCGCCAGGCCATGCTCGATGGCTATTTCTTCCAGCGCGGTCAAGAGGGCCGCGAACTGGTCTACCACTACAAAGAGGGAAAAAAAGAGGGCCCTCATCAGATCTATTACCCTCGTCGCGAGGGTACTATGGCGGCTATCAAGGCGGTCGAGATGAACTTTCATCAAGATCTACCCCATGGCGACTGCCTCGAGTACAACGAAGAGGGGATGCTGGTCTCGCTCACCCCCTTTGTTGCTGGTAAAAAAGAGGGTAGAGCCACTCTCTTTGCGCCCGATGGTCAGCCCATCATGGAGATCGATTTTGTGCAGGATAAGAGGCATGGATACTCGAAAGAATACTTCCCAGGTCGCAAGCTGCACAGGGAGGTCTCCTACGTAGAGGATCGCCGCGAAGGCGAGGAGCGCATCTACTCCGAGAAGGGGACGCTGGTAGGTCTCTACGTCTATCTGCACGATCAGCTACATGGCCTGTGCAAATCGTGGAGCGATGAGGGGGTTTTGATCTTTGAAGGCGAGTATAAAGAGGGCAAGCGTCATGGTCGCCTCAATAAGTACTATCCAGACGGGGCGCCTCAGTTACTCCAGTACTACCAGGACGATCAGCTAGATGGAATTAAAAAGAATTTTGATGCCAATGGCTTCGTCACCGAAAGCGAGTTCCGCGCCGGCAAAAAGGTGCGCTAACCTCTAACCTCATGATGCCCTCTCCTAGGGAGAGGGCATTTTTCTGCCTAAGTGGCTTATTTCTATAGCTTTAATACTATAATCAATTCATTTACATTTAAGAATTAATGTTTTAAAATACTATACTAATTAATTATTTTAAAACTTTGGTGTATCATGGATTCGGTGTATGTACGCTTTTCCCCCAGTCATTTTGAATCGAGGGCCGCTATCAATCAGATGGCCGATCAACCGATAGGGGAAGTGGTTCGTGGTGCGCCCTCAGCGCCGCCTCTGCGGCGCAAGCAGGAAGAGCAATCTTATACAAGTAAGAGCTGGCGCGCCTTCAATCGGGAGGTCCTCCTAGCGGCCCAGTCGCAGAGCTCCGATGCACGGCAAAAGAATCCTCATGTTGTGGCATCCAGTGCCAACTGGCTGAATGAGGCGAGCATTGATTACCTTGAGGATGACTACTATCCACTCACCAAAGAACCGATCGATTTTCAATGGATTTCTCGTGTTTTAATGGGGGACAAATCTGCCCTACGCTTTGATGGAAGTGAGATCCCTTGCTGTGTCGGTTCTAGCCTGCTTATCGCAAAACTCTGTTTTGCTCAGATGAGCTTAGGAACCCCCCTCACCAGAGAGTGGTTGATTCAGATCATCGAGGAGAGATTTGCCCGCGGCATGCCCCTCGAGGCTTTGCTGTTACAGCAAAGTCATTCGAGCCTGTTTGTTCCAGGAAGAGTCGATTTTTATAATTACAACAGCATCAAAGAGATCGAGCACTTTCTTATTGCGACCCCCGGAGTCAAGTACGCCGGTGATAGGCGCTGGAATCTAGATGAAATCAAAGTTAAGTGGGATCTCTTTGCTTCCGACTTGGTATGCGATCTAGAAAAGCTCTCTTCCGATATGCCACCAAGTTCTTGTGCTGTGGCGCACACGCCGTACCATGTGATGCTCTTGATTCGATCTTCTGATGGTGGATGGCTACTATTTGATCCCAATATAGGACTAGTCGATCTAGGACAGGAGCAGCTGGAGAGAGACCGATTTGTAGCCTGTCTAACTCCTTATTTTGAAGAAAAAAGCTCCCTTTCGTTGGATAGAATGCGTGAAAAGCTAGAAATCGCCAAAAAAGACTTTGGCTGCCAATCGAATGAGATGCTCGAAACGATGCGCGCTGCATTGCTACTGCAGATCTTCTCGTATCAGGGCACTGCATAGGAGTGGAATGGCATTTTTTTTCTCATTTTGGAAATAAATATTTGACATATCCATCGCTACAGGTTACTTCGAAAGATAGGGAATCCAACCCGATCTGGAGGAAACATGAAAAAGATCGATCTACTTTCAATCATTTTACTGATCATCGGCGGCCTGAACTGGGGTCTCGTAGGTCTATTCAATCTGAATGTGATTGATATGATCTTCGTCCAAGCTTATGCAGTAGCTCGTATCATCTATGTTCTAGTGGGCCTAAGCGCTCTCTGGAGAATATTTGAGTGGAAAGCGATCTGTAAGCGCTGGAGATAGTCAGTCCGCCTGATTCAGGCGGAACTCACTAAGTAATGTGCTCCCCAGTTTCCGCTCCCGTACAAGTTGTAGGGTGGCAGGAAACCGGGGGGTTTTTTTTTGTCGCGATGCAGACTCGAGGAAGATGCGGGCCCCCTCGGCAAGAAGCTCTCCTGAAGAGAGCCTTTCGAGCGCCTGGTAGGCTTCGGAAGAGGGATCATCCCACTGGCTGTAGGGCGGATCGATGTAGACAAGGTCAAAGCGCTCTCCTCTCTTTTCTAGCAGTTCGATCGCCTGGATAGCGCGGCAGAGGAAAAGCTCGGTGAGGGACTCTACCTTCAGGGTCTGGATATTGTCTCGTAGTGCCACCGCCGCCTTTCTATCCGCCTCGACAAAGATGGCATGGGCAGCGCCGCGGCTGAGCGCTTCGAGGCCAATTGCCCCCGACCCGGCAAACAGATCGAGGATGTGGCTATCCACGATCCAACCTTGGCAGCTATCAAAGAGCGCCTTCCGCACTAGCGCCGCCGTCGGCCTGGTGCTGCTTCCTACAGGAGTTTTAAGAGGTCGATTCTTAAACTCTCCCCCAATCAGCCGAAACATAGGGGAGAGCTTATCATTTTTTCGAGCGGAAAGCTAGGGCGGCTTACTTAGAGAGGCGGCCCAGGAGTTTTTGGGCGAGTCGGAGCTCGGAGAGGTCGCCATCGTCGAGAAAGTGGCCGTAGTGCAGCTGTGCCTCTGCCTCGAGCATGCGCTTTTTGTGAGCCGCTGTGAATGGTTGTGCCTGGCTCAGGTCGACGATTTTGGTGCAGAGAAAGTCCCCCTCTTCACCTTCGCCCTGTAGAGTTAGAGTCAGCTGCTGCGCTCCGCGTACTCTTAGAAAGATCCAGTCGGGGCGCGACTGGTAGAGTATGATTGGATGGAGAGAGCGGTGGAAGGGATGCACCTCTCCAGCTCCTCTCTCGCTAGATCCTCTGGGAGCAATCGAGTGGACCACCCCTTTTGCCACAGGCTTGGTCAGGCTGGAAAGCAGCTTGGTCAGCTTACGCGGGAATCCAGCATAGGTGTCTGAGTAGAGCAGAGAGCCCCCGTTCATTTGGCTCATCAGTTCTAAAGAGACGGTATCGGCACTGCTGCCAGCGCTAGCGGTGTAGAGAGAGATCTGTCCACCGCTCTTTTTGCGCAAGGCGGAGAGCAGCGCGCGTTGCTCTTTATTCTCTTGATCTCTCTGGCCACTCGAGAGGAAAACAGCGGTGTTCCAGCATCGATCGTTTGTAGCTGGAAAGTGGGCCACCAGCTCCTTCAAAGGATTAGCCGAGCGGGCAGGGGCATCTTGGAGCTGTTTGTCGAGAAATTCTTCCACAAGCTGAAGATTCTTGGTGCAGATGGGCAGTGGCTTGTTTGAGAAACTGGGCGACTTGCGTCCCAGCAGAGTGAGGGTAAAGAGATTATTGCCCTCGTCGAGATTGCGCAGCGACTTGATGAGCGCCTGTTTCATCGATTGTAGATGAGACTTCTCTCGACTGCAGGCGCGGTCGAGGAAAAAGTGAAAACAGTGGGGCTTAAAGCCTAGGGTAGCCTTTTTTAGTGCTACGCGCATGGCGACAATGGTTTGGGTGCTATCCTCTGGATCCTTCATCTTGAACAGATCAACCTGTAGATCTTCCGACCAATCGGCTTGAGGAAGTAGAGGGGCTAGCCAGTTTTCTCTGTGGGGAGTGATCGAAAGAGGCGCAGGCACAGGATGAGAAATAGGGGGTAGCTGAGCAATGGCTGCTAGCTCAGGAGGTCCTGGAACCTCAACAGGTAGCGCTGGAATGGGAAGAGTCTCCATCTGAGGAGAGGCTGTGATCAGTAGCTGCTTCTGCTCTACTGGAGTCAGCTCGGCAGTGGGCGTCCATTCGAAGCTGGCCACAGGGGTCTCTTCAGCTGGCTGCGGCGCTAGTGGCATCGGTGCCGGCAGCAGCTTGAGGGGGAGGTTGGTCAGCAGCAGGCTGGGCAGCGAGATGATGAGATGCTCGGTGAGAGTGTGAGGCTCTGCTTCGAGCAGCAGGCGCACAATCCCCTGAGCGCTCCCTACGCGGTAGGCGTGGAAGCGAGGCTGCTCTAGGTCGCCCACCAGCAGCTCTCCTACGGGAGGTAGAGAGAGTGCTGCAAGCGACTCTAGCGTCGCCATATGGAGTGGAGTGGGGGCGTCAACCTGTCTGGTGATGCCCTCTTTCGCCGCTAAAGCGGGTGCTCCCTCATGCCAGACTTTACTCGCGATCAGAGCTCCGCCCGCCAGCACGATCCCGATCGAGAGCCCTGGAAGAACTGTCAGGCTGAGAAGCTTCTGCCGACGCTGCTCGGCTGCTCTAAAGTACCCCATGAGCTCCTCCCTACCGTAGAGCTTCTAAACTGGCTTTCACTCGCTGCTGCAGGTAGGGCGTGAGTCGATCATGAGCGGCGAGCAGCCCCTCGAGTTCGCAAAGGGTCTGTACGCGGATGGTCTCCACCTCCTCTGCCAGTCCCGTCTCCTGGGCCATAGCGAGCTGCAGGCGCGACACTTCGGCGTCGACATAGCGCAGATAGAGATTCACCAGCTCCGCCTCTTCTGGATAGAGCGTGGCGGCCTGCTTGTACTCTTTCGAGATGATGTCGCGAGGTGTGGTGAAATCCTCTTTCAGGTTCTGCAGAAGGCGGAGTGTGCGGTAGCTTCTGCTGGAGGGGTCCATCATGCTGCTGCGTATCTCTACGTAGTCGAGAGCCGCCTCGATGTGGGTCGGTTCGTGAGCGAGATGCTTGCGCATTTGCAGCCCCTTCAGAATTTCAAGCACCTGCATCAGCTGCGTCTCATCCATGATCTCTGCTTGGGTTAGCAGCTGGTACTGCAGTCTTGCCTTTTCAAGAAGAGCCTGCACATGGAATCGATCGAGGTCAGAGGGAACCAGTTCTAGGATTTTCTGATAGGTGTCGATCGCCTGACTATAAGCAATCTGCTGCTTCTCTAGACGAGCCTTCTCCCAGAGAACGGGAGCGATCGAACTTTGATATGTTTCGAGCTCCAGCTCCTGAGCGGCTGCAATCTGGCTGAGAAGAGAGTGCGCCAGTGTAGACTCTCCCTCCATCTCCAGAAGAAGAGCATACTTGGTGAGCCAAGGCTGCTGCTGCTGCGAGAGCTGTTTCAGTTTAAGAGAGCCCTCTTCCCGCTCTACTGGCAGCGAAACTTCAAAGAGAGTGAGCGCTTGCTGACGCTTGGTCGCATCGGCTGCGCCTGTTGCGAGATAGCTCATCAGCCAGGTACGGTTTTTGGGTAGCACCTCTGTACGCTTCTCTACGATGAGGGTGTAGAGAGCCTCGGCAGCGCGCGCTTCGGCCGCTAGCGCAGGGTCGCTCTCGAGCTGCTGTTTCAGCAGCAGATTGCCGTTATACAGCCGCAGTAGCCAGGGTGTGGGGTCGCTCTCTAGAGCCACCAGCGCCTGTGAATAGGAGAGATATTCTTCCAGGGCGATAAGCTGTTCAGGGGATAGCTTCATCTGTTCTCCTCCTCCCTTTGCAAATAGAGGAGCGACGCTGCCCTGCTTCTCGTGGGCGATGGTGAGTGCGTAGAGCACCTCGCTCTGCCAACTGTCACCGGGATACTGTTCAAGAAATCGTTTGCCCTGTCTCTGCACCATCGACCATCTCTTTCGATCGGTGGCAAAGGTGATGAGGCGGTAGTGGCAGCAGCGCTGTTCGGAAGTGGCTAGCTGAGGTGACAAAGAGGCCTGCTCCAGCATCTTGATCAGCAGAGTCTCCATCTCGGTGTTAGCAGGATGTACTTCGCAATCCTGCTCGAGACTGGTGAGGGTGCCACGCAGTGCATCGGCGCTGCGACTGCTAGAGGGAAACTCCTCGAGGAAGGCGAGATACTCTTCGGCGCTCTCTCTCCACTGTTTCAGCTGAGCTCGTAGCGTGGCGCGATTGAAGAGAATCGCCTCTCGCTGTGGGGTGGCGGGGAAGCTGTTTAGAATTTCGCTTAAGGTTCTTACAGCCGCTTCAGAATCCCCCTTCTCCATATAGTGAGCGGCGGCGAACAGAAGAATTTTTTCGGTGCGCTCATCTTCTCCGTAGTGGGAGCGGAAGATAGTGATGCCTTTTTCTAGTAGTTCCGAGCGTTCTGCCGAGCATCCGCTCGAGACAAGCGCCAGGGCGGCGATATAATGAAGCGAACTCTCCTGCGGCGCCTTGTCGAGAAAGCGGGAGAGAAGGGTGAGAGCCTGCTCATGGTGCTCCATGTGGTAGTGGCTCATTCCCATAAAATAGTCGCATAGGGGAAGGTCATGAGCTGGCAGCTCGCGACGGAGCGTCTCCTCCATCTTCAGCAGCTGCTGATACTGCTTGGTCTCGTAGAGCAGCACCATCAGATTGTGAGTAGCTAAAGGTGCATGCGGACCTTGCAAGCCCATCACCTGTTCGTAGAGCGCAATAGCATCCTTTCTGTTGCCCTTCAGCAGCAGGCCGGCTGCATGCCAGATATGTTCTTCGGCATGAGTGGGGTCTGTTCCTGCGAGCGAAGTGTAGATAGCTGCTGCGTGGGTATCCTCCTCCAGAAGAGTGAGGGCGGTGGCGAATCCCGGTAAAGAGGCCTCTTTGTAGCGGCTGAAGATCAGCTTTTTGTACTCCTCTTTCGCGCCGTTTGCAAATTTCTTCACCAGAGAGGGCTGACTCGCACTCGCTGCCATTCTACAGAGCGACTCGGCTCGCACAAAGCGCACCTCATCCACCCAGGAGAGATCGCTGCCCATCTCGCCGCGCAGGTAGCGTCCCGCTAGGTCGCTCGCCTCATCGTAGCGCTGTGTGGCAAAGAGCGCCTGCAGCTCTCCTACCAGCACCTTGCAGCGAAAGGAGTCGGAGCGGATCGAGCGGTAGGCGGTGATTGCGCTGTCAAAGGCCCCTTCTGCGAAGTAGAGGTCGCCCAGCATGGCGTTCACATTGTCGTTGACCGAAGAGTCTTCGAATTGTGAGAGAAAAGTGAGGATTGCTTTTTTCGCCTCCTCGCCGTTTCCCTCCTTCCAAAACTGTGCAATCTGCTGCAGTCCCAGCTTCTCCTCTGGCGAGGGCGATGCGGCATGACCCGCCTGCAGCGTCCCCCAGCAAAGGGTGCAGGCGGCGAGCTGCTTGAGCCAGACATGGGATGGGTGCTTACGCATGGGGCCTCTGAATAATCAGTGAATCTTGTATCTTATATAAAGAACCGAGATCTTCTCCCTCACTCTCGCAAAAGTGAGTAACGATTTTTATTGCTAAATTGCCTTATACAGAGAGGGAGAGTTTTCAAGCAAAATTTATCTAGGAATCATCATGGTTGTGCTTCTTGTCTTAGCAGCTTCTCTGGGAGTGGGTCTCTCTAACCTGGCTCTGCGCAAACATCTCGAGCGAGGAGGAGAGAGTTTCCAATATTTTGCTGTGCAGCTGCCTGCCATCTTCCTCATCTCACTACTGGGCATTAACGGGGCCGACCTGCTCCATCCCCATCCTTTTCTCCTCGCCTGGTCCATTCTCTCCGGTCTGCTCTTTTACGCTCTCATGCACTTCCTGGGACGAGCGGTGCAGTCGGGACCAGCAGGTCTTACTTTTGCGGTTCTCAATGCTTCCACAGTCTTTCCCGCAGCGCTGATGGCTCTTTGGCCTGGCAAGCAGTTTGGATTTTCTTATGAGTTGATGCAAGTATTAGGTGCTACTCTGATCGTCGGTACTCTCTTTTTTGCTGTACGCCAGGAGAGAAAAGAGGCGAAGGAGCTGCGCTGGGCTCTCTACACCGGCGCCCTCTTTCTCACCCACATTCTCCTTCTTCTGGCGATGCAGTGGCGCGGCCTCTGGATCCAAAACGATCTGGCGCCTCGCTTTGGCATGCAGATCAGCCCCATCGAGGCGAATAGCACCCTCTACATGCCTCTGATGTTTCTCACCGCCTCGATCTGCCAGCTGGCCGCGGTGGGAGCAAAAAATATTTTTAAAATGCCCTCTTCTACCTGGAAATTTGGGCCGCTTGGAGCCTGCGCCAATGGGATGGGCACCTTCTGTCTGTTGCTAGCGCTGCGCTATGCACAGGGGATCAACGCCGTCATCCTCTATCCGCTCTATGCTGTTGCTACCCTGTTATTTTGCAACTTCTGGGCTCGCTACATCTACCAGGAAAAGGTGCGTTGGGGCGTCCTCACTCTCTGTAGCGCAGGGATTGTACTTGCTAGCATAACTATATAATAATTATTTAAATTGATTAAATTTAAACAACTTGATATTGTTTTCCTTGAATTAATTTTTTGGAAAGTCAAATTCATGGCTCAGATTCAACAACTCTTAAGCGGCTCCACAGCCTTTTATAATCTGCTCACCTATCAGGAGAGTCTGCAAAAGGATTTTGCCACAGAGAAGGCGCCCGATCCCCTCTACAGCTATCAAACCGAGAGCAAGATCTGGCGCATGGTGAAGAAAATCCTTCTCATTCTTCTCTTTCCCATCGGGCTTCTTGTCCTGATCTACCGCGTTCTCCAGGCGAAATTTGGAGGGATGATTCTCCAGGCACCTAAGGCCTCCACTCCGGAGGTCTGCGCTAAAATGAGGAGCCAGCTAGTCAATCGGTACAAGGATGGAGAGTGGAAGCTGAAGCGCATCTCGATTCAAGTGGACGACTGGGCTCTTGATGCCACTATTGTGGGCAAACCATCTACCCTCAATAATGGCACCTGGCTGCTTTTTGTTCCTGGTAGCGACAAATGTTGCGAGTCGACATTGCTGAATCAGGAGCGCGATCTACCCGCCATTCTGGAGCAGATCGAGGGCAACGGCATCTACTTCAACTATCCTGGTGTAGCCGGCAGCGAGGGCGTTGCTCCGAACAAAGAGACCCTTGCTAAAGCCTGCCGCGCCGTCTTGCGCTTCTTAGAGGATGATGTGGAGGCTAAGCGCATCGTCTGCCACGGCTATTCGCTGGGAGGTGGCGCCCTGGGCTCCGCTTTAGAAGAGCATCCTCTTAAAGATGATGTCCGCTACTGCTGCGTCTACGACCACTCCTTCAGCGATGCCGCTGCTGTGGCTAGTGCACAGATGAACAGCAGCCTCGCAGGACTGGTCCTCAAGTCGCTCGGCTGGAATCTGGACGCTGTCAATTCCACAAAGAAACTGAAGGCGCAGCAGATTGTCATCCAGACTGTCGACAGCACTAAACTGCCGCAAGGATCTAATTACATGGATCTGAACGATCCTAAGCTGCTTGTGAGCGATGGTTCGGCCATTCAGCCCGAGGCGACACTCGCTTACGCTCTGCTCAATGATCCCCACCGTCCTAAAGAGCGCCAGCAGATCATCGGTGTACGAGCAAGCCACTTTGCCCCCTTTGATGCTCCCGGTGGTCAAAACCAAGACGCTTTCGTTCCCTATCTAGCTAGGCAGATTAAAAAGGCTCTTGGCACCGCCCCCGCCATCGCTGCCTCCGCCGCCTAGCAGAGATTGATCTCTAACAGAGATCAAGGTGGTGGAAAAACTGTGCATCGTAGTGGGCGATCAGCTGCTCTGCCTTCTGGTCGCTCATGCGCGCCAGGCGCTGGTAGACCTCGAGGCCGCGAGCATTGCGTCCTAGTTTGAAATAGAGGACGCCCAGTTTGAAGAGACTTTCGCGATCTTCGGGAAAGAGCGAGACGATCTTTTCGTAGCAGGTGATCTCCTCTTCCGACATCTCCAGATCGTGATAGATACTGGCTAGCTCCATATGGACCCATGGATCTAAAGGGGCGTAAGAGTCGACAATCTTCAGCTCTTCCAGCGCTTTTTCAGCGCTCCGCTCGAACTTGCTGCGCATCGATTCGCTGGCAAACGCTTTCGAAATCCAGGAGGGGGTGAGATGAAGCTGCCTTTTGCGCGGATCCATGTAGAGACGCGAGAGCACCTGGTAGGCGGAGGCTAAGGAGGCGTGTACCTCGAGGTCGGTCGGCTCCGATCTAACCAGGGCAAGCAGCTCCTGGATGGCGGCAAACAGCAGCAGCTCGCGCATCTGGTGCAGATCGCCCCAGTGCATCCAGAGACTGAACTTTTCTAGCAGGATTGTGAGCCCTTCCCACTCCTTAGGCACTCGGTAGAAGCGGCTGTCGACTCCCTCTAGAAGCGAGCTGAAGCGAAAGAGAGCGTGCGACAATGAGAGGTGGTACTCTGCCGCCTTCTCCTGAAGAGAGGAGGCAATCTCTTTGCGGCAGGCCTCCATGAAACGCGAGCGTAAGGCCAAAAGCTGTTCTGGTTTTTTGGCCTCCAGGTAGAACCGCAAAACAAAATAAGAGAAGGCGGTGACAAAAAGCAGCGCTAGTAATGAAGCCAGCATCCAGGGCTTGGTGAAGAGCGAGCAGAGGAGCGCGAGGCCCAGCAGCTCAAGAGCGCCCGCCATGGCGTAGCCGATGTGGAACCAGGCGTAGCCAGAAGAGAGGCGCATCACCTCTTTGATGGAGAGGGCGCACAGCTCCTGAACGCGCCTTTCAAAGCGCGCTGCGTCGAGACTCAGCGTTGGCGAAAGTGTTGCGCCGGTAAAGGGAGAATCTGAATAGGGCATAATCAACGGCCCGTGCTAATCATATGGTCGATCACATTCTGTGATACGCCTGCATTTTTTAGCTGGACAATCTGAAGCAGAGTGGTGGGTGCGACGAGATAACCGGTGCAATACATGAGATCTTCTCCTCGCTGTCAAGAAACGACATCAGACGGTAAGGTATAACAACTATTTTCCGGAGTCAATATGGCGAATTCTGCTCGCCATCCATGCGCCTAGGATGGCTGTGGAGGTGGTGAGTAGATAGATGGCGTGGCTATTTTTGAGAGCGAGCAGTCCGCCCAGAGCCGGCCCCACCATGCTGGCGATGGCGCCAAACGACTGGTTCACCCCCAGCATGGTGCCCTGCATGGTTTCGGAAGCGCAAAGCGAGACAATGGTGAGGCTCTGTGCCCAACCGAGCGCTCCTAAAATCACAGCAGCTAAGAAGCAGGCAGCGGCAAAAAATGAATTCTGGGCTACCCCCACACCCAGCAGAAAGAGAGCCAGCAGGAGCATAGTCCATTTGAGCGTCTGGGCATCTGCTTTGGCTGCATAGAAGCGGCTGAAGAGCGAGTTCGAAAGAAACCAGAGAAGACCCACCCCCACAAAGACGAAGGTGAGGAACGATTGCGTTACGGCGAAATTGCTGATGAGGTAGGCGGCAAAAAACTGGATGCTGGTGACCCAGCTCATGATGAAGAAGAAGTAGACGATGTAGGCGCCCTGCAGCTCTTTCGAGCGCAGCCCCATCACCAGGTTGCTGAGGCCATGTCCAAAGATGGCGCTCCATTTTTTGGTTTCCCGCACCTGGGGAAACGATCGGTTATCCTGAAACCAGCACCAGATGACGCCGAGGTTGACTAGTGACAGTAGGGTGGTCAGCCAGAAGGCGGCGCTGGGATGAATCTGATGGTGAGCTCCCGGAGCGGCCAGCAGCTGACCCAGCACAATCGCCATGCAGAAGCTTAAGCCTCCTACAGCGCCAAGGATGCTGACATTTCTGCCGCGCTCGCCACTGGCATGAATCTCTCCATGAGGAGAGGGTGAAGCGTCGGCTGTAGCCGCAATGCAGAGGGTGGAGTTGCCGGCGAAAAAGCCGGTCCAGGCGCGGCTGATAAAGAGTAGAGGAAGCAGCTTGAAGGAGAGAGCCAGCGCTGTCATCAGGTAGCCTAGCCCTGTGCCCGATACAGTGATCAGCAGCGTCTGCCTCCTGCCGATATAGTCAGAGATGCGGCCGATCAGAGGAGAACCGAAGAACTGAAAGAGCGGAAAGATAGCGATCAGAAGCCCGAGTTGCAGTTCTTGACTGGGCCCAGAGGAGGCGAAAAAGCCCCAATTCGCATTGAGAAAGAGGGGCGCTAAAATGGGATAGATGGCCGCTAGGCCAAAGTTGTCGAGAAAGAAGACCATCCTGATGGGAATGAGGTGCTTCTTTCTCGATGACATACCCTGGCCTAGTCGGTCTCTTGGCCGCTTTCTGAAGAGGCGTTCTCCTCGAGGAAGCGGTAACCAACCCCCCGCACTGTCTCGATCCAGCGGAAGTTGGGCCCCAGCTTTTTGCGCAGTGAAGCGATGTGCACATCGATGTTGCGGTCGACGATGAAGGCATCATCATTGTTCACATCATCCAGCAGTTGGTTGCGGGTGAGCACCTTTCCCTGATTGGCGACGAGGCGCCTAAGAATCCCAAACTCCGAGAGTGTGAGAGAGATGGGTCTATCTCCTTTGCGCAGGAGGTAGCGATCCACTTCGAGTGTAAACTCTCCAAAGGTGAGTACCTTGGGAGCCTTCTCGGGCTCTTTGCCGCGGCGCAACACCGCCTTCACTCGGGAGAAGAGCACCTTGGGAGAGAAGGGCTTCATCACATAGTCATCGGCTCCTAGCTCGAGTCCTAGCACCACATCGATCTCCTCCGACTTAGCGGTGAGGATGATGACTGGGATCGATTTGAGTTCGGGATGACTTTTGATCTTGCGGCAGACATCAAAACCATTCTGTCCTGGTAGCATGATATCCAGGATCACCAGATCGGGGCGCTCCTTCTCGACGGCGCGCATACCATTGATGCCGTCCACCTCTACATGCAGTTTGTATCCTTCTGCTTCGGCCTGAAGTTTGATCAATGCTGCGATATCTTCTTCATCTTCAATCAGCAGAATTCTCTTTTTGTGGCTCATTGTGACCTCGACCAGTGTAACGTCTCCATTTCAGCACGTATGCCCAATTAAGTTGAAGAATTGGTTTGCGCTAGACCTAGGAATTTTCTGTCTGGCTAGTTAGGACGTTGTCGCGCTGTTTCGAGAGTCTGTTGTGACATAGTGAGCTCTCTCTGTGAGAGATGTTATCTCTGATAACAAGGGGAAAAAGAGTACCACATCGTTGGTTGTCAAGGTAGTGAGAAATGAAGCGCGTAAAAAGGATGGGATCCCCCGAGACCAGAAATCGCTCGTTGCCTGCGCTTTTGCGCGCGAACAGATCCTTCTCTTCTAGAACTCTCTGTACCATTTTGGCGCAGTGAGCAGCTGGATCGATCGCAGGAAGTCCGAGATAGGCTTGAAGCGGCTCTGCTAAAAAGGAGAAGTGGGTGCAGGCCAGCAGCAGAGAGTCGAATGAACAGTCCTTCTGTTCCTTCAGCAGCTGCTCGATCACCGGTAGTGCGCTCTCATTGTCGGTGCGCCCCTCTTCCACTAGAGTCACCAGTTGTGGGCAGCTGATCTGCTGCAGATACTCCAGTCTGTCAAAGACCTCTGGAAGCAGCTTGCTGTAGTAGCCAGAGCGAACAGTCGCCTCTGTCGCCAATAGAAGAGCTCGCTTAGGTGGCGCCTCTTCCATGCTAGCTACCAGCGCCGAAGCTATCTCCACAAGTGGCACGGGGCACTCCTGTCGCCACACCTGATCTGCTCCTGTCCAGGCAGTGTGGCAGGCCACCACCACCATCTTCACCTTCAGCTGCATCAACCTCCCTATCGCAGCTCTGACGCAGCTGGCCAGCTCCTCAGCACTTTTGGTACCGTAGGGTAGATGTGCAGTATCGGCAAAATAGAGAAGAGTTTCAGAGGGCAGAGTTTCTCGTAGCTGGCGGTAGACAGAGAGTCCGCCAAAGCCAGAATCAAAGATAGCGATAGGATCTGTGCGTGATGGCACCATGGCTATCTATTTTGAAGGAAGCAGCAACTCCTGCCCTACTAGAATTTTATCCGAGGAGAGAGAATTGATCTTGCGAAGCTTTTCTGGCGATGTGCCATGTTCGTCCGCAATCTTCTGTAATGTATCGCCGTGTCGTACTAGGTGGCGAACCGACTTTGATTGATTAGCGGGGCGCATCGCACTGCTGATCTGCTGCAGGGTGGAGCGAAGATCGGCAAAGTGGGCCACCTCTGTCTCCACCATCTTCATTTTCTGGCTCCATTCTAAAGTCGAACGGGTCAGCAGTTCCTCCAATTTGGCGATGCGGCGATCCACCTGCAGAAAGCGCTCCTCTTTGCTAGAAGAGGAGGCGAAGGTTTTATGATCTCGTTCGCTACGCGCCCGCTCCTCAGAGATTCTCTCTTCCAGAGTCTGTAGCTCCATCTGATAGCACTCGATCGTCTCTTTCAGGTCAGCGATCTCCATGCGGAGCTCATTCAGCTCCACCTTGTCCCTACGCTGACTTAAAAGAGCCAATTGCGATCCGCATCCTGTTAACAGTAGCGGAAGCAAAAGAAGGGTGATACGATGCTTCATGGTTTTTCGTGAATCCTAAATTCCACGCGGCGATTTTTGGACCAGGCGAGGCGGTTATTGGCAGGATCAGCCAGCTTCTCCTTGCCATAAGAGACAGTGTGAATCTGCTCGTTGCGTACACCGCGCTGCAGCAGCAGAGTGCGCACCTGCTGTGCTCTTCGAGTCCCAAGAGCTAGGTTATAGGCGGAAGGGCCGCGCTGATCGCAATGTCCCTCGACGACGATGTAGGTTTTGGGATGCTCTTTTAAGTAGGCCGCCATGCGGTTGACGTAGTTCAGATACTCTTTCTCACGTACTACATACTCGTCAGTATTGAAGTAGATGGTGCGGAAGACAGAGGCAAGCCATTCGTTTGGCTTCGCAAACTGGTTCATGTGGGGCAGCCCGCTTCCAGCTTCGCCAGGTGCTATAGGAAGAGGAGGTAAAGCCTGGCTGGCCAACTGCGGTCTTAAGTCATCCTCGGCAAGAGGAATGAACTCTTCGCTACTGGGGCCGAGAAACTCATCTTCACCAAGAGCGAGGCTGCTCTCCAGTTGGTTCCCCCAGAAAGAGCGCTCGCTCAGGTTTTTCGCATAGGAGGTCTCTCCCCCTTCCCACACTCCTGCAGGCCGACTTTGACAGCCCGCTGCTAGAAGAAGTGCCATCGCTCCGTACAACCATTTCATCTTCAGTTACCTCTTCGGCATGCCCCATGAGGGGTACTGTTTCTTTCCGGAACCCTTCGAAATCTTGACCACTTCGGTCTTGTTTAGGTTGACCACGTACAGCTCCGACTCATGCTCATCGCAACTATTGAACACAATATGGCAACTGTTGGGTGCCCAGGAAGGATTTTCTTTATTTCCCGCTCCAAAGGAGACCTGTCTCTCCTGATGAGTCTCGAAATCATAGACCCAGATCTGCCGTACACCGTCGATCTTGGCGCTGTAGGCGATCTTCTTGCCGTCGGGCGACCAGGCGGGGCAGCTGTTTTCGTTATTCTCGCGGGTGATTAAGGTTGGTTCTTGACGCCTACCGCTGCTCTCTGCCGAGATGACAAAGATGCGCGGTGATCCATCGCGATCGGAGACAAAGGCCACCTTCCTGCCGTCGGGGCTGAATGTGGGAGAGGCCTGCGTTGCGTTGGGATAGGAGTAGAGCTGGATTGGTTTGCCAACCAGCCCCTGCTCGGGATGAAAATTCTGGATAAAGAGATCGGCGCGCCCAGAGATGTCAGAGATGAAGGCGATCTTGTCCAGCTTCGGTGAGATGGCGGGTAGGAACTGATTGCCGCGCAGCCTAATCAGATTGTGGCCCACCTGATCTTTGAAGGTGGCAAACATAATCTTCGGCTGTCCCATCTTGTAGGAGACATAGAGATAGCGATCGGGCAGTGTACCCGACATGTTGGGAACAAAGACGGGGGTGATGTTGTAGCTTCCATCGTGGGTGAGCTGTCTCACTCCAGCGCCATCCCAGTCGCATTCCCAAATCTCCGCCTTCCACTCGTCTGGATTGTTGCTCTGATTGCGAGGCTGAAGAGAGTAGAGAATCTTTGCAGAGGCGACTCCCTCTTCATTGAAGAGGGCGCGGTAGATGGAATCGGCCAGCTTGTGCAGCTGTCTGCGGTCGCGGATCAGCTCTCCTGTGAGAGTCATGGGAGGAAAGTGCTTCAGCGAGCCGGTCTCTGGTGTAAAGACAGTAGCCGTCAGTTTGTCGTCTAGAATCTGGCACTGGATCACATGGGTCGCTCCTGCATCGCGCCAGCTCTTAGAATCGAACGCCCCCTCCTTCTCTCCCTGAAGGAGCGTCTCCTTCAGCTCTTGCCGCGGCAGCACACGTGTCCTGGCGGCGCGCTGGAAGTCGGTCTCTAGAATAGACTCCAGCTGAGTGATGTAATGCGGACGTCCCACCGAAGAGATCTTGCCGTTTGTCTGCTTCACGCGGAAGCCGGCCAGGTAGATTGGTGAAATAGTCTCTCTAACAGACAGTTCCACGCGGATCTGCTGATCAAGAGTGGGAGCAGCTGCCAGTTGCCAGGGAGCTGCTAGGAGGAAGAGAGAAAAAAAGTAGGGTCTACGCATACAGCTTATTACGCCTCAGGGCAAAAGGTCACCAGCCACTTCGATGCTCCACCGGCTTTGCCAGTCTTCTGTACCGGCCGGGCCTCGGGTGGCAATTGGAGGTGGAGCAGCTGCTTTTTCAGGTACTCGCCATTCTTCTCGCTCTCGGTGCGTACCACCAAGACCTCGTCGATGCGGCCTTCACTCGACAGCAGAATCTCGACCACCACCTCCCCTTTCTCCGGAAGAGTCAGCAGCTTCTGAAAGAAGCCACCGGCAGCTGCAGCATACTCTTCGCTCACTCCCGCAAAAAGCGGAAGAGCGACGCTCTCTTCTGCAGACGGATCGGCTTTTAGCCTCTCCTCCAGAGGAGGGGAGATGGATCCCTCCGAGAGCAGCTTATCTGGTTTCGCCCCTATTTTCGCAATAGCTTCGTCGAGCTTTTGCACCAAATCAGCTGGAACCTCCGGTACTGGGGAGGTAGGTGGTGCCTGAACGCGAGCCGGTGGAGCTTGAGTCGGAGCCTTGACAGGAGCTGGGGATTTTTTAACTGGAGTCGGTGGTTTGGCAGCTGGTGGCTTAGGAGGTGGAGCTTTTTTTACGGGCGCAACCACTTTCTGTTTAGCAGGCGCAGGCGCTGCTGTCTGTTTCTGAGTCGAGGGCTGTACCGAAGAGGGCGAAGCCACCTGTTTGGGTTTCAATGTCACTGTCTGCACTGCAAGAGTGGCCAGCTTTCTCACAGGCCTTGGCTCGATGAAAAGACCAGCCATCAGACAGAGGGCATGCAGTAGCAGAACCGTGACAATCAGTTTTCTGGGGGGCATCTAAGGCTCGAGTACAAGATTGAGCTCTTCATAACCCGCCTCTTCACAGGCGTTCTTCACCATCTGGTAGGTGCCAAAACGCGCACTGCGGTCGTGGTAGAGAAGGGGGCGCACATCTGGATGCGCAGCTCGTGCTCTTACCAGAGCAGCATTCAGTTCATCATGGCGCAACAGAGCACCATTCAGCCAGATGGTATCGTCGGCGCGCACCTCTAGCGAAATGGGCGAGCTGACTTCCGATTTCAGCGCCACCGCTCGTTTCGGTGCGGGAGGCAGCTGAATCCGGTCACTGGGAAGAAGAGGCGCTACCACAATGAAGGTGATCAGCAGAACAAAGACCACATCGATGAGAGGAGTGAGATTGATCGTAGGATCTTCATTCTCTCCCCACAGAAACGGGCTCTTCATTCCACCCTCCCATACTCCAGTTTCAGTTCGGCAAGAAGTCGGTAGCCAAAACGCTGCATCTCGTAGGTGGCCGAGCGCACAGCCTGTTGCAAATAGCTGTGTCCAATCAGAGCGGGAATGGCAATGAGAAGTCCTAGCACAGTGGTGGCAAGAGCGGTGGAAATACCCCCTAGCACCTCTTGACTCGAGGAGAATCCTCCTCTTGTCTGTAGAGCTCCAAAGCTGACCAAAATTCCCCAGACCGTCCCCAGAAGACCGAGGAAGGGGGCCAGCGTGGTGGCAAGCGACAGCATCGGCACCATCTGCTGCAGCCGCTTCACTTCGGTGATGGTGGCCAGCTGGCAGGCCTCTTCGATCAGTTCGAGATCAGAGGGAGAGAGAAAGACTCGCCCTTTGTCAATCTCGCCGCGCGCGTGGAAAAAGTGATTCTTCTCGAGTAGCTGAGCCGATCTTCCGCGCATCGCTAGGTAGATGCTAGTGAGCGGTGTGCCCGTGGGCAGCTTCCACTCCATCAGAGGCCTCGAGGAGCTCTGTATCAGCTCCCAAATTCCGTCGCCAGCACGCTTCAGCTGGCGCAGCTGCCACCCCTTGTGCAGCAGCACAATCCAGGTGATGGCGGAAAGGGCGTAGAGCCCTAAAAAGATCAGTTTCCCGAACGAGTCAGTCTGAGAGAATGCAGAAAAGAGAGGATGGGCCACTGCTTAAAGTCTCCTTTCCGAGAAGTTGCCAGGGCAACTATCAGAAATCCAGTCTAAAGGTAACTGTTAGTCCCTGGAAGGTGAGGTCCCCTTTTTGACGCAGAGGGATCTGTCCCAGGAACTGGTTATTGTTAATCCAGATCTGCTCTTCCCATCCCGCCTGGCAGGTGAAGCGGTAGCGGTGGCTCCAGAACCAGAGCTGCCATGTCATCCCAATGCCCCACTCAATCACCGGTTTGATGGTATGAAACTCATCGCGCGTATGAGCAGAGATGATCGAATTGGAGCTCGAGGCGACCAGATCTGTCTCTTTGTTCCAGCAGTTATAACTTCCCCAAAGCGCTGTCAAAGCTAAGTTGCCATAGAGCGCCCAGTGGCTGGCAAAGAGCCAAGAGGCGTTCAGCCCCGAGCGAATCCCCACACCGCGCAGCTGTTGACCATGGTTGAGGCGAATTTGGGAGAAAGCCGTATTGGTGGGCAGGAGATAGTCCACATTGTAATGCTGATAGAGCCAAGCCGCCTTCAGCCCCGTAAAGGGACGTAAGGTGAAATAACGGCTGAGGTAGAAGCTGCGCGCCAGCTCCCAATCCAGAGTATTCAGTTGCACTTTCCAATGGGCCGAAGCAGAGGAGAGGCTATAGATAGAACCAGCTCCTGCAGGAGAATTGACAGTAGGGATGGTGTTCACAAGAGAGGGGTTTGACGATCCGGTCTCGCCGTGTGATGAGAGATTCTGGAACCAGGTGTAGTCGAGCAGCGTTTCCCATCCGTCGTGGCGAAAATTCAGTCCTATACCAGCGCGGAAGCCAGGCTTAAAGTTGGAGCTGAGATGACCGACATGGCCCTCTCCCACTGCTCCGCTAGAAGAGACGCCCCCTTGAGCAAACTCTAACCCCTCCATCTGCGCCTGCCAAACCAGAGCGCTCGCCTCGACCATCCAATTGGACCAGCGACACATGTGAGGCCCTGTCTGCGGTGTGATCGTCTGAGGCGGAAGAGTGTTAGAAGTTTCGTAGGTCAGAGCGGTTCCGGTTGTAACGCTCGCATAGGCTGCCATGCTCATCAGTAGAAATAGAGGGAAACTTTTTGCGCCTCGTGACACCATGATAGGTTCCTTGGTTTCTACTCTCGGTACATAGTCCAGGTGACGCTATCATTTCAAAAAGAAACTCATCTGTTTGATGCACATGCTCATCTCTGCTCATCCAATTTTGTAGATGATCCGCAGGCGATGCTCGATAGAGCCTACGCCGCAGGAGTGCAGCAAATCGTTAATGTCTGCACCGACGCAGATGAGATGAGGCGCGGCCTTGCTCTCTCCAAGAGATTCCATTGGGTCTATCTCGCTGCCGCAGCGCCGCCGCATGATGTCACAGGAGCTGTCGATCCGTTTTACGAAGAGGTGGAGCGCGCAGCCAGCGCAGGTCAGTTGATCGCCATTGGCGAGACTGGTCTTGACTATCTGCAAGAGTCGCACGACAAAGAGGAGCAGAAGAGCTGGCTACGTCGGTATCTGAAGCTGGCCCTGCGTCTCTCACTCCCACTTTTTGTGCACTGCCGCGGCGCCTTTGCCGATCTTTTCGCCGTAGCAGACGAAGTCTATCCTAGCGATCGCTGTATGATCCACTGCTTCACCGGCACCAAAGAGGAGGCGTTCGAAGCGGTACGTCGCGGCTGGAAGATCTCTCTCAGTGGCATCCTCACCTTCAAGAATGCCCAGTCTCTGCGCGATCTGGCGGCAGAGCTACCTCTAGAATCTCTGCTCCTCGAAACCGACGCCCCCTACCTGGCACCCCAGTCGCGCCGCGGGCAGCTCTGCGAGCCGGCTTTCATCCTCGAGACCGCCGCCTGTCTTGCCGCCCTCCGCGGCCTCTCCCTCGAAGAGATCGCCTCAGCCACCCGCCAGAACGCCGCCCAGTTCTTTTCTATCCCTTCAGTTAGCTAACTGACTCACTCGTAAACGTAAAACACTGCTCTTTTCTTCTGTTCTTGATTTGCGTATTGGTAGTTTTGAACGAATTCGTGAATGAGCTTTTGAAGCGCTTTCAGAAGCTCTCCTTCTGGAAGAGAGGAAATTTGTCCTTGCAAAAAGGCGTTAATCGTCCAGACCATCGGAAAGGTATTCATCCCCGTCTTGCGAATATCGACGCTAGTTTCGACATGAAGCGAAATCCGCGACATATCGGTTTCAGTTCCATTCCACGCTGTAACATTGCCCATCTGGATCACAAGAAAGTTTCCCGTGCCAAATCCGCGCATCTCTTCACATTTCAGCTGAACTACCTCACCCGCCGTTCTCAGTTCTTCCTCAATGGTTTGTCTTATTTTTTTTTGCATTTCGGGTTGCTTAACAAAAGGGGGAATCAGAGCAAAAGCAGCCATTCCAGTTAGGGGACTATCCTCAAAGAAGATGGGAACATCTTGCGGATTTAGATACAGCCCAGGGTTCTTTGCTATATTTTCTAAATCGCAAGCATTACAAAAAGAATCGCCAGCGAGTATTGACAATAGGAGGAATGCGATTTTATTCATCCTTCACCTGCCCTTGCTAAATACACTTGTCCGGGACCATGCCAAATTTTTCCATCGCATCTTTCCATTCCTTCCATTTCCTGGCGACGGGAGCTACGCAAGCCTTCCAAAATTCGCGCGCTTGACAGCACTTAAGACCTCTCTGTTTGAGAGCTTCTATGACGCCCATAAGAATGACCATAACGGGCCGATTAGGTGTTAGAGCTGCCATGGTTTGCATGGCTAGAGCTGTACCAACTACGACTTCCTCACACCAATCTGAGTCTGGAGGCTGATTGGGCCCCACGATGTCATCATAGTTATCTTGATTACCCGCTCTGTTTCCCTCATATCTGCAAGTAGCGATCATATTGCGTAGATGCATGGCATGGGTAGACGTTCCAAGGTGAGGACGATGCTCTATGCAATCATCACAGCCAATCTGATCTACTATCTTTTGAAGGCGCTCTATCGCTTGCCAAGTCTGTTTATACAGGCCCAGATTATCACAGCTAATGACTTCTCCGAATGTCGCTCTGAATGCAATGGCCTCAGCGGCTTCTGAATCACGAGAATGTTCCAGATGAGAATAGGCACACTGAAAGTCCTCGAGAGCCTTCTCATATTGCGCACCTATCAGATGGCTCTCTCCTCTAGAAACGTAGAGTTGGGCTAACTCATCATGATCAACTGAATTGGTATCTGCGATTTCGCAAGTCTCTTTTGCTATGACATCCTGAAGAGACTCGCAGTGGCTATAGTCAATCTCGCCAGCAGATGCTGCGACACCGGCTGTCATGCAGAAACAGGCCACGAGGGATATGATTTTATTCATCTTCCACCTCCTTCACGCCGCAAGGCTAGCCCGCGGTCTGTTTTTGCGTCAAACGGCCTTCCAGCTGCGTGAAGAGTCTGTTTTCGTCTCAGCCACCCAGCTCTTTTCTATCCCTTCTGTTGGATAGATGTTAAAAATTTAGATGTCTGGCAGAATCGCCTCTCTGTAGAGAAGAGGTCGAGTATGGAAGCGGCGGACGAGTCAGAGGTGCTACCGCGGGCGTTTGTCTGGAGAAGGCTCCATTCGCTCGCTGGACTCTGGATGGTGCTCTTTCTGATGGAGCATCTGCTGACCAATTCCCAAGCAGCTCTCTGGCTGGGAGATAATGGTCAGGGATTTGTGCGGATGGTCAACTGGATTCACAACCTTCCCTACCTTCAGGCAATCGAGCTCTTTTTACTCGGTGTTCCCTTTGCTCTCCATATGATCTGGGGCGTGCGCTACGCCCTTTCTGCTAAACCCAACTCCATCCGCGCCCACGGCGGCACTAGGCCCTTTTTGCCCGAGTATGGCCGCAACCGCGCCTACACCTGGCAGCGCATCACCTCTTGGGTGCTGCTGGTGGCGCTGGTGCTGCATGTGGTGAAGTTTCGCTTCATCGAATATCCGCAGGATGCATGGATGGGAAGCAGCCGCTTCTATTTTGTGCAGCTGCACTCCGATCCCGGTCTCTACAAGTTGGCACTCAAGCTGGATGTGCAGCTCTACAGTGCAGCTCAGCTACAGCAGGAGCTGACTACCGCCACAGAAGAGCGCCTCAAGGTGCTTAACAGCTTCCATCTTGCTCCCGGAGAGCTGGTGGCCGAGGCCTCCGATTTTGGAACCGCCACACTGCTCACTGTGCGCGACACCTTTAAGAATCCAATCTATGTAGCACTCTACACTCTCTTTGTGCTGGCGGCTGTCTTCCACGCCTTTAACGGTCTCTGGACCTTTCTGATCACCTGGGGAGTCATCTTGAGTCGCAGGAGTCACGGCAAAATGGTTCACTTTTGTACCGGCCTCATGTTTCTGATGGGCTTCATGGGATTAGCCGCCGTTTGGGGGAGCTACTATATATGACAGAAAAACTGGTCATTGTTGTAGGTGGCGGCCTTGCAGGTCTTTCAGCCGCCATGCGGCTAGCCGAACAGGGCTGCCATGTGAAGCTCATCTCGGTCACCAAGGTGAAGCGCTCCCATTCGGTCTGTGCGCAAGGAGGCATCAACGCCGCCGTCAACATGAAGGGGGAAGATGACTCGCCCATCATCCACGCCTACGACACCATCAAGGGGGGTGATTTTCTAGGAGATCAGCCGCCCATACTAGAGATGTGTCTTGCCGGCCCTGGCATCATCCGCATGATGGAGCGGTTTGGCTGTCCCTTCAACCGCACACCCGAAGGGCTGCTCGACTTTAGACGTTTTGGGGGGACTCTTTACCACCGCACCGCCTTCTGCGGCGCCTCCACCGGTCAGCAGCTGCTCTACGCGCTGGACGAGCAGGTGCGTCGCTATGAGGCGATGGGAAGGGTAGAGAAGTTCGAGCATCACGAGTTTTTGCGCCTCTGCCTCGACGAGCGTGGCCACGCCTGTGGCATTGTGATGATGGATCTGTTTGACATGCGTCTTCAGGTCTTACGCGCCGATGCTGTGGTGATCGGCAGCGGAGGCCCAGGACTGATCTTCAAAAAGTCGACTAACTCCACCTTCTGCACCGGTGCCGCAAGCGGTCGCCTTTTCATGCAGGGCGCCTACTACGCCAACGGAGAGTTCATCCAGATCCACCCCACCGCCATTCCAGCCGAGGACAAGCTGCGTCTCATCTCGGAGAGTACGCGCGGAGAGGGAGGGCGCATCTGGGTCTATGGCAACTCAAACAAGAAGATCCTTGCCCCTAACGGCAAAGAGATCCCCTGCGGCGTCACCGGCAAGCCTTGGTACTTCTTGGAAGAGATGTACCCCGCCTTTGGCAATCTGGTACCGCGTGACATCGCCTCACGCGAAATGCTGCGCATCTGCGAGCTGGGCTTAGGCATCGATGGGAAGATGCAGGTCTACCTCGACGTTTCTCATCTACCCTCATCAACGCTGAACAAACTGACCTCGGTGCTCGAGATCTACCGTAAGTTCACCGGCGAAGATCCGAAGAAAGTGCCGATGAAGATCTTCCCCGCCGTCCACTACTCGATGGGCGGCATCTGGGTCGACTGGCCCGCTGCAGACGATCCAGATCGCCTCCTGCGCTACCGTCAGATGACTAATCTTCCTGGTTGCTTTAATGTGGGCGAATCGGAGTTTCAGTATCACGGTGCCAACCGCCTCGGAGCCAACTCGCTCCTCTCCTGCATCTTTGGAGGATTGGTGGCCGGCATGGAGGTGCCGCGCTATCTCGAGAACGAAAAGCTGGGTCGCGAGCCTCCTACCGGCGCCATCTTCAACGAAGCGCTGCACAAAGAAGAGGCGATCCAAAAAGGGCTGCTACAGAGCGATGGCCCCGAAAATATCCACAAGCTGCATGACGAGATGGCAGAGCAGATGGTGGCCCATGTCACCGTCAACCGCAACAACCGCGACCTTGCCAAAACCATAGAGAGGCTCAAAGAGCTGCGCGAACGGTACCAGAGAATCAGGTTAGACGACCGCGGTCATCAGCTCAACCAGACCTTTGCCTTCGCTCACCAGTTTGCCTCGATGCTTGAGGTGGCGCTGGTCATCACCAAGGGAGCACTGCTACGCAACGAGCTTCGCGGTGCCCACTACAAAGCGGAATATCCCGCGCGCGACGATGCTCATTGGCTGAAGACCACCATGGCGCGTTATGTAGCGCATAGCGAACCAGAGATCAGCTACCGCCCCGTCGATATCCGCCATCTTGACCCCATCCCTCGCGACTACAGCACTGCCAAGAAGACCAAGCCTGAGCTGAAGAACATACCGAAGAACATTCAGCTTCCGGTGTAAAAATTATTATTTTATATCTCGGATCGTGGAAGAGCATTTCATCCTAAAAATTCTACGCGGCGTCACTGGCGAGCAGTATTGGGAAGAGTTTCCTCTCGAGAAAACTCCCTTTCTCAATATCACCGCTGCGCTGATGAAGGTGCAGCAAGAGCCGATCACATGCGATGGTAGACGGGTCGCTCCCGTCGCTTGGGAGCAGGGCTGCCTCGAAGAGGTGTGCGGCTCCTGCAGCATGCTGATCAACGGCAAGCCGCGCCAGGGCTGCACCGCTCTCATCGAAGATCTGCTGCGTTCGACAGGTGGCTTGGTTGTGACACTCGCCCCCATGACCAAGTTTCCCCTCGTGCGAGACCTTGTGGTCAATCGCGATCTGATGTTTGAGAATCTAAAAAAGATCGGGGGCTGGATCGAAACCGATAACTCGCTCGATCAGGGTTTTGGTCCCCGCATCGCTCCGCGCCTGCAGCAGGAGCTCTATCAGCTCTCTACCTGCATGACCTGCGGCGTCTGCTCCGAAGCCTGCCCGCAGGTGAACGAGCACTCCTCCTTCATCGGCCCCGCCGCCATCTCGCAGGTGCGCCTCTTCAACTCCCATCCGGTAGGCAGCTACAGCAAAGATAAGCGGCTCGTTCCTATGATGGAAGAGGGGGGCGTCACCGATTGTGGCAATGCACAGAACTGCGTGCAGGTCTGCCCTAAGGGGATACCTCTTACCGAGTCGATCGCCAAAATCGGCCGCGACGTAGTAAAAAAATCACTAGCCGATCTCTTTAGCCTCCCCGACGCCCATTCCTAACTTTGCTTGGAGGGAAGCATCTCCAGCTGTTACCATAGCCTGCGCTGCTGTAAGGGATACCGGGGCGGGCTATAAAATGCCCCACTCACGATGTTTATGATCCAGGGGATCACGACGCCAGACCTCCGGAAGTAGCGGACCTCTGCTTAGGTAGAGAATTCCTTATGTCTATGGAAGGCGCTCTGGGAAGCGATCCCACCTAGTCTACTAGGTGATGGAGGCGCTCTCCCGAACCCCTTACAGCAGCTTTTTCTACACAAGCACAGTACGCGGCGGACTCTTCGGCTCTCCCTTGAGAGCAACGGCCAGTTCCGTCATCTCATAACGAAGAGATAGCACTTGTTTCAGTCGCTCTACCCACTCGTCGGGCGAAGAGAAGAATTGATGCAACTTACAGAGAAACTGCTCGTGATCTCTACCCTGGCGGTAGCTGGGAGTTTTGGGAGGATAGAGCAGATAGCTCATCTTGGTGGGGCAGAAGTTCCAGAGAAAGGTGGTGTGGTGCAGCCACTTCCCACGGCGTATGTACTGCGCATTGCCGCCGCACTTGCGCTCTCCAATTGCATAGTCCTGATCGCGCAGAGCAAAAGGCAGACCTGCAAACAGCTCTTCGTAGAGGCTAGCACTCCAGCGCAGGATCGGCTCGGGGTAGGCGGGAAAAGAGTGCGCGTCGGCAGCGAAGATGAAGGAGACAAAGAGCGTCTCTTCATCCACCACCACAGTACCCCCTCCGCTGAACCTGCGAATCACCGGAATCGGTTTGGTGGCCAACTTCTGGGGACAGATCAGAAGTTCGGGCTTACCAGAAATTCCCATCACAATAGCGGGGGGACTTCCCTCATTGATGATGCACCAGTTCTCTTCGCTCTCCTGAAGAAGCTTCTCCTCTAGACGCAGCTGCTCGAGTATGGGGTATTCCTTCAGATGCAGCAGGTTGAGCTTCGTCACCTTTGGTGCCGTTTCTGTAGATGGATCATCAGCACCGATACATCGGCGGGAGAGATGCCAAAAATGCGCGAGGCGTGACCTAGCGTGTGAGGTCGGAAGCGCATCAGTCGCTGTTTCGCCTCGGTACCTAGGCCCGTAATCCATTGGTAGTCTAGATCGGGGGGAATCTTCAGCTGCTCCATCGAGGCCATCTTAGTCACCTCCTGCAGCTGGCGACGGATGTATCCTTCATACTTCAGGTCAAATTCCACCTGCTCATGCACCTCGATATCGTGGTTGGGGATTAGATCGGAAAACTCGGTCAGCAGACGTGCGTAGTTGTACTCGGGCCTTGTCAGCAACTGCGCCAGCTGGCAGCTTCTCTCCTCCACTTTGCGGTGGCTCTCTCGCAGCAGCAGCTTGGTCTCATCAATCTTCTGCTGCTTGGCGAGCAGGCGCTGATATCTCTCTTCGGTGGCAAGACCTAGCTGATAGCCTTTAGGCGTCAAGCGGCTATCGGCATTGTCCTGCCGTAGCAATAGCCGGTATTCGGCGCGGCTGGTGAACATGCGGTAGGGCTCGTCTAGTTCGCGAGAGGTTAGCTCGTCAATCATCACGCCGATATAAGCGTCAGACCGGCCCAAAATAAAGGGCTCTTTGCCCAATACCTGGCAGGCGGCGTTGGCCCCCGCGATCAAACCTTGTGCCGCCGCCTCTTCATAACCGGTGGTGCCGTTGATCTGTCCAGCAAAGAAGAGCCCCTTCACGCTGTGCGCTTCAAGTGTGGGGCTAATCTGTCCGCTGATCAGATAGTCATATTCAATCGCATAGGCGGGCCGCATCACCTCGGCTCTCTCTAGACCGGATATGGTGTGCAGCATCTTCAGCTGCACATCGAAGGGAAGAGAAGAGGAGATGCCATTCACATAGATCTCGGCCGTCTCAAGACCCTCTGGCTCCAGAAAGATCTGGTGCCGCTCTTTGTCGGCAAACCGTACAATCTTATCTTCAATCGAGGGGCAGTAGCGCGGACCTACGCTTTTGATTTTGCCGGAGTAGAGTGGAGAGCGGTGCAGGTTCTCCTGGATCACCCGCTTAGTCTCTTCGTTGGTGTAGGTGATGTGGCAGCAGATCTGTGGCAGTTGGGGCCTGCTCTCAGGATCAAAAGAGAAACGCACCCCCTCATCACCCCACTGCTCTTCAGTGCGCGAAAAGTCGATCGAGCGGCGGTGCACCCTAGGGGGCGTACCGGTCTTCAGACGCTTCAGCTCAAATCCGAGAGATTCAAGAGATTTTGATAAACCAATAGAGGGTCGATCGCCTGCCCGGCCACCCTCCAGCTGCACATCGCCAATGTGAATCATGCCGCGCATGAAGGTGCCGGAAGAGAGGATGACCGTACGCGCCTGGTAGAGAATTCCCTCCTGGGTCACCACGCCAACGACCCGCCCCTCTTCCACCACCAGCGCCTCGATGGTGCCCTGCTTCAGCTCCAGCCTCGGCACCTCTTCCAGCCTGCGTTTCATCGCAGCCTGGTAGGCAAATCGGTCCGACTGGCATCTAGGCGAGCGCACCGCGGGCCCTTTCGAGGAGTTGAGCATCCGCAGCTGGATGGCGGTCTCATCGGCCACCAGACCCATGATCCCACCCAGGGCGTCGATCTCGCGCACTATGTGGCCTTTAGCGGTGCCGCCGACAGCTGGATTGCAGCTCATCTTAGCCACCATGTCTAGACTCATGGTGAGTAGAAGCGTCCGCGCCCCCATTCGAGCAGAAGCGTGCGCCGCCTCGCAACCAGCGTGGCCGGCGCCTACAACTAGAACGTCATACTGGTCGGGATAGGTCCACATAGGGACATTTTTAACCGTTATTTTCTGGTTTTATGCCTATCGCGTCGGCTCCGCTTTTTACGCTTATGCTTGGCGATTTTACACTTTCTTTTTTTCTTAACCGACGACATGAGGGACACTCCAAACTCGGAATCTGCGGGCGTAACAGTAGCACACAGAGGCTTTGTTGCGCAAATAGCTGCGGATAAGGCCTGTCTAAGTTCCCATTAAATCTTCAACTCGATATTTTCTTAGCTTTTCACACAAAAAAATAGGCTGAGAGATGTCCGAGAACTGCTCGTACCCGGTTCGCTTTGCTCA
>DAHXNQ010000042.1 GCA_027365315.1 Rhabdochlamydiaceae bacterium | reverse complement strand
CAACCGGACCGGGCGCGGGATGGGCATGTGATCACGCAGCCGCGGCGGCAGCGTTCCCCCTCGGCCGGTTCGCTATTCGCTCACCTGCTCCGCATTGCGAAGACCCACCGGGTCTTCTTCATGTCTCCGCAGCCTCATCTCAGAAGCGCAGCCTGTAAAAGAATAGAACCTCCATAAGCGGGCTGCGGAGGGCATCTAGCGCCCCCGCTCCGCAGCTTTATGCGTTTGCGCGGAGGCGCTATCTATCCCTCCCCGCTCCGTTCTGGAGGCTCTATTTTTTACAGGGCGCTTCGCGGGAGGAGCCAGGCCACTCCCTTCGTCTTCGCTTCGAGGGCTCTTTGCTGGAGCTCGGCCTGAATGGGCGGCTCCGCCGCACTACCAAAAGCCGCTGAAAGCGGCTTGCGACCGCGAAGCGGTCGTCTATATCTGCGGCGGAGCTGCCCAATTGAGGGTAGAATTTCAGTATATCGTCAAGAAGTGTCAAGCTATTTCTTCATGCAATTTCCCTGGACAACGGACAGCAAAATCATCGATTAGTTTTGCAACCACCTCGGAGAGGTCTCTACCAACCATTTATTATAATTATTATTTTTGTCCGTTGCGTGAGGAGGATGAGCCATGTAAATTGGGAGCGGTGAGGTGAAAGATGGGTCTAACCAAGCGTATTCTGCTCTTTTTCATAGTCAATGCCCTGGTGGTGCTGACCGTATCGGTGCTCTTTAGTCTGCTGGGTGTCGAGCCCTACCTGGCGCAGCAGGGACTCGACATGAGACAGCTGGCGATCTTCTGCCTGGTGTGGGGTATGGCGGGGTCGCTGATCTCTCTGGCACTCTCGCGACAGATGGCCAAGTGGATGCTGCGCATTGAGCTACTCTCTTCCTCCACGCAAGATCCAAAGGGGCGCTGGCTAGTGACCGAGGTGGCCCAGCTAGCGCGTCAGGCGGGGCTGCCCTGCTGCCCTGAGGTGGGAATCTTCCGTTCCAGCGAACCCAACGCCTTCGCCACCGGTCCTACTCGCAGTAGGGCGCTGGTGGCAGTCTCTTCGGGTCTGCTGGAGAGGATGTCTCAGGAGGAGGTGTCAGCGGTGCTGGGCCACGAGATCAGCCATGTGGCTAATGGCGACATGGTCACCATGACCCTGCTGCAGGGCATTGTGAACGCTTTTGTGATGTTTCTCTCCAGGATATTGGCCTATGTTCTCTCCGGCATGGGAAGAGATAGCCAGCGGGGGCGCTCCTCTTACGGCAGCTTCATCCTCTTTACGATGCTGTTTCAGATAGTCTTCATGCTGCTGGGCAGCCTGGTGATTGCCTACTACTCGCGCCGGCGGGAGTTTGCTGCCGATCGCGGCGGCGCCACTTTAGCAGGCCGCGACAACATGATTGCAGCGCTGGAAAGCCTAAAAGCCTCCTCTCGCATCTACGATCCCGAGGTGGACAAGCCCTCTTTGGAGGCGTTCAAGATCCACACTGCCAAAAAGCCAGGCTGTCTGATTGAGCTGCTCTCCAGCCACCCCCCTCTTGACCAGCGGATCGAGAGGCTGGCGACTGCGAAAGCATGAAGAAGATCCTGTGGCTGCGGAGACATGAAGAAGGCCCAGTGGGCCTTCGTAATGCGGAGCAGGTGAGCGAATAGCGAACCGGCTGCGAATAGCGAACCGGCTGCGAATAGCGAACCGGCTGCGAATAGCGAACCGGCTGCGAATAGCGAACCGGCTGGGGCTAACTCTCAGCATAAGCTTGCTCGAACGAATAGAATTTTCTTCTTCTTAGTCTGACAACAGTTCTTATTTACGCAACAAGACCGCTGAAGACAGATGTGGTAGAATTTTGTCCGCAGATATTGTGGACACAAGACCTTTGTAGAACCCTTAAGCCGGTACTGTTCGGCAGTCGGGTAGGAAGAACTGGCCCCCCTGTGCCCGTGCCAAGTAACCGGCTAAGCAATTGATCAGCTGACCATCCGTGGGTGGTGTCCACCTGAGCGCCTCGGGATCGTCCTGACGTCTAAAAAAGTTATCGGACGTCATCCAGGCAATCAGCTGCACCAATTCATGAGAATGCTGCTTGCATTGAGCGTGCCATTCTTCAAACTGCGGCATGCATGTCCCCATTACCGCTAAGACCATTGGTTGACCCGTCTTCATCATAGCATTAGCAGTATTCATCGAATAGTTCGGTAGCTGCTTTCCTGTAAGCAGAAAATAAAAGACACGTCCTAAGCCATGCATATCGATTCGATCGGGGCGGCCATGGGGAGATATTTTAAACGCTGCCTGAGTGTCGAGAAGCCACTTTAAGAAGTCTGCATCAACACCTCCCATAGATCGGAGCTGCTCTACACCCGTTGGATTGAATAGCATCGCCGATGGAGGCCAAAAGAGAGGAGTTCCAGAGAAGGCAAATGGCGAAGCGCGACGTTGCGCTAGGCCATAATCTGTCAAACACAAATGGACAACACGTGCTGAGTCGATATTGAAGAGTACATTCTCGGGCTTGATATCGGAATGGATGTGGTCGGTAGTTTCATGAAAGGTGCACGATCCTTGAGCCAGTTCAAGCATCCAACCTACAATGACCACAGCACGCTGCTGCGGGTTCAATGTGCGGAGCCACTCAATCACTTTTTGCCATTCTGTACCACCTAAAGCGCCCTTACAGTTGACCTGCATCAGCTTCATGCGCACAGCCTTCTCAGGAGGCCTCGCTTCCATGAGAACTCCCGGAATCTGCAAGGATGGCGGCTTTCTTACTTCAAAGCGTACATCCAAGGTGGTCATCAGTCCAGTCTGATCGCGAGACCCGCTGATATAATCGCAGAGGCCTGCTTCCAGCTCCATTTGTGGTTTCGCCGACTCCGCACCTGCAGCTGTCAGATAGGCGTAAGCCTGCTTCGCTTGTTCCACTGCCCCCATTCCTAGGGTCTGCCCTCGAGATAGCGGGGGATTCAACCAGTAGGCGTCTCTTTTTTTCTTGAATGTGCCTCCAGCAACCCTTGCAAGTAGTACGAGCAGGATCTTGCCAGATGGATTCAGAATGATCTTGTAGGACCCCTTTTTTTTATCTCCGGCAATTAACAAACTCTGGGGACCATGTGCCCTAGTGAAATCCAAAAATAATGGAACGATAGGAAGTATCTGGCTCAGCTTTGTACGAGCCTCCTGCTTGTCTGGGGGGGTCAGTTGAGTCACAAGGCATTCCTTGCTAACCATGTCCCAATTCTGGAGTATTTGCTGGATCCATGGCTGTACTACTGGGGGCGCTATAGATGGCTGTGCTACCACCGGAGCAGCCTGACGGTAACTCTGCATGACCGATTGTCTTAAAGCATCCGGCAAAGCTTGAGCAGCTGCCTGCACATCTGCCTCTCCCACCTGTGCAGCTGCTGGCATATCGGCCGGCCTTTTCGGCTCTTTGGGAAGCTGAAGATCCTTTCGCAGAGGCCCTTCAGCGGCTGCTGCTGCCCTCTGTGGCTGGTTTAGGTCGATGCGTTGGTTTTGGTCCACATTCTGTGTGATCTTGGGCTCATCCGGCATGGCCCTGAAAACATCGGACAAAGCTTGAGCGGCTGCTGGCATATCGGCCGGATTTTTCGGCTCTTCGTGAGGCTGAAGATCCTCTGGCAGGAGCTCCTCTTTAGCGGCAGCTGCTGCTGCCCCCTGCGGCTGGTTTAGGTCTACCTTCTGTGAGATCTTGAGCCTATCCAGTTTGAGGTCGCCCTCTTGCAACTGATTTTCTTGATCACCTTGGGGAGCCTCTTTATCGTCCGGTACCTCCACCTCTTCCCTCTCTCCATCATCATTCTGAGGTGGATTGTGAGGCTTATCGATTGAGAGGTCGTCCTTCTTATCGTTTCTGGGCGCCACTTCGGGCTGTTTACCCAGCAGGCGCTGCACGAGCGAGCGAATCAACTCGAGCAGCCCCCGAAACTCCTTAGCAATCCATCCACAGAAGCCGCCTCTCTCTGGCGACTGCGAGGAAGAGTTAATGGAATCGCCTTTGAGAGGAAGGCTGTGGGGAGGGGCAGCGACCCCTCCTTCGATAGGAGTTGGCTGTGTGGATGGATGGCGCGATACCCTTGCTAGCTGAACCATAAACCGAACAAAATTAAATCTTAAAAATCGAATCGATTATAGACAAAACGGAATTAGTCAACAATATAAAATGCTATAAAATTTATAGAATGAAAAAAATATAAGCATTTAACAATCATACAGTTACGCTTTTTTATGAGGCCCATTCATATCGGTTATGCGAGGAGACCGGGAAATTCGTTGGACCTGGGGAGCTGATAGCTCCCAGCTAGATGGGCCGCTTTAAGCTTCCGCACCCTCTCTGTTAGTTGACTAGCTGTGATAGGTTTACAGCAATTTGGGGTGCAACAACGGTCGCAGGTGAGCGGGGCGATGATCTCACAGATTAGAGGGTTCTCATGCCACTTGCACTGGAGATGCCACGCATCAAACCCTGACAAGAAAGCTCTCTTGCTCTCTTCCCAATTGCTTTCGTTGACCTCATCTCCCAAAACCCTCTGCAGCCAGAATGGCTCCTGTTTGACAGCCATCAGATAAAAGAGAAGACCCAATGCATAGAGATCGACGATATCTCCACGACAGGCTGAAATACGCCCTACTTTGAGGCGCCCTTCCTGACGCCTTGCTGCCTCTTTGCCGGGATAAAAGGAATCTACAGCATAGCTGTGTAGAAATATCATGGGAGGCTGATAGGCGGCATTCCCGCGCCATGAAAATCCTCTTTCCGGCAGGTTGTCGCTCGAGCCAAAATCGATGAGCTTGATTCCAAGCTCTGATGTGACTAAGAGATTTTCTCCTTTCAGATCTCCGTGATAGAGAGCCTGGCTATGAAGCACTGAAATAGCGGTAGCTAAAGAATCGTAGTTATCCAGCAGCAGCGCATCCCAACGATCCACCTCCTCCGATTTCAACTGTCTAGAGTAGAGATGCATCACCTCGGCCAAGTTTCCCTTAGGATGATAGGGGCCAAGCAGATGAAGCCGTGACTGCGCATGGAGCGGTTTGTGGGGAAGAAAAAAATCGTTGATGTATTGGTTCACCAGAAATGCGCCAGGATGTTCTAGATTGCTCACTAATCGGTTCAGGCGTGCCTCCATTCCGTGAGACAGAGCGAACTGAGCACATTTTTGGGTAAGATATTCTTGAGGAATTGGCGGATTTTCGAAGGAGGAGATGGTATAAGCCTTTCGCCCCACTTTAGGCTTGAGATACTCACAACTTGTCGATCTATTGTGTGGCTCCACCAGCAGCAGGCTCTTGTCTCGTAAAAGCAGAATATGCCAATGCTCTCCCCAAGAGCGCGAAGAAGATCCTCGAAATAGAGAGAGATTCCCCATCACGCGATCAAGACGCTCGTAATAGGTTTTCGGTTGTGAGGCGAACTCTCTTAAGGTGATTTTGGCTGCATCTGTCTGCTTTAGCTTCCAATCTGGTTCGAGCTTCAACAGCTCGTCAAATCTTGCGACAAGAGGATGGGGATCGACGGGTGAAGTTGCAGACATCTTTGGCTCCAATAGAGCCAAGGAAGATACGGCAGCTCAACCATTGCAGTCTAGCAACTTGCTAGCTGAGGCAGTAGCGCTGCATGGTCGCTAAGAGAGATCAGTTCGCCGCGCTCGAAGTGGTAGACCTCTTGGGGGTGGAGGCTCTGACAGAGGTGTCGCAAGCTCTCGCTCTGCAGCACCACAAAGTCCACCTCGGCAAGCGAGGTAAGCATCGAGACAAACTCTTCATCTGGATTGCTATCGCTGAGGTAGATGATCAGCTTCTCCCCCGAGCTCTTGGCGGCAAGGCTCTTGATAGCGCGCAACACCCTGGCTGTGATTCCTGTGCGGCTGTGTAGACCCAGCACGCGGAAATTTTTGCCTTGTAGGGATTGTTTCAAAGCGAAGAGATGCTCTTCATCGAAGATCTTGTTGTCTAGATCGAGCGCCAGTAGCCGCTCGGCAAGGTCGGAGAGGGAGACTCTGACGCAGCCCAGCCTCTCGATGGCGATGCCCGCTGCGATGTTGGCTAGCTCGGCAGCATGGGGCAATGTGAGGCCGCTAGCCACAGCGACACTCACCATCGCCAGCACAGTATCTCCTGCACCTGTCACATCCTTCACCTCTTTCAGGCGAGCGGGGAAATCTTGCCGCCCACCGCCGCGTTCGAAGAGGGTCATCCCTGCCTCGGAGCGAGTGATGAGCAGCTGGTCGCAAGCGCAGATCTGAAAGAGTACAGATGCCACCTCCTCTAGCGGCGCCTCTTTGGGCAACTTGGCCGCTGCATAGGCTTCGCAGAGATTGGGTTTCACCATGAAGGCGCCCTGATAGCGGCTGAAATCGTCTCCCTTGGGATCGACAATGACCGGCACTCCTTCCAGACGCGCCTGAGAGCAGAGAGCGCGCAAGAGCGGCTTAGTTAAAAACCCTTTAGCATAATCGGAGATAGCCACCACATTCACGCCGGTGAGCCAGGAGGGCAGCTTCTGTAGAATCTCCTCCTCTAGCTCTTCGGCAAGAGATGAGGGAGTCTCAAAGTCCACCCGAATTACCTGCTGCGCATCGGCGATGAAGCGGTTCTTCACAGGAGTGGGAAAGCCCTCTTCTTGATAGAGAAGAGGGGTGCAGCCCTCCTCTTGTGCCAAAAGACGCGAGAGGGTCTCGCCTCCCACATCGCGGCCAATCCTTCCCACGGCAGTCACCTCGGCTCCTAGAGCCAGCAGGTTCAATACCACGTTGCCTGCTCCGCCGGGACGCGACTCCTGCTTCTGTACATGCAAAACCGAAACGGGCGCCTCGGGAGAGATGCGCCGAATCTTGCCTGTGGTGTAGGTGTCGAGCATGAAATCGCCCACCACCAGTACGCGGACAGGGTGAAAACGGCGCAGCAGTCCAACCAGCTTCACCATCTGCCTCCTGGGAGGAGATAGCGGGTGACGCACTCCTCAACAGCCGCCTCGGGACTGTAGCCGGGCTCAGCAGGTTGATCCGTGCCATAGAGCGCTTGGTAGCACTTGTTCATGGGCGCACAGGTGTAGTTTTGGTACTGACGGCTGAGGGCAGCTGGCATCGGGATATATTCGATGCGCGCGGGCACTCCCGCCGCCTGGCAGAGCGCCTTAGCCAGCCGGTTCCAGGAGGTGGCGCTACCCGAGCCGATGTTGTAGATCCCCCCCACAGCCGGAGCATCGAGAAATTGTGTCGAAAGTCGTACCACATCCTTCACGTAGACAAAATCGCGGCTCTGTTCGCCATCGGCAAACCGCTCCGGTTCGTTGGAGGCAAAGAGCTGCACCAACCCCTTTTCCTGAAGTGGTGGCAGCATCTTATAGACCATCGAGGCCATACGTCCCTTGTGAAACTCGTTGGGACCAAAAACATTGAAGAATTTTAGGCCGATCAGCTGTGACAAGACCCCCTGCCGTTTAGCCCAGAGGTCGAAGAGATGCTTGGAGAAGCCGTAGAGATTGAGAGGTCTTAGTTCTTCCAGAAGGTCGTGATCGTCGGCAAAGCCAAGCGCACCATCGCCGTAGGTGGAGGCAGAGGAGGCATAGATGAATTTTTGACCATGCTTGAGAGCATACTCGGCCAGGCGGACGGTATAGCGATAGTTGTTCTCGAGGATATAGTCGCCATCGATCTCGAGCGTATCGGAGCAGGCGCCCAGGTGAAAGAAGGCTGCTAGCTCGCCCTCTCTTCCCTGTAGCCAAGAAAAGAGCTGCTCTTTGGGTAAAAGCTCTTCATACCGCTTGCCCAGCAGGTTCTTCCACTTCTCCCCATTCTTCAGATTGTCCACGAGAATCAGCTTCTCACAGCCCAGATCATTGAGATAGCGAACAAGACAGGAGCCAATGAAGCCAGCTGCGCCGGTCACGACAATCTTGCGCGAACGCCACACGGGATCCAAGGAAAAAGGCGGACCGAATCTCACGACAACCTACAACGCCTACATTTTGGAAGCGTACCGGATCAAAAACTATTTGGCCAAGCTCAGCTTATCAGAGCAGTGCCAAAGGCAAAAGAAAAAGGCGCCCACTTAGGGGCGCCAAGAGAAAACGTTACAGAGGCTGCTCTTCGGCAATCACCTCAAGCTCGAAGTGGGAGGTGACTCCCTCGTTCAGCTTCAGGTTGATCTTATGCAGTCCCAGTTCGCGCACAGCGTGCGGCAGAAGAATATGTCTCTTCTCTACCACATAGCCATGCTCTCCCAGGAGAGCCACCAGGTCGACAGCAGAGACCGATCCATACATATGACCTTCTGGATCGACCTTCACCACCACCTGAAAATGCTGTCCAGTGAGGCGCTCTGCAAGCTGCTCTGAGGCAGTGCGATCCTCTGCGGCGCGCTGCTGGCGCTCCTGCTGCAGCTTTTCACGCAAGCGTAGGGTCTGCTTGGTAGCTACGACCGCTTTACGCCTGGGGAGTAGAAAGTTGCGGGCATAGCCTCCGCGTACACGTACCAGATCTCCGCTTCTGCCGAGATCCTCCACATCTTCAATCAACAATAGTTCGTGGGCCATCTTTCTCTCTCCTCGCGATTAGCTCTGATCTACAAAAGGCAGAAGAGCGATATGCCGTGCTCTTTTGACAGCCTGGGTCAGCAGGCGCTGATGATGCGCCGATACACCTGTGATACGGCGAGGAATGATCTTGCCGCGCTCTGTAATGAACTGTTGCAGCGTCTGCACATCTTTGTAGTCGATTTTTTGGATGCCCGCTGCAGTGAAGGGGCACTGCTTCCTTCGTCTTTCTTGCGATTTTCTCATCTTGTCACCTTTTACGGCGTTATTGCATAATTGAAACTACTGATCTTCAGGCGCTTTTACGCGCCTTCCGATCGAGCGCCTTCGGCGCTACCTCGCTCGCCATAGGAGCGACCCGCTATTGCCTCGCTCGGTCGATCTGAAGTCATCGCAGAATCATCCTGAATCTCAGCACTTTGAATCATGCAACAACACCTCTTTTTACTGCTCTTGCTGAAGCACCTTAAACTCGATCTTCTCAGGAACCTCTTCCGCCTGCAATGTGACAAAACGGATGAGATCCTCATTGAGGTGGTATTCGCGCCACAGCTCGCGGATGGCGCTGGTAGGAGAAGCGAAGTAGATCAGGTAGTAGTGACCTTCCCTCTTCTTATCGATCTCATAAGCCAGCTTTCTTCTGCCTTGATCAAAGATCTTTTTTATCTCGCCACCAAACTGCACAATCACATCGGTGACGCGGTCCAGCGCCTTTTTCCTCGCATCATCGCTGAGGGTGGCGCTCAAAATATACATCCCTTCGTAGAGACGCTGCCTTTTTTGATCCATGATCAACCTATCATTCACTAGTTACTTCGTTGCTCACCCAACTCTCTATCATCTCGCAGGCCTCTATCCACAGCTGGGGGAACTTCTCCCTCTCCGCAGGGGAAAACTCCTCGAGGACATAGTCTGCCAGATCGCCACTCTCCTCTTCGGGACGACCCACACCGACGCGCAGTCTTGGATAGTCCCTCGTTTGGAGAGCCGCCTCTATACTTCGAAGACCGTTATGGCCTCCGGTGCCTCCGCCCGGCTTGGTTCGCAGGGTGCCGAAGGGCAGCTCCACCTCGTCGTGCACCACCAGCATAGAAAGAGGCGGTAGTGCTGCGCGCTTTAAACAGCGCGCCACAGGAGCTCCACTCACATTCATGTAGCCGCTGGGCTCGAAGACCCAGATAGCACTCTCTCCCAGCGTGAGCTCAGCCAGCCTTCCCCCCAAAAGAGGAGCCGCCCGAAAGCTACCGCCATGCCGGGCCACAAAAGCCTCGACCACCAAAAACCCAGCGTTATGCCGCGTTCGGGCATACTTAGCGCCAGGATTTCCCAGTCCAACCAGCAGCTTTTTGGGGGGCAAAATTACCTCTTAGCCACCACCACTAACACCTCTTTGTCCGAAAGAAGAGGGCGCACTCCCTTCGGCATAGCAATCTCTCCCACACGCTTCACATGAAACATCTCGAGATGGCTGACATCGACATCGAACTGCTGCGGAATCTGATCGGAGGGACAGCAGACGGGAACATGGTGCAGTACCGGCCTTAGGTTTCCTCCCAGCTTCACGCCAGGAGAGCGCTCGGCACCCAGGAACATCAGGGGCACCTTCACATTGACATTGACCGAGGGCTGCAGCACGAGGAAATCGAGGTGCACCACCTGGTATGTGGTAGGATGATATTGAATCTCCTTCACCAAAACAGGAACAACCTTGCCATCCATATGCAGCTCAAAACGGGTAGTAGGAAGCCTTCCACCGCGAATTTCGCGCAGCGCGGCATGAAAGTCTGGTCCATGCACCGTGAGGAGCTGATTCTCCTGTCCTGGTGCATAGAGAACTGCGGGAATATTCCCTTCTCTACGGATTCTCTTCGAGGCAGTTTTATCAGCCTCAGGACGCGCCTGAACTGTCAGCTTCATGGTTGCATCTCCATCGCGGGTAGATTCTTATATTTTTGGGGAGAGATAGGATATGGCGATCGCTTTCATAAAAAAGCCCCACCATCTCTACAACTTGCAAGATAGGAACCGGGCAACGACCTGGTCATGGATGCTTGCAATGCAAGACACCTATCTCTCCAGTTATTGGGGCGGAAGGATTCGAACCTCCGAATGGCGGTACCAAAAACCGCTGCCTTACCACTTGGCGACGCCCCAGCTAATCTGCGCATCTGGAATCACCAGAGCGCTAGAAGTGATCCTACATCTTAGGGTTGCTGCGATTTAGCTGCAAGCGATTCTCGTCCCAAGCAAAGAGGCTGGTTGCTGCAATGTGACAAATTTTTCATAATGAAAATGACTTTTCGGGCATCTTCCCAAAAGCCATAGAGGGAGCTATAAAGAATGAAAATTTTACACATCGCCTCTGAGTGCGCCCCCTTTGTGAAACAGGGAGGTCTTGGCGATGTTGTGCATGGCTTAGCGCGGGCCGAGATTGAGCTGGGCCATCAGGTAGAAGTCATCCTGCCCAAATATGATTGCGCCCACTATAACCGGCTGGGACAGCTTCTCCCCGACCCCACCCGCATCTGGACAAACGAAGGAGGCCAGCGCTACCTCACCCGCGCCTGGCGGGCCGATACCGACGACATCCCCCTCCTGCTGCTCGAACCCCACCATCCTAAACATTATTTTAGCAGGGAGTGCGTCTATGGAGCGGTGGATGATGCCCCTCGCTTCCTTTACTTTTGCGCTGCTGCCTTCAGCGCCTACCAGCAGCTGGGCTTAAAGGCCGATGTGATCCATCTGCACGACTGGCCTACAGCCGCCCTAACCGACCTCTTCCAGGGCAGAGCGCCCACCCTGCTCACCATCCACAACCTGCATCACCAGGGGCGCTGTGCACCCCACGAACTGCTGATCGCAGGCATCCCCCACCCCACTCTTTTCATCGAGCAGAATCACCCCTCCATCGCCAACCTGCTACAGGGAGGCATTATATTGGCTGACCAGATTGTGGCTGTCTCGCAGGGCTATGCCCGCGAGATCCTGACGCCCGAAGGTGGATCGGGACTGCATGAGCTGCTGCAAAAATATCGCCATAAACTCTCTGCTGTAGGCAACGGCATCGATCTTGCCGCCTGGAATCCCGCCACCGATCGCGCTCTTGCTCTCTGTTACGGAGCGAAGAATGTTCAAGAGGGCAAGCGAGCCAACAAAGAATTTCTGCAGAAAAAGCTGGGCCTCACCCTCTCGTCCAAGCTTCCTCTTGTGGGAGCAATCACCCGCCTTGCCACCCAAAAGGCACCACACTTACTGCGCTACGCACTACTACAAACTGCCAAGTTAGGTGGACAATTTGTCTTTTTAGGATCGGGATCGGATCCCGTCTGGCGCGAGCAGTTTGAGGCGCTCTCCAAACAGATCGCTTCCGATGCCACCCTCTCTAAAAAGGTGGCTCTACTCTTATGCCACGACGAAGATCTGGCCAGGCAGATCTATGCAGCCTGCGACATGCTGCTGATCCCCTCTCTTTTCGAGCCCTGCGGTCTCACCCAGATGATCGCCATGCGCTACGGTACCGTGCCAATTGCCAGAATGACAGGCGGCCTGGCCGACACCGTCTTCGACTGCGAAACCTCCTCTCTTCCTCCCTCACAGCGCAACGGCTTCACCTTTGACTTTGCCGACGAAGCGGGAATCGACTGGGCTCTTAAGCGCGCTTTGACCACTTGGAAAGAGCAGCCGGCCCGCTTCCAGCAGCTGATCGCTACTGGCATGCAGACCGACTTTGGCTGGCAGCGCGCCGCAGGCGAATATATCGCCCTCTATCAAGCGCTCCAGACAAAAGAGTCTAGCACGCCAGCGCTCTCTTGATACTAGCGCGCCAGCGCTCTCTTGATATAGGAGCGGTTCGCTATGAAATATTCCACACCTGAGAAGAGGGTATAGACCGCCGTCACCGCCACAATCCAGAGGCTTAAGTGCTGCAGCCACTCCAGCGGAATCGCCCCCAGCGAGTAGGGGATCATCAGCAGCAGAATCGAGTAGGCGGCCACCGCCTGCACCACCGCCTTCACCTTGCCCGAGGTACGGGCAGCTAGCGCCACGCCACGCAGAGCGCAGACCGTGCGCAGGGTGCTGATCATCGAATCGCGGTAGAGAAAGAGGCAGACCAGCAGCAGCGGCAGCTGCACCAGCCCCTGAGTGAAGGTTAAAAAAACTGTTAACCTAAAGATGCTATCGGCCATCGGATCAAGCAGCTTGCCCAGATCGGTGACCTGATTCTTCTTACGGGCGATCAGTCCATCAAACAGATCAGACAACTCAGCCAGCGTCAGCAGCAGAATCAAAATATAGGGCAACCAGGCTAGCGGTATCCCCCACCTCTCGTAATAGAGATAGGTGACAAGAAAGACTGGACTAAAGACCAGACGACCGAGAGTCAAACATAGGGGTACGCTCAAGACACCACCCTCCTCCTGAAAGAGAGTAAGCCTCGATTGCCTATTAGGGCAGGAACCACGAATACTTACCCTTGAGGGGATCACTCTAACAGATTTCTCTAATTGGGTTCAAACCCGATTGACGTTGCTACTGCCGCTCAAGCTCATGCTTCAACCCATTGGGATAGACGACCCGTCCTGTCTCACCGGCAATCTTCTCCAATCGCTGGATCAACAAACGGCTATCCTCATCATCTTCCTTATGCAACCAGGTCCAGTTGTCCAACCAATCGATCAGCTCATTCTGCGTATACAACACAATCGGCTGAGCCTGCGGCCAATCCCACGAATAGGACAGCTGATCGAACCAATTGAACGAGTCGCACTTCATCTTGCAAAGCAGTCTGATGGCACCGCACTGACGTTCTGCTGTGGCGAGGATTTGGTCCTTTCCATTGCGACAATTACAAGCGTTTTCTAGCGACCTCTTGATCACACTACCCAGCTGAGCAAGTCTCTTCAGAGAGACAGGCTTGGCGCCAGATAGGGGTCCCATCTCACCAATCAACATCGCCAACCGGTCTTGATTTTGATAGCCAGCGAAAACGCAAAACAGATTCTTGATCTCCTCATCCGTTACACCTCTACACTGATCTGCCGAGAGAGAGAGAAGTTTCTTAACCAGCTGCAAACTCTTCAGCATCTCATCAAAATTGTAGTCTCTTTTCGGCATGATCTGGTTTAAAAGATTCTGCAGAGCCTTTGGCTGAAAGTTCGCCATTCGAGTCTGATAGTCATCTGGGTACCAAAACCGCACCGTCTGAATCGCTGGGACGAGATCTCCTGTAGAAAAAAGCTCGAGGTAAGAAGAGCCATCGTGATGAAGCGGCTCCCTCTTGCATAGCAGAGACTCATACCACTCCAGGTCGAGAGGTTCGCGATTATACACGGCTTTATTCTCCTCAATGAACAGCTGTTCCAAACGCTTGGGGGTAAGACCACGCAATGCCTCATTCGACAATTGCACAAGATCTAGAAAGAGAGCCTGACAATGCTGAGTATATTTAAAAAATCCTTTTTCACGGAGCCAGCACTCGGTGTCAGTGTGGAAGCGCAGCAGCCCTAGCGAACAGCCATTTTTAAAGAGCACCACTCCTTGGTGCGTTAATGCTATCTCCAAGGCAGCAAGCTCCATCCCAGCTAGATCAAAAATTGAAATACCAGAGCAGGAGAATCGCCCTACTTCATTCGGATGCTGCAAGAAAAGTCTCAGCTTCTCCGGTGCAATTTCTGCCAGCTGAGGCACTGTGCAGGCACAGCTCTTTTTCAACTCCATGAGCACCTGCCCACCATTTTCATCGAACATCTGCCTTGTAGCGGCATCGGAAAAGTGCTCAAGGAGCGCCACTAATTGCGCCATCAGCTCAGTTTTGTCATATCCGTAGCCCGCTTTCTCAAGACATTTGCTAAAAAACGGCCTATAATGGATTAACACCATCGCTAGCTTAGTAGGCTCCAGACGCGCTAGGCAGTCTATCGAAATATTGTAGATCATACCCCATTCATAGATCAGCTGCTGATGCTGTAGGATGAGCTTCAGTGTCTCTGGCGTAAGCGCTGCGAGCCGAGTCAACCTGGAGCTATTTCGCCAGGACAGCTGCTTCAATTTCTCCGCGTTGTCCTCGTAGATCCACCGCCTTGTTTCCTCATCGGGACAGCGCACCAAAACAGCCACCATCAGTGTGATGCTCTGGGTTTGAGATGAGACTAGCCGATCATGTGAGTCAGCGGAAGGATCATTGACAGATACCATATTCAAACAGTTGCGGAAAAAGGAACCATGAGTCAGCACCATCTCTAGGTGAGCAGGCTCCATCCGGACCCAAAAGCTAAATGGAACATATTCATTACGCCAATTCACCAGCTCCTGCGCATGTGTGAGGAGCAGACGCAATCTCTCCGGTCTAATCCCCTCTAGGTGATTGTCAAAGGAGAAAGTATTTATCAGCGCAGGCCACCCACTGCAGTTTTGCAGCGACACCTGGGCGATCACCTCTGACTGCCCCATGATCCATCTTTCCATATGGTAAAAAGATGATGAAAGCTCAGAATACCTCCGCTCAACCACTTGGGGTATGCAGCGCAACAAACATTCCCAATGGGTCGCCTTGCTCTGCCTTTCTGTTTCAGACAGATTGGCCATCTTTTGGAAAAATTCTCGCTCCTTCCGGTCGATAGGTGTGGTACGGAAAAGCCATTCAAATGTCAGATCGCGCAGGCCTAAAGGCCACGATGGCACCTTCAGCAGCTGCTCTATGGAGAGAAGAGCCGCGGGGCCCTGGCAGCTGCAAACGCACTTCAGCAATAGCTCTATGCTGCTCCAGGCGGGCAATGGCTGCTCGCTTCTCACCAACTGCTCGAGAAGAGCCTGTTGCGGTTGGGTCATCTTGTTCTGCTCTAGCCACTTTTGCAGCTTCTCTAGATCTTCTGTCTCGAATCGCACCCAGGCGGCTAAGGGAATCTGATCGAGCTCCAGATCGGCCCCATTCTCGAGAACAAACTGCAACCTCTCTGGAATGAGCGCCTCAAGCGCTGACCCTGGAAGCTCTTCAAAGAGCTTCCCTAGCAACTGCACTTCGGGATCGGTTGCGGCGACGCCCCCAGGCCTTGTTGCAAAGCGGAGCAGCTCCTGTAAAATAGGCAGCGAAAGGCATTTCAGCTTGTCATGTGGCAGGAGCGTCTCGGAGAATTTGCGACGCACCTCCGCCTCGCAAAGAATCCGATCCATCTGGGCAGCGGCTCCTGGAAGATCATCTAGAATCTGCCCGCGCGTCACCCTGTCGGCGCTCCTCACCAACTGACAAAGCTGCGGCCAGGGAAGCTCTCCCTTCTGTCCCATACCCCAGAGCCCTTGAGCAAAGTGCAGCTGCGAAAGCAGCCGCTCCTTCAGGTTCTCCTTAGATTTATGGTCCAATAGAGCCGAGAGACAGCTAACAAAAGCTAAAACTATAAATTTAATTTTTAAAATTAGAGTGCGTAGAGCGGTGGGCAACGAGCTCGCCTTCGAACCTGCTACCACCACTCCTTCCGGCGGAGCTTTGCCTGCAACGGCCTGAACCTCCACAACACTCCTCAAATTATCAGAGGTAGATTTTACATAGACCAGTCAAAAATAACAATTAAATATACTTTTTTAATTAATAATAATCAAGATTTATCGCATGGTCATAAGCTCTCTAAAACATCGTGGCGATTATAGAGAGCTGTAATAAAAAATGGTAATTTATGTTTTAAATAAAACTGAAATTATTAATTAACCGCGGATGCGGGAGCGCAGTGCGGCCAACAGACTGCGGCCGCTCCAGGCAAGGAAGTGACGGGAGTGGTAGCGCAACCAGGAGAGGGTGCCGCGCCAGCGTCCGAAATGGCGCACCATGACGATGAGCATCTCGTAGACGCTGCGCAACACTTGAGGTGGAGGTAAAGGATAGGGGTGCAGATCCATCACGCAGCGGCGCAGAAAACGCGAGCTCTCTTCGGTATGGGCGCCGCGCAGGAGGCGGCAGAGCAGATCGAGAAGCACTTGCTGGCTGGTGAGCGTGGCATCGAGGCCGCCGCTGCCAAGATAGGCGCTTCTCGAGATCCAGCAGAAGGAGCCCGAAGGGAGCAGCAGTCCTTTGCGCAGTAGGGGAAGATCGAGGTTGGTGTAGTCAAACTTTTGGCTGCCTGTTGTGGGACGCAGCAACCGGCCACTCTGCAGCAGCATCGGGTAACCCCCCTCTTTCAGCAATCCCTCCATCCAGGAGAGCGAGCGGGGCGAGAGGTAGAGATCGCCTGCCAGCAAAAATTGTATATATTTCCCCTCACACCAGTGGGCCCCTTTGCGCCAGAGAGCGGCGCGAGAGGATTGGGGCGAGAGGTAGACGCGGCGCAAAAAGGGGTAGGAGGGTAGAAGCGCTTGCACTTTTTCGATTTCGCTGTCGCAAGCGACCAAAATCGCCTCCCACTGGGTCGCCTCTTGCCGCTTCAGGCTGTCAAGAGTCTCGCGTAAACGGGTGGCCTGCCCGGGTTCTAGGGCTACCACCACCGAGAAGAGTGGAGAGAAATCGGGGGACACTACTAAACTTCCTAAGAAGACCGATTCCTTGGGTATATTGCCTCCATGCTTACCTTTCAACAGTTGATCCAGAAGCTTGCCCAATTTTGGGAGGCGCAAGGATGCCTACTTATACAGGGCCACAATGTCGAGGTGGGCGCCGCCACCTTCAACCCCGCCACCTTCCTCAGGTGCCTGGGGCCGTCGCCCTTCGGCGCCGCCTGGGTGGAGCCCTCTAAGCGTCCGCAAGATGGCCGTTTTGGCGAAAATCCCAACCGGATCCAGCTGTTCCATCAGTACCAGGTGGTGATCAAACCCCCTCCTGCCCACATCCAAGAGCTCTACCTCGATTCGCTGAGAGCTGTCGGCATCAATTTAGCCGAACACGACATCCGCTTTGTGCATGACGACTGGGAGTCGCCCACTTTGGGAGCCTGGGGTCTTGGATGGGAGGTTTGGCTGGATGGTATGGAGATCACACAATTCACCTACTTCCAGGCGGTGGGAAGCTTGCCCTTGCAGCCGATCACCGTCGAGCTGGCCTACGGTCTAGAGCGGCTGGCGATGTATGTGCAGGGCGTTAAGAGCTTTTTTGACATGAAGTGGAACGAGCAGTTCACCTTCCGCGACATCATCCATCAAAGCGAGGTGGAATGGAGCTCGTACAACTTCCTAGAAGCTGATACCGGCATGTGGAAGCGCCACTTCGACGACTTTGAGAAAGAGGGACGCCGCATGGTGGAGCGCGCTCTACCCATACCCGCTTACGACTTTGTGCTGAAGGCCTCGCATGCCTTCAACATGCTGGATGCGCGTGGCGTCATTTCCACCACCGAACGGGCCGGCTACATCGGTCGCATCCGCGATCTGGCGCGCGAGGCGGCAGTTGGCTATCTGGCTGCGCAGCCAGAATCTGGTAATGAGAGCGCTGCTGTAGCGCCGACGCGCGCAGTGCTGCCTACCACTTCGGGCGATCCCACCAAATGCTGCTCGCTGCTGCTGGAGATCGGCTCGGAGGAGCTGCCGGCCGCCTTCATCCCGGGCGCTGTTCAGGCACTAGAGAGCGCACTTTCTGCCATGCTGAAAGAGCGCGGCATCTCCTTTGGAGCGATCGAGAGTTTCGGAGCGCCACGCCGGCTAGCGCTGCTGGTGAACGAGGTAGCGGGAGGCACCGAGAAGAGAGTCGAGAGGCGCAAAGGCCCCGCTCTTTCCGCCTGCTTCGACGAGAAGGGAGCGCCCACCCAGCAGCTGATCGGCTTTGCCAAAGGGGTCGATTGTGAAGCTCCGCAAAAAGAGGCTCTGCTGAGCGGTAAGGCCTCTCCTTTCTTGACCGAAGATCTGAAAGGGGTCTCTTACCTGTTTGTCGATCGGACCATCCCCGGCATCGCTACAGAGGCGCTGCTGGCAGAGGAGCTGCCGCGTCTCATCCTGGCTCTTCCCTTCCCCAAACGGATGCACTGGGACGATAGCGGCGTCACCTATGCAAGGCCACTACACTGGGTAGTAGCACTACTGGACGATGAAATCATCCCCTTCCAGGTAGGCCACATTGCATCGGGACGCGCTTCGCGCGGCCACAGACAGCGCGATGCCTCCCGCTCCATCCAGCTGCAGCAGGCAGCGGACTATGAGAAGGAGCTGGAGAGCCATTTTGTGATGCCCTCGGCAAAGCGCCGCTACAGCTCGATCGTGAAACAGCTGGAGCAGATCGAATCGGCTGCGGGGGCTACTGCCATCTGCAAAGAGAAGGTGATGCGGCAGGTGCTCTACCTCTCTGAATGGCCTGAGCTGACGACAGGAAGTTTTGCGCGCGAATTCCTCGAGGTGCCTGAAGAGATTCTGATTTCGGAGATGGTGGAGCATCAAAAATATTTCCCCCTCCAGCAAAACAGGCAGTTGATCAACCGTTTTGTCATCACAGCCGACAACTCTCCAGGCAGCCTGGTGGTGAGCGGTAACGAAGGGGTGCTTTCGGCGCGCCTGGCCGACGGTCGGTTCCTCTACCGCGAGGATCTGAAGCAGCCGCTCGACTTCTATCGCGAAAAGCTGAAGCAGGTGACCTTCCAGAAGAGCTTAGGTTCGGTCTGGGAGAAGAGCGAGAGGCTGGTGAAGCATACAGCTCTTCTATTGAAGCTGCTGGGTCAAGAAAAGCTAGAGAAGCCGGCTCTGCGCGCAGCTGAGCTGGCTAAGGCGGATCTCACCACCACATTGGTGGGAGAGTTTCCCGAGCTGCAAGGAGCCATTGGCCGCAGCTACGCCCTAACTCAGGGCGAGCTGCCTATCGTGGCTCAGGCCATCGAAGAGCACTGGATGCCCGCCTCCGAAGAGTCGCTATTGCCCGCTAGCGAGCTTGGTGCGATCTTAAGCCTAGCCGATAGAATCGACAATCTGCTGGGCTGCTTCTCGGTGGGGCTGAAGCCCACCTCCTCGAGCGATCCTCAGGCGCTGCGTAGGCAGACGCTGGGACTGTTACGCATCATCCTCGAGCGAAACTTCACTCTCAATCTGCGCACTCTGCTAGAGGGAGCGCGCCACCATTTTGCCCACATGAAAGACGAGGCGAAATGGAATGAGGTGATCGAGGAGCTGCTGCTCTTCATCACTACCCGCGCCCGCACTGTACTGCAGGAGATGGGCTTTGCTAAAGATGCCATCGAGGCGTCGCTGGTGACGCTCTGCGTCGACCCTTGCGACGAGCGGGCCAAATTGCAGGCGCTCGAAGCGTTCCGCCGCTCGCCAAGCTTTGCTCCCCTATTCGAAGTCTACAAGAGAGCCAAAGGTCAGCTGGAGGGTGCGCCCCAAGGGGCAAAGGTGGACGAATCGCATCTGAAAGAGTCGGCAGAGCAGCAGCTCTACAAACAGCTCTTGGAACTTTCTAAGCATTGGAAGATATGGCTAGAGGCTAAAGACTACGCTGCCGCCTATGCGGCTCTTGCTAAGCTGCAGCAGCCGCTGGATAGGCTCTTTGAGGAGGTGCACATTCTGGCAGACGAGCCGGCTCTGCGCCGCAACCGCCTGGCGCTATTGCAGCAGGTCTTTGCCCACTTCGATGCACTGCTCGACTTTGGCAAACTGAAAAAATAGCCCATCACAAGTCATTCGACCCCTCTAATGAGGGGTCATACGGTAATGAATTTGTCCTGTCCGTACTCCCAGCTGGTCTGCAATGCAATTCGCAAGATGTGCGCTGCCTACAAAGCCCTAAAGCTGAAGAAGTCGAAAGCAGTTCCTGCTATTCGATTTCGGGGAAATAGTCAGGGAAATTGCATGAAGAAATAGCTTGATACTTCTTGACGATATACTGAAATTCTACCCTCAATCGCACCCCGAGGGGGAGTTGTTGCACGAATAAGAACTGTTATCAGACTAAGAAGAAAGTTTCATTCGTTCGAGC
>DAHXNQ010000112.1 GCA_027365315.1 Rhabdochlamydiaceae bacterium | reverse complement strand
CCACCCGACACAGAATCATTCTCAAAAAATTGACTTCCGTCCTACAGTGGTCAGCTTCAGCAAAATGTTGAGATGACACCATGTGCCTATCAAACCTACTCCAGTGGATTGCAAGACCACTGTTTCCCCTCCTCATCTGCTCGTTAGGCATTGGGGCCGCTCCTGTGAGAATAGAGTTGACACCAGCTGCTCAGGGGGTGGTTCAGACCGAAAATCCCCGCAACCTACTTGGCGATTTGGTGAGCCTACTGAACGGTGAGTTCTGCTGCAGACATGCACATCTAGGCGGCCCCCTCATCATCGAACTGGTGTACCAAGAGCTTCTCTCCATTCTCGACCGTCTGGAACACTTCGAGGAGTATGGGGAGGAGTTGACCGAGGAGGAAGCTGTAGCATTCCGGCAGATCATCATCGAGCTGGTCCGCATCGGAGCCCTCACTGATTCCGTCGAGGAGCGAGAGAATCTGGAGGAGGAGATCGCCTTTTTACTCGCAGAAGAGATCGTTCCCGAAGAGGGATATCAATTTTGGATAGACTCCCACGCCTTTTCTGATGGATGGACCTTTGAGCCCGCCACCCACAACGATCAGATCGTCCTTACCAAGGATCACTTTACTAAGAAGAAGAAAAAGAGTGGGTGGAAAAAAACAAAAAAGAAGGCTGGGAAGATCGTCGACGAAGTGTGCGACTTTGTGGTCGAACACAAGAAGGAGTGCCTCATCGTAGGAGGGCTTGCTTTAGTGGGTTTTGGCATAGTCGGTGTCACCTATCTTGCAGGTGGATCTGCCATCACCTCCACAGCCATTGCCACGGGTAGCGCGCTTCTCTCTTCCACCTCAGAAGAGCATCATCGGCCTTCCCCACCTCAACAGATCATACAGAGCGAGCCCTCACCTATTTTGGAAGAGCCTCGTCACTATCACCCTCCCGCTATCCAGTCTCTACCAATGGAGCCTCCGCATACAGCCGAATTACAGGGACTGCCCACTTTTACGCCTCATGCCGCTCCTTGGTTGGCAATGCCCTCCGATATTCTCCCTAATATTCCTCAAGGCTCGAGAGAAAAGAGCTCAGAGCTCGTTCACAAGATGTGGCACCAAATCGAGTCCTCACCGTCAATGCAACAGGAGTGGCGCCCTCTAGAGATCTCAGCAAATGAGAAGATAGAATTCTCTTCCATCCAGGAATACACTCCTCCTCCCCTCTCTTTGGTGCATCAGATCACCGACTTGGCTTTTATAACCGAGCAAGCGCCCCTTTATGTCAGCTCTCCAAAGCCCATACTCATAAGATCTTTAGCACCAATAGAACATAGCATCGCATTCACATTGGGTCTGGCTCAGGGAGTCGTTAACGGTGCTTTCGCCTCTGCAGTCGCTTACATCCCATCGGCGCTTCACGGAGCTTATGATCTGCTGTCCGGTATGGCGGGCGTCGTTATGAATCCAGTGCAGCGATGGGAAGAGCTAAGCCACACAGCCATAGCCATTGCTAACTTTCTCAAAGAGGAGACTTCTAAGGAGATTTTTCGACAGCTGACTCCCGAATTCAGCGACTTGATCGATCGCTGGGATACTCTCGATGGCTGGACACAAGGGGAAATGGCTGGCCAACTGATTGGACACTATGGGGTCGAAATATATGCGGGAGGAGGCGCCATCAAATTTCTGAAGGGCTACAAAAACCTGCACGCAGCAAACCGACTCCTCGCCTCAGAGATGCGCCTTCTTCAGGCGGG
>DAHXNQ010000103.1 GCA_027365315.1 Rhabdochlamydiaceae bacterium | reverse complement strand
GACCAGCTTTCATAGCTGCGAAAGTTTTCGCGGATCATCACCTCGAGATCAACCGAGCCGTCGGAGCGTATGGCGCTCGCCTGCGCCTCGAGTTGCTGGAGGTAGAAGGAGCCTTTTTCCCAGACTCTTTTGAGTGCGGAGGTGCTGAGTAGGTATTTTGGAAATCGCTTCTCAAATTCGGGCAGGATGCGCCGGAGTAGCTCCTCCTGCATATGAGCCGACCAGGAGCGTCCCGATTTTTCCATCGCCAGCTTCTTGCGCACCTGCCTAGCGAGAAAGAGGCTTAGCTCGGAAAAGGGGTCGTGGAAGTCTGGCGATTCGTTGACCGAGCGGAAGGGAGAGCTACCGCTCTCCTGAGCTAGGGAGAGAAGAGCGTCGCTGTCTGGCTGAGTTTTCCGTGCCGATGGCACTGGCGATCCAAAGTGCGTAGACGAGGGATCTTCCCAGAAGTCATCGAATGCGGAAGAGGGACGAGAGCCTAAGTTCATCATCGGTCTGTATCGCAAATTTGCTTGAATGCATCAAGCTAGAGGGCGCAGATGCAGGCGATTTCGATGCGGGCATTTTTGGGGAGGGCTGCTACCTGGACAGTGGCGCGTGCCGGCTGAGGTTCTTTGGGAAAATAGAGGGCGTAGATCTGGTTAAAGAGGCCAAATTCTGCCATATCGATCAGGAACACCTCGCTCTTCACCATCGCAGCGAGTGAGCTGCCGGCCGCCTCGGCAATGGCGCTAAGATTTTTGAGTACCTGATGAGTCTGTGCTTCGATGTTGTCTGGCTGCATGGCGCCCGTAGCGGGATCGATTGGTAGCTGCCCTGAAATAAAGAGTAGATTGCCCACCACAATTGCCTGCGAATAGGGGCCAATTGCCTGGGGAGCGTTAGGAGTTTGGATCTTGCGTAGAGGCATGAGGCGAGCGCTAGCTTTTTGCAGAAGATCCCGTTATACTCCGGCTTAGGAATTTCTCACTAGGAGAGCTGATATGAATCAGGTGACTGTAGCCGGACATCTTGCGGCCGATCCAGAGGTGCGCTTTACCTCTTCAGGACAGAAAGTGACCACCTTTAGGGTGGGTGCACGTGGACGTAAAGGGGAGACCGTATGGTGGAGGATCACTGTCTGGGGCGAGCAGTTTGATAAGATGATGCCCTACCTCAAAAAGGGCAGTCCCATCATTGTCATCGGGGAGATGAGCAAACCGGAGATCTTCACCGATCGCGATGGCAAACCGCAGGTTTCGCTGAACCTTACGGCGCAGCAGCTCCTCTTCTCTCCATTTGGCAAGCCAGGTAGCGAAGGCGGTAGCGCCGCTGCTGGCAGTGGAGAGGCTCCAGCTGCGCGTCATGAGATGGCGCATGCTGCAGCTCCTGCGTTTGGACAGGGTCATGAAGATGCCTTCTTCCCCGATGCGGAGATTCCCTTCTAGTGAGGCTGTTTTTTTCTCCCTTCTCTTCGCGCAAGGGGGCTGATCTACTCGCTCTGCCTTTCTGGCAGGAGAAGGGTGTAGCTCTACCCGCTTTTGCAGAGTCTCTGCCGCAAGCTCTTTATGCGCAGGCTTTAGAGCTGGGCGATTTTTGCGGTAAGGCGCAGGAGACGTTGCTTCTCTATGGCGATCAAAGTGGGTCCAAAAGTGAACCACGCCTGATGCTATTCGGCCTTGGCGAGCGCAAGAGCTGCAGGCCCGAGACAGTGCGGCGCGCTGTAGGTGCGCTGGTGAAGGGCTGTCGCCACCGAAAGCTTCGCCATATCAATCTGCTGGTGCCAACTATTCCAGACGACGATGCCATCGAAGCTCTGGTAGAAGGACTCTTCCTTAGCAACTTCGCCTTTCACGAGTTGATGACTGCCACAGAGCAGTCGGAGCGCGATCTTCCCTTGGATGAGGTGACTCTTCTGGATGCTCCTTCGTTTCTGGAGAAACGTGCGGAGAGTTTGCGTCTACTCTTCAACGAGGTGGATCTGGCGCGTAACCTAGTCAGTCGCAATGCCGACGAGGTGACGCCGCCTCATTTAGCACAGCTGGTGAGAGAGTCGATCTCAATCAACCCGGGCAAACTGTCTGCCACTCTGATCGAGGGCGCAGAGGTGGAGAAAGCGAAGCTGGGTCTTCTAGCAGCAGTGGGGCGCGGTGCTGTGCATGGCCCCATTTTGGCGATTTTAGAGTACACCGGCTGTCCCAGTTCCATCGAAAAGACGGTGATTGTGGGCAAAGGGGTCACCTTTGATACAGGCGGGCTGAATCTCAAGCCGGGTGCTGGCATGGAGACGATGAAGTGCGATATGGCGGGAGCTGCTGCGGCGCTGGCTACAGTGCGTGCTGCGGCGGCGCTGCGTCTTCCTGTCAATGTGACGGCGGTGATTCCCTCCGCGGAGAACGCTATCGGCTCTGCCAGCTATAAGCCGGGCGATGTCTACCATAGCCATGCGGGATTCAGCGTAGAGATTGCCGATACCGATGCCGAAGGAAGATTGATCTTAGCCGATGCTATCTCTTACGCCCAAGAGCATCTCAAGCCAACAAGAATTATCGATCTGGCTACGCTTACGGGAGGAGTGGTGGTGGCTTTGGGAGAGGATATTGCTGGTTATTTTGCCAATGATGATGCCCTAGCCGAAGAGCTGATGAAATCCTCGAAGATCACGCACGAGCAGATCTGGAGACTTCCTCTTGTAGAGGAGTATATGGCCAAGCTGAAGTCAACATTGGCCGACATAAAAAATTCGGGTGGACGCGCTGCCAGCCCCATCTTGGGAGCGATGTTCTTAAAGCAGTTTGTGAAGAAGGGGCTACCTTGGGCCCATCTAGACATTGCAGGTACTGCCTACTACAGCGAGCCCAAACGTTATCACCCCGCCCTGGCTACCGGCTTTGGTGTGCGGCTCTTGGTTGACTATCTTGCCAGGATCAGCTCTCTTGAAAATCTATAAGTGGGAAGTGAAAAGGGGAGAGAGGCTTCTCTCCTTTTTGCGCGCCCACTTGGGCGATCTCTTTCCGGTTAAAAGGATGAAGCGTGCGGTAGAGCGAGGCTACTGCCGTGTCAATGGATGCATCGAGACCTTTGCTACCCATCCGCTGGCTATGGGGGACCGGGTGGAGTTTGCACCTCCCCCAATTGAAGTCAGGATAGAATCCGAAATCGAAACGATGTTCGAAGATGAGCATCTGCTTGTGGTGGCTAAACCCTGTGGCGTTGTCTGTGAGGAGGAGGCGCTACCCACCCTTTTTCCTCAGCAGAAGCGGCTTTTTTTGGTCCATCGGCTGGATAAAGAGACAAGTGGTCTATGGCTGCTGGCGAAGAGCTCTGAAGCTTTTGAGCATCTGAAGAGACAGTTTGCTGAACGCAAGGTAGAAAAGCTCTATCTGGCAGCCGTGGTGGGGCGTAAAGTAGTACTTCCCGAAAAGGTCAGCTCGCTACTGGCTCCGGCTGCTCGCTATGCGGGACAGACGCTCTATCGCTCTAGCAAGGGGGAGCGCTCTAGCAAAGAGGCGGTCACCTATTTTCGACTTCTGCAGCAGGGAAAGCTGGGAGGGGTGGTACTCTGCCGGCCTGTGACGGGCCGTACCCACCAGCTACGAGTGCAGCTGGCCGAGCTGGGCTATCCCATTGCAGGCGATCTACTCTATACTTCTTTCATCCGCAATGGGGCGCAGCTCTGGCCACCGCCTACGCGCCTGATGCTGCACGCCTATCTTTTGCGCCTCACACATCCTTGCACAGGAGAGTGTCTCGTCTGGAGATGTCCGGTATCGTCTCAGTTTGAGGAGGAGCTGGGGGGGCTGGGATGTAGTGTATCGTCGCTCTCACTAGAGAGCGAAAAGGGCGGTGATCATCTCTGAGCGCCACCAGGTAGGGCAGCAAGAGGCGCGCCATCGCATAGGTTTGCCTTGCAAGCGATACTTCTGTCCCTCTTGGTTCTATAACACCCCCCAAATGGGGCGCAATGATGTGGCAGATATGCTGATCAACCAGAGCTTTGCTAGTTTCTGAGAAAGTTTTACCGCCTAGATCTAGAGCCATCCAGGAAAGTGCTGTAGGATCGTGCACATGAGGAAAGAGTCCTTCCAAAAAGGGGAGAAGAGCTCCCGCTCGCGCGAAGGTGATGCTGTAGCCAGAAGAGGTGGTTGTGGTTTCAAGAGAGGGAGTTGTGCTCATAGGACCCGCCCAAAAAGTGTGGGTTCAGTCTACTCCCCATCTTCTTAATTTCTCAAAGCGATTCGAGGTGGCGTAGTCGATTCAGCCTGGGCACTAGCATCGAAAGAGCCCAGCTGCCCGCTAGCGTGATCGCGGCAAAGAGTGCAAAGAAGGTGGGTAGTGAAAGTCCGTTGTCCATCCATCCGGCAACGTAGCCCCCTGTGTAGTTGGCAATACCGATGCTGAGGTACCAGAGCCCCACCATCAGAGCTGTCATGCGGCGCGGAGCGATGTGAGTGATGAGCGAGAGGCCGATTGGGCAGATCAGCATCTCACCGACTGCCATGAAAAAGTAGGCGAGTAGCAGGTAGCCGGGGCTGGTGAGTGAGCTGCTGCCCATGCGCAGCGTGGCAAAGGTCATGATGGTGAAGCAGAAACCGATGAAGAGTAGGCTGAGAGCCTCTTTGGCAGGAGGAGAGGGATCTTGCTTGCGTTGACGCAGCTTGTGATAGAGAGCGGAAAGTGGGAAGGCTAGCAGCACCAGGTAGAGGCTTTCAGAGGAAAGGAGCCAGGCGGCGGGTATCTGGAAGTTGCCCATCTGACGATCGGTGTGGTGCAGAGCGAAGAGATTCATGGAAGATCCGCCCTGGTTGTAGGCGATCCAGAAGAGAATCGAGAAGAGCGCTAGTATAGCAATCACAAAGATGCGTCCCCGCTCATGTGCCGAAAGGGGAAGTAGGGCACGCTGCTGTTTAGCTGCTCGTTTTTTGCTGATGCTTTTGAGAGCCTCCTCTTTAGGCTGGCTCAGCCTGTAGCAATAGAGGCCCGCTAGCGCCACTAAAGCTGCGAGAATGAAGGCCAAGTTCCAGTGGCCCGCGCTACCGAGAGCCCCCATGGTAAAGGTGGCGGCAAATACACCAATGTTGACAGAGGCGTAGTAGATGGTAAAGCCCGCCTCGCGCAGATGCGGTCTTTCGTGGTAGAGCTCGCCCAGCAGGGTGTAGACGCTGGGGGTGAAGAGGCTGGCGCCCAGCGCCATCAAGAAGAGGCCAATGAAGAGAGTGACAGAGCCACCCCCTGTGAGCACAAGGGCTCCTAGAGCTGTCGAGATTCCCCCGGCTATGAGCGATGTGCGGTAGCAGAGCCGATCGGCTAGGTAGCCGCCCGCTATGGGGAGGATGAAGGCGATACCGGTGAACATACCGAAGATATGGTCGGCCTGCGTTTCGCCCAGATTCATCGCCTGAACCAGATAGAGGACCAAAATGTTACCCACTCCCCAGAAGGCGAACCTCTGACACATCTCGCAGAGTGCGAGCCAGTACATCTCTTTAGGTTGACGGTAGGAGGCGGCAGCAGTTTTGGCCATAACGGTCCTTGGCTAATCAAGCTTACTGAGGTAGTTGCAAAACTTTAGGCTTCTAGCAAAATCGCCCTTTTGCCGCCCCTTGTCACCGTTCTTCCTCGCCTACCCTCTCGGGTATGGTCTCGTCAGAACGGCAAGGGGCCAGCAAGCTGGCTCTGACAACGGACAGCAAAATCATCGATTTTTCTAGGAGCCTA
>DAHXNQ010000096.1 GCA_027365315.1 Rhabdochlamydiaceae bacterium | reverse complement strand
AAGGGCGATTTTGCTAGGGGCCTACAGTTTTGCAACTACCTCTCTTATCTTTTTTGAAAAGAGACTCCCATCTCAAGCAGCTGGAGGTTCTCTTTTTCCAGAAGGGAGCTGCCGCTGCAGAGCCCGAGGCAGCTACTCTTCACCTGCGCGAGCAGCTGCTGCTTTACCGCGCTAGCCACCTCCTCACAGGTGAGGGCAAGCAGACGATCTCGGTAGGCCTGGCGATGTTCTTTTGTTTTGCCATCCTGTTCCCAGCTGTAGAGCGTGAAGGCGCGCGCTGCTGGCGGGAGGGGGGCATCGAGCTGCTGCAGCACTGACAACTTCGCTTCATGCAGCTCCTCCTCTTTGAACTGAGTAGCTGCCACACGCTGAAGCGCCTGCTGGAAGGCGTCCAGTGTGCGAGCGATATGCGGATCACGGTAGGCCTGCAGCGAAAAGCAGCCAGTCGATGTGGCATAGGAGGCGGACGAGCCGTAGGCTCCGCCCTCCTCGCGGATCTTGGGATGGAGAACCAGATGCTCCAGCAGCTGGGTAGCCAGGCTGAGAGCAGGGGCATCGGGATGGAGGTAGCCCACTGTCTTGAATCCTTGGCAGAGAAAGGCCACGGGTGAGGGAATGACGGCAGAGAGCGCGCTTGTTTCGGAAGGAAGCGGGATAAGGGGCCACGCCTCTTGCGGAGGAGGGGGCGTTGCATCGTGCAGACCGCAGAGTCCGGCGAAATGGGAGTTCAGCAGCTCTCCCAGTACCGGCGCCTCGCAGGTGATGATCAGCTTGCGGCGCGCTCCTTTCAGCATTATCTCCTGTACCTTCTTGAGCTCTCTCAAGATTTCAGGAAGCGTCTCGGAGAGTTTTTTTGTCTTCTCCATTAGCCACTGATAGAAGGTGAATCCACCGAGTCTCTCCTGCACCCACGAGAGCTGGCTTAGATTGCTCATGGCAAGACCGCTGGCGTAGCGCATTCCCTTGCGCGCCAGACCGGTCTGGGCATTGGTGCGCATCTCTTGCAGCAGCTCCTCGATCCTCTCCTCTTCATCTAGACGCACACCCGCTCGCAGCTCTTCGAGAATGCGCGCCAGATCTAGGCCATGGCGTCCCATTGCTTTGCCTCGCACACCCCAGGTGGGCAGAAGCTGTGGGGTAGAAAGCGGCGTATGCCAGTGGAGCGCCAATCCGGCTCCTCCTGTCACGCGGTGCAGTAGCTTCAGCTGCTCCTCGTAGGATCTTCCGGCGCAGCCCAGTTCGCTACTCAGCTCAAGCAGCAGGGTGAGGTAGGGAAGATGTTCCTGAGCGATAGGGGGTAAATCGGAAATCAGCTCGAGGTAGACCACTCCTCCTGTGAAACACTCATGATGCAGCACCTCTACAGCTCCCTGCTGCAAGCGGGTTACAGCAATGGTGCGCACCTCTTTGGGCACCTGTGAGAGCGGCATGATGGGCAGACAGTCGAGAGACTGCTCTGCAGCCTCCTGACGGATCGTCTCGAGATGCTCCTTCTTCTCCTCTAGACTCTTCAGCTGCTCTTTCGAGAGCGAGCGCCGCAGCTTTTCGAGGGCCTCTTTCTCTGTTCTCTCTTCGCGCTGGTGTAGGCTTGGATCGGGAGAGAGCAGCAGGCGTACCCGGTGAGTGTTGTTTAGCAGCTGTCTCTCTAACACCTGAGGCAGGTAAAGAGGATCTTCTAGCCTTCTACGCAGCTGCTCAAAGAGCGATTGCACTAGTAGCGCCCGTTCCGGCTCGGTTCCATGCTGCACCCCTAGCGCTGCCCGGAAAAAGAGAGTGAGTCCAAAAGGACCGTGGCCGCCACCTACCTCGGTGCGCGCCAGCTCCAGCTGGTGCAGTGAGCTTTCGACCAGCTCTGGATCTAGAGGTGCGGAGGCAATCTTCGCAAGCTCTGCCAGCAGTAGCTGCTCCAGCGCCTCGGCATCCTCTTTACGGCAGCCTTTACAGACCACCACAAAGGGCACCTCGCTCATCTCTGGATCGATCGCGCTGTCGGCCTGTACGCAGAGCTTGGATTTCTGCAGAGCCGCCTTCAGGGGAGAGGCGTCGGTATCCATCAGTATTGAGTCCAGCAGGTTCAGTGCCAGCAGCTCCTCCTGCTCGCTCGCTGCTACGGTCAGCCATCCTATCGCTACATAATGTTGCCGATCGAGCTCTCCTTCGCTGTCTTGCTCCCCATCTTGAGAGGGGTAGAGTGCTTTGGTGGCGATGGGAGCGCTCCTTCGCTTCTGGCGCGGTAGCGAGAGAGGAGCTGCAGGCAGCACTCCCTTCAGGGCCCGCTCATTCAAAAAGGCGAGATGCTTCTCAAGAGGGAGATTGCCGTAGAAAAAGAAGAGACAGCGGCTAGGGTGGTAGTAGGTCTCGTAGAACTCCAGCAGCTCTTTGTAAGAGAGGCTTGGAATCTCCGCTGGGTCGCCGCCCGAGTTGTGAGCGTAGGTGAGATCGGGACAGAGGGCTGCCATCAAAGCGTGCCAGAGCCGATTGTCGGGAGAGGAGAGGCTCCCTTTCATCTCGTTGTAGACAATTCCCTTGTGTAGCAGATGGCTCCCTTCGTCCGAGAGCTCCAGGCGGTGTCCCTCCTGGGCGAAACTCTCTTCGGTGATGAGGGGATGGAAGACTGCATCGAGGTAGACTTCGAGGAGATTATAAAAATCTTGTTCCACCTGTGAACTAGCGGGGTAGCAGGTGAAGTCGGCGCCAGTAAAGGCGTTCATGAAGGTGGCAAGGCTCCTTCGCGTCATGCAGAAGAAGGGATCCTTCACGGGGAATTTGCGCGATCCGCAGAGCACCACATGCTCCAGAATATGCGGGGCGCCGTTGCTGCTGGTGGGGTAGGTGGGAAAGGAGAGACAGAAAAGATTTTCAGGATCATCGCAGGCGACATGCAGTACCCGCGCGCCCGAAGCTTCATGCTTCAGCTCAGTTAGGTGGGCCCGTAGTTCCGGCAGAATCAGCGATCTGGTGACGAGATAGCCCATCACTTTCTCCCCAACCCGACGATGGCTCTCTTCCATGGCAATCCACTCCCTCTTTAGGGAGTGGAGTCTACCGATGGATCGCCTTACTTACCAGAGGTTAGGAAGCCTAATTGCTTGACCAGAGGCCTTAGTCAGCTTCTGTTCGGCGGTAGGCATAGCGATCTTTAAGGTCGAGTGCAAAGGGGGTTTTTTGTGGACGATCCAGCTGCTGGATGTGCGTATCAAAAAGATATCCCGGGCCAAAATCGGCCAATGTCTTTGTCACCACTAATTCCCAATCGTCGATGGACTCAGGGGAGGCGGTACTCTCATGGTACAACCAGAGATAGAGCCGCCTGGCCTCGTCGCTGTACCGCACCACGACCGCCCGTAATTCTGGGGTGACCACGCCGAGCAGAGCTCGCTGCACCGACAATTGGGCATAAGCCACCGGGAACGCTGTCGAAAGTGTGCAGGTGTCCGGCCGGGCGGGAAGGGTTTGAGATGTAAGAGGCGTCCTGTGAAGCATGCCCCAATGCGTAGGCCATCGTTCGCTTGTCACGGGAGAGATGAATGGACCTATTTCCTCCTGAAGATGAACGAGCTCTCTTTCGACAGGGGTTGGGTGCTTTGTCTCGTCCTGCGCAATAGGTGGGTAGGGCTCCTTGCGGAGATAGGCATAGCACCCACGCAGGGGCGGCAGTGTTTGAGGAGCATCGATTCTTTCGAAGGCAACATCGTGGAAACATCCCAAGTCTGCGCTGGCCTCTGTAGCGGCGCACGACCAGAGCTCTATTAAGTCCTCATCTACTTCACCATCATAGTAGAAGCGTAGGTACAGCAGCGGTTCTTTTTGGCATAGATCTACTACAACAGCGCGAAGCTCCGGAGTAATGATTGTATGCAGGGCATTCTGTACGCATAGCAGTGTATAACCAAGTGAAAGTTTCTCCATCGCCTACTCCCTTGGGTCAGTAGGCACAATGTGGGTGCCTTTTTTTGAATAATGGATTTTTCCCCAAGTTGTGGCTGTCTTCTTTCCTGTCTCGCGAGTCACTTCATACCCTATGAATTCTTTAAAATTTACAATTTCTGTATATCCTGGAACACCCGGCTCTCCTGTAATCCTCATTCCCGTGCCGCAGAAGTCATGCACGAGTCGCTCCGGATCTGTATGTTCCAGA
>DAHXNQ010000095.1 GCA_027365315.1 Rhabdochlamydiaceae bacterium | reverse complement strand
CCCACTAAATCAAGCGCACAGAGGCAACGTTTTGACGCCTTCTCGAAGGAGCGCTGCTTTGAAAATCTGGTGGGAACGCTGGACCGCGAGCAGGTGAATGTCACCCTGATGCTCGACACCTATCATCCTGCCACCGAACCTCATTTCATCACTCTGCAAGAGGTCTTTCCGGTGGTCGAGCTGTTTGAAGGAAGCGAGGCGGGCAGCTTCTTGCGTCTGCTCGACCATCTGGAAGAGCGGCAGCTGCCCGACGAGACTATTCTCTACTTTCTGGACGATGACTATCTCCACCGTCCGGGCTGGATTGATGTGCTGCTGGAGGGATTTTCTCTGCCTGGAGTGGACTATGTTACCCTCTACGATCGCAGAGATCACTATCTCCACCCCGCTCAGGAAGAGCCCACCAGCCGCCTCTTTCACACCAAGTCGTGCCACTGGCGCACCACTCCTGCCACAGCAGGTAGCTACGCTGTTCGGGCAGGCACACTGCGCCGCCACCTCGAGCTGCACCGGCAGTTCTCGTTAGAGCGCACCCACACCGACCACAGCGCCAAATTTACCGAGCTGGCGCGTGAGGGGGCGCTTCTTATCTCCTCGATACCTGGCTGGTCTACTCATGCCGAGCCCGAGTACGCCTCGCCCTGCATCGACTGGAGCGCCCTGCTTCAAGAGCTGGCCCGTTAGGCCTTAGTTTTGACAGCTTTGATTTTGGCAAGAGTTGCTAGAAGCACCTTTTTGGGCAGCATGTTAGCTGGCTCTTTGGAGTAGCTGTGTTTCTGCTTAGCAGTGGCCGACTTAGAGGGGGCGGCTGGGCGGGCGATCGTCTTCACGCGGGTGGCTAACTTTTTCACGGCACTGCTGCTCTCTCTCTGTGGGGAGGAGGCGCCTGGATTAGGTAGATTCGATGGGATTTTGGACATCTCTTGCCTCTAGCGTGGGGTAGTGGTCTTCCGGATTATAGGTGGCAGTTTTTTTACAAAAACAAATTTTTCCAATAGACCTTCTCCGCATGCAGTTCGCCTAAAAGGGGCCCAGCAGGTAAAATTGCCCTCTTTGTGGAGGATGCATGCGTTACATGTTCGACAGGGTTATGGCCTGGATCATTCAAGGTCTGCTCAGTTTGCGGTATCGCATCCATGTAGAGGGGTGGGACGAGGTTGTTCAGGTGATGAAAGAGAGAGGTCCTGGCATCCTCTTTCTCCCCAACCATCCGGCCGAGATCGATCCGGTGATTCTGATGTCGCGCCTCTGGGAGCGGTTTCATCCCCACCCTCTGGTGGTGGAGCATTTCTACTATGTCAAGGGGTTTGGCGGGTTCATGCGGTATGTGGGGGCGCTGCCGCTCAGCCACAACGACGGAGCAGCTAACAAGTGGCGCCGCGCCAAATTTGAAGCGACCTATCATAAAATCGTAGAGGGGCTGCAGCGGGGTGAAAACTTCCTTATCTATCCAGGTGGCCGGCTGAAGACCGAGGGACGTGAGGTGGTGGGCGGCGCCTCGATGGTGCACAACATTCTGAGACGCGATTTTCCCGAGGCGAGGGTGGTGCTGATACGCACCACAGGATTGTGGGGTAGCTCCTTTTCGAGGGCGCTGATCGGCAGGCAGCCCAGCTTTGGGGGCACACTACTACGCGGCATGGGAATTGTGCTAAAAAATCTGATATTCTTCACGCCGCGCCGCGATGTGAAGATCCAGTTTTCATTGCCGCCTGAGGGGTGGAATCCCAGCGCATCACGCCGCGACTTCAACCACTTCCTCGAAGATTGGTACAACCGCTATCCCGAGACGGAAGAGCCGATGAAGAGGGTATCATTTGCCTTCTGGAAAGAGCAGCTGCCTGTCTGCAATCCCAAGGAGAGGCCTAAGCCTGTCCTGCGCGGAGGCGAGCTGAGCCCCCAGGACGAGCAGATGGTGCTGAAGCAGATTGCGGCACTAGCGCAGATGGAGCCTGGCCAGATAGCAAGGAATCAACAGCTCTCGCGTGATCTCGGCCTCGATTCACTCGATGTGGCGCAGCTCTATCTGATGCTAGACGAGAAGTTTCATGTAGAGGGGCTGCCTCCAGGCTCGCTGGAGACAGTGGAGGATGTGCTGCTGGCAGCTGCGGGCGCTTGCGCCCACCTCGAAGAGGAGGCGACGGCAGAGAATACGAAGCTCTCCAAAGGGCTCCAAAAGTGGCTCGCATGCGAGCGTCCTAAAGCCTCTCTGCCAGAGGGCAGCACCATCTCCGAGTCGTTCCTGCTGGCCTGTGACCGCATGGGTTCTAGCATCGCCTGCACCGATGCGCTCACTCCGCCGCTCTCCTACCGCGATCTGAAGATGCGCGTGCTCTTACTGGCTGAGAAGTTTGAAAAATTGCCTGGCCAGAATGTAGCTGTACTACTTCCCTCTTCTATCGGGGCGCAGATGATTGTGCAGGCGCTGCTGCTGGCGGGCAAGGTGCCTGTGATGCTGAACTGGACTGTGGGACTGAAGGCGCTCTCTCACGCCGCCGAGGTGACGAAGATTCAGGTGGTGCTGTCGTCACAGCGCTTCTTAGAGAGGCTGGAAGAGGATAATCTGGGTGAGCTGGAGAACAAGCTGCTGCTCCTCGAAGATCTTCGCTCTTCAGTGAAGCTGCGGCATAAGCTGCGCGCTCTTCTCCTCTCTCGCTTCTCCGCTGCCTCTCTGCTGAAGCGTCTGCCTGTACGAAAGACCGTAGCGAGTGACCCTGCTGTCATTCTCTTCACCAGTGGGACAGAGACTCTTCCTAAGGGAGTGCCCCTCACTCACACGAACCTGTTAGAAAACCTAAGAGCAGGGTTTAGCTGCGTCAAGTGGGATGAGAAAGACATCTTCTACGGCGTATTGCCCCCCTTCCATTCGTTTGGCTTTTCGCCAGACGGCATGGCGCCGCTTCTGATGGGCCTACGCATCTGCTATGGACCCAATCCTACCGATAGCTCGGGCATGGCGCGCGACATCGCCCGCTGGCGCCCCACCATTTTTGTCTCGGCGCCCAGCTTCTTAAAAAACCTTCTTGCAGTAGCTAAGAAAGAGCAGCTCGCTTCGGTGCGCCTCTTTGTCGTGGGTGCCGAAAAGGCGCCTGATGAGCTCTTCACCGCCATCTTGCAGCTGGGGCATCATTGTGATCTCATCGAGGGGTATGGCATCACCGAATGCTCGCCTGTGGCTACCATCATGCGTCAGGGCGAGCCCAAAGTGGGCGTAGGGCGGGCGCTGCCTGGGGTCGATCTGATCACTGTCCATCCCGAGACAGGAGAGAGGCTCCCCGAGGGGGCGGAAGGAGAGGTCTGTATCGCTGGCCCGAACGTTTTTGGTGGCTATCTGGGCGAAAACCGCAACCCCTTCCTCGATCTGGCGGGGCGCCGCTGGTACCGCTCGGGCGATTTTGGCAAGATCGACAGCGCCGGTAACCTTCTTTTGATGGGCAGGCTGAAGCGCTTTGTCAAAGTGGGTGGTGAGATGGTGAGTCTGATGGGCCTAGAGCAGGAGATTGCTAAATCCTCCAACTGGCCGGTGCCACCAGAACAGCAGGGCAAGCCGCTCTTTGCCGTAGGT
>DAHXNQ010000092.1 GCA_027365315.1 Rhabdochlamydiaceae bacterium | reverse complement strand
TTTTCCTCCCAAGAGAGCGCCTGTTGCTGACTGAAGGGATAAGGGTTCTGGAAGAATTGCTCGTGGACCACCTGCTCCTTAAACGAAATGACCTCCTGATCCATGACAGCTTTCAAGGTGGGAGCTTCTTGAGTCGCTGCGGAGAAGCTCTTCGATATCTCCTTCAAGGGATCGGTTTTCCTCGGTATCTTCGGGAAGCACACCTGCTCTTGCCAAAAAGGCGAGGAATTGGGTGATCTTCTCTAGATCTTCGGGAGTGCACCATTTTTCGAGCTCACCCGATTGAAGATCGTGAAGGAACTGCATGATGCCATCGTAGGAGAAGGGGTAGTCCAATTCCGCCCTCCTCGCTTCATAGCCCACTCGCTGCGCTTGAAACGTGGTCTGCAGGTTGCCTTGGGTCTGTCCAAGAAGAGGAGGTAGAGTAGCGAGAAGTAGGAGCTGAGTGGAGAGCAGACGCACGCGATCCTCCAGGAGTTGTCAGCGAATGGTGAATTCAATGCTCTATTAACCACTGCCACGATCAATTTTGCCAATACAAAAAAAGCCGCCTCCAGTGGCTTAGGACCACAAAATTGTCAGCTGCGCTGGACGATCGATGCGCGGCACCAGTTCATCGACTATTTTCGCCAGCAGCTGCGGTGAGGGTGAAGGGGAGAGGGGTGCGCAGATCGAGGTAGCGCTGCTGTTCACCCGGTCCCTCTAGCCGCAGGATGGCGCGCGGAAGAAATGATCCTGTATTGGTGATGACGACTCGATTTTCAATCGAGTCGGCTAAAGAGAGCGAGGTGAGTCCTTTCAGCGGGACAGAGCGGTAGCCACTCAGCAGCGAAACATCGCTTTCGCAAAAGAGGCGCGCCACCCAGAGATCCTCCTCGCGCGACCAGCATAGCTCCACCTCGGTCTCGTGGCCGATGGCCACCATCTGCCCCACCTTCACCATCTCGTAGAGTCGGGTGGCTGAGGCGAGAAACTGGCGCGTGCGCAGCATCGATGCTATCTGTACTCCCAGCAGCGAGCCAAGCATCCCCAGTAGCATCACTACTAGAAGCAGCTCGAACAGGGTGAAGGGGCGGCTACTCGTCCTCTTCAGAAGCGCTCTTTTTCTTGTTGGACCTATCCTGTTCGACAACGACTCTCCCCTCTTCTCTATTCACACTGATCAGGAAAGCGTTACCTTGAGCGTCTTTCAAGAGTTTATCGACATCTTTTGCAAGACCAGATCTCTTCAGTACGGTCTTCGTTTTCGTCTCGATCTCTTCGGCCTCAGCAGAACCACTCAGCAGTTCCAGCGTCAGAATATCCTCCAGCTGTCGCATCGCCTGGTTGGTCTGAAACTCTTTACCCTTCTTCAACCCTCCTCTCATGTTGACACCCACTACAGCACCGATGATGCCGATCAGTGTGATCACAAGCATCAGCTCGATCAGAGTAAAGGGATGCGCTTTGCGGTACATAGACCCCCCTAAGTTTCCAAGAATGAACTCACATCTGTCAGCGGCACCAGCAGCCCCAGCAGCACCACACCAATGATGAGACCCAAAAGGAGTAGCAGTGCAGGCTGTAAAAAAGCAAGTAGGGTTGTGAGAGAACGCTTCAGATCGGCTGCCAGCCAGCTGGAGACCTCAGTCATCGAATGGGCCATCCCTCCAGTCTGTTCTCCTGTCGCCACCATCCGCACAAGAAGCGGCGGCAAAAGTTTACGGGTGGCAAGAGCGCTGCTGAAGCTCTCCCCCTCCACCATCTGCTCGCGCGCCTCTTTTAGCTCTCTTTCCAGAGTGGGGTGGGAGGCAACGGGGAGCGCTAGTTGGATCGCTTCGGCAAGCGGCACCCCGCCGCGCAGTAGCAGCGCCGCTACCGAGGTGAACCTCTGCAATGCTGTCGCTAGCATGAGATCGCTGACAAAGGGCAGACGGTGCAGGAGGGGCAGCACAAAACGACGGCGCAGCTCTAAAGAGAGGAGCAGCAGAGCTGTGCTACTCGCCACGGTGAGAAGCAGAATCACTACCAGGCCACTATGAGCCACAAGTAGGCTGCTGATCCAGAGCACAGCACGGCTGATGGGATGAAGCGAGCGGTCTTCAAACAGCTCGGCAAGCGAGGGAATGACAAAGAAGAAAAGTCCCCCTGTGATGATGAAGGCGAGCAGCAGCAGCAGGCCTGGATAGGCTAGTGCACTCTGCCACGCTCTACGCAGGCGCGCGCGCTCCTCCATCTCATCTGCCAGCTCGCTCAGGATCTGAGAGAGATGACCCGACTGCTCGCCAGCATGCACCAGAGCTAAGTAGACCGGATTGAAGAGGCGCGGATAGTAACCCAGCGCTGCGGAGAAGCTCTTCCCCTGCTGCAGCCGATCGGCTAGATCGAGCAGCAGCTGGCGCAATCTTCCTTCTCTTCTCTTTTCTGCAAGCATCTTCAGAGTATCATAAAGCGGCACGCCCGCCTTCAGAAAGCGGACCAGTTCGCGCGTGAAGAGAAGAAGCTGATCGGCTGTGAGGCGAAGCTCCGAACGCGTGCCAAGAGCGAGAGCCATTGGATGGAACCCCTCGCGGATCAGCTGCTCTTTTGCTGCCCGCTCCGACTCGGCATCCAGCATTCTAACGATCCGCTTTCCTCTAGCGTCTAGCGCCTCGCACCGATAGAGCGGCATCACTCCTCACTTCCACGCGTCACGCGTAACACTTCGGAGAGGCTGGTCTCCCCTAAAGCGGCGATGCGCAAGCCATCATCGCGCAGCGTTCTCATTCCCTCTTCAAGAGCGATATCGCGCAAACGCGCTGCATCGGCGCTCTCAACCACCTGTCGCTGAATTTTTCCTGTCACTGCCATCAGCTCGTAGGCGGCTCGCCTGCCTCGGTAGCCGCTACCCAGGCAGCGATCGCATCCTGCGCCGATAAAAAATCCGGGATGCAGAGGATCGGGCTGACGACAGTGAGGGCAGAGACAGCGCACCAGTCGCTGCGCCAGCACGCCAATCACCGAAGAGGAGAGCAAAAAAGGCTCAATCCCCATATCGACAAGTCTGGTCAAGGCCGAGGGAGCGTCGTTGGTATGAAGCGTGCTGAGCACCAAGTGGCCCGTTAGCGCCGCCTGAACGGCGATCTGCGCCGTCTCTGCATCGCGAATCTCTCCTACCATCACCACATCGGGATCCTGCCGTAGCACATGGCGCAGCGCCGCTGCAAAGGTGAGATCGATCTTCGGGTTGACACCAATTTGCGCCACGCCCGGTAGGCGATACTCGATGGGATCTTCCACAGTCATCAGATTGATCTCGGAGGAGTCGATCTGCTTGAGGGCGCTGTAGAGAGTGGTGGTCTTGCCGCTTCCGGTGGGCCCAGTCACCAGCAGCATCCCCTCGGTGCGGGAGAGATAGCGCAGCAGCCTCTCCAACAGCTCTTCCGGCATCTGTAAATGGGTAAGCCCCAGCTCGAGGTTACCGCGATCGAGAATCCTCAGCACAATCCTCTCGCCGCCCAGTACCGGCAGCGTGCTGACACGGAAGTCGATCTGGCGCGCGCCCACTCTGAGACGCAGTCTGCCATCCTGAGGAAGCCGCTGCTCGGCAATATCGAGGTGCGAGAGCACCTTCACGCGCGTCAGAATCTGCGCCTTAAACTGCGCAGGCAGAAGGCGCCGATTGGACAGCACACCATCCACCCGAATCCGCACCGAAAGCCCATCTTCTTGCGGCTCGAAGTGGATGTCCGAGGCACCCCGCTGTATTGCCTCCAGCAGCACATCATCCAGTAGAGCCACGGGCGATAGCTCTTCACCAGAGCGTCCCAGCAGGTCATACCCTTCGAGCCCCTCCTGAGAAGCTATAGGTCCACTCTCTTCGGTGGGGACAAAGCGGCTTCCCTGAAAGCAAATCTCAATCGCCTCTTCGAGCGCCTGCTCGCTACAGGCCACCTCTTGAATTTGCGGTCCCAAAAGAAGCTTAAGAGGATCTAGACCCAGGTTATTGGAGATGCCTGCCACGGCTACCAGCCAGAGCTCTTCTCTCTGTTCGAGAGGCAGCAGGCGAAAAGAGCGGACAAACGAGTAGGGGACAACCGAGCGGCGCTCTTTCACCAGAGCAAACTGCGCTAGAGAATGAAGGGGAGAGTCACTCATGGGTAAAGAATATCTTCATACTACGTAGGAACCAGCGCCTCTGCTCGCGCGCACGCGCCTCCTCCACCTTCTCCAAAAACTCGGGAAGATCTCCTGGACGCAGCTTCACCTCCTGGTCGCGCAGCTGCTGCAGCTGCTCCTTCGGGTGAAAAATCACTTTGGGAGTGATGCAGATGAACATTTCGGTTTTATCTTCCGTCAAACGAGTGGAACCAAATAGCTTGCCCACGCCGGGGATCTCGCCCAAGAAAGGCACCTTCTCATCGTCGTCGCGCAGAGTCTTCTTGCGCAGGCCGCCCAAGATCACCGTCTCTCCATCGGCAACGCGCACCTCATTCTTCACATGCCTTCTCTCGATGCGAGGGCGATCGTTGACAGGATCTGACTTAGGTGAGTCAAAGGTGATGTCGGTCTGCAGCGTCACAAAACAGCCCTCTTCGGGGCCGCTCTCTACCTGCATCGGTGCATGGATGAAGGGGGTGATCAGAATGTTGATTCCATACTGCTGACGAGTAAATGATTTTTCAAAACTAGTCCCCTTGTTGGTATCGATAGGAGCGGCACCGTTATTGATCGAGATCTCATCTTGGATGGTGATGGTGGCTGGGGTTTGATTGACAGTCACCACCGAAGGGGCCGCATTCAACTGCATATCCTCTTGCGTCATCAGAAAACTGTAGGTGATATCAAAGGCGGGAAAATGTTTGCTTTTGTTGCCGTGAAAGAGAAACGAGAGAGCGCCTCGACCATGCGGGGCAAAGAGGCCATCATAGAGAGCGCGGTTGGTATCAGAACCGATGCGCAGCAGATTCAGTCCAAAATTGGTGTCACTTTTGATCTTCTTTTCGAAGAGCAGCACCTCGATCTGCACCATCTTCTTCGGCACATCGATCTTTCTGAGAAGCTCTTTGATCTGCAAAAGAGAATCTTTGCGCACTGCCATCAGAATGGAGCCTGTCTTGGGATCAGGAATGAAATGCTCCAGCTCTTTATCCATTTCGGTCTTGGCAGAAAATCCAGGTCTCAGCGGTGGGGGCTGCACCACAAGAGGAGGGGAGGCGGCATAACCATCTGGAGGAGAGCGCGAGCCGGAGCCATGTAGACTGTAGGTGAGCTCCACATTTTCGCCGGCGCCCACAGGTACGGTAGTGAGCAGGGAGACATAAACTTTTTGCAGCATCTCTGCCAGCTGGATCGGGTCACTGTGGCGGCATTCGTAGAGAAAGATGGTCATCTCAGCCGGATTCTGCATCTGCTGCTCAGTATCTCGCACCACCTTCTCTGCTCGATCGACCACCTCGCGCTGCCCCAGAAGAATCAGATGGTTACCCGAAGAAGAGGGCAAGATGGTGAGCCCTTCACTTTCTCCCTTGGGGAAGGGAGGACGGCCACGCTCCTGCGGATCGCCAAAAAAAGAGAGTAGAACCTTCTCCATCTCCTTCACCGGCATGCGAGTGATCGGTACCACGCGAGAGACCTTGCCACGTCCCTCCTCCCAGACCGCATGGTAGAGAGCCAGCAATCGCTCCAGCTCACCACAAGAGGCGACAATTGCCACCTTACCACCAACAGCCTGGATGCTAGTCTGTCTGTTATCGGCAAACTTTTCGAAAAACTGCACAGCAGTGCGCAGCTGCTCTGCTGGCGGCGTGAACAGATAAAGCGCGCGCTGCGCAGCAGGACGGCTATGCAGCTGCTCCCTGGAGGAGAGAATCGCCTGAATCGAAGCGAGATCCTGCTTCATGAGAAAGAGCTGGCGAGCGCTATGTCCCACCTTGCGCACCCCCACCCCATTCTGGATCAGGATCATCTCAAGAAGTTCACTCCAGGCATTCCTAGGAATCGGTAGCTGGGAATGGAGCGTCAGCTTGATCCCTCCCACCTCGGGAGGCACGATATAGAGATAGTCAGAAGATCCATACTCCATCACCAGCTGACTGAGTGTCGTCTCCTCTGCATCCCACAGAGCATAGCCACTTGCTGCCGAAGAGGCGGCGCTCGTGCGCCAGCGCTCCTCGACATCCCACAGCTTGTCCCGCATCTCCTGGATAGCAGCGGTGAGCGCCTCTACTGCGCTCTCTTCTTGCGGATCGATTTTTTGCGCCTGCTGCTGCAGAGTGGCAAGCTCATCGCGACAGGAGCGCATCTCGGCCTCAAGAGCGAGCAGTGCCTGCGGCAGCGCCGCCGATGTCGCAGAGCTGCTCTGTAGACTACGCCTCTTCTCCTCGATAGAGAGAGAAAAAAGCAGCGATGGCACAAGAGCAAAAAGAAATAGCGCGCTCCTCACAATCTGTTTGTCATCCCTTTTTCTTTCTCTCTTGCGGCGGCGGCGCCTGCGACGCCATAGGAGGCGATTTTGCCTCGACAGCCGGTTTCTTCTCGAGAGGAAGCGTTAAAGCAAAGGAATAAACCAGCGTGCGGGTCTCATCGAAGAGATCTCCCTTCAGCGCAACGCGCCCCTCTTCGGCCCTTAAGCGATCGATGATCATGAGAGGCCCGGGCGGCTGATGCTTCAGACTCTCCTCGATCTCGGTGGCTACGAGCAGCTGTCTCCATGTGGGAGGCAGCCAGGGAGCTTCTTTGCGAGCCGAGCGCACCAACCAGCTTCCCTCCTCAAGAGAAAAGCGCCTCTTTCCAAGCCTAGCTGTATATCCATGAAGGCGCAGCCGCACCTCCTTGGGTAGCTCATTCTGCATGCGAGCCTCCCACTCCTTCTGCGCAGCAGCAGAAGGAGTGCGGATTGGTAGTTCCACCCTCTTCTCCGCCCTTCCCTCCTCTTCCCAGACCAGCAGCTGCAGCTTCCCTCCTTCTGCCCCTACACAGAAGATTGCTTCATCCACCCACTCTCCCACGGCCACACTGAAGCAAGAGCCACCCTGTTGCACCACCCACTTACGCTGGCCGCCTCCATAGCGTTGAAAGAGAAGATCCTCCCCTAAACAGAGAGCTCCTCTCCAGCGCTCCAATGCACCCAAGCGCTGTGATTCTTCCGGGTACCATCTCCAAGAAGGAATCCCCTCGCCTTCAAAGCGGAGCGCAAGCCCTCTACCGCTCGTCAGCTCGCCCTGTACCTCTGGTACAATATTCAGGCTTCCGACGCCAAAATGGAGCAGCCCCTCTCGCTGTCCTAGGGCGATGTGCTGACCCAGCGCCACCTCCACCTCTTCGCCACTTCCCTTGAGGCGCAGTCTCACCATCCTCTCTTCCCTATCTCGCCGCGGACGGTGATCCCAAGAGAGCAGTTCCAGCCACTCATTTGGTGAACGCATCGGCGGGGAGAAGGAGAAGAGCGGCTCTGCTAGGCTGAGAAAGGAGAGATCTCGCTCGATCTCTTTAGGCTGTTCGATGCTCTTTTTTCTCGATACCGGTAAGATCACTGCGAGAAGGGCCGAGAATAGCAGCAAAAAGAGAAGGCTAGAGAGCGCCAGCTGCAAAGATCGCAAGTGCTGTTCAAATGGATTCATGGCAGCGGCCATTCTAGGGCCTATCCTGACTAGAAAGAAAGTCAGTTCCAATCCTTGAAAAAATTAATTACGATCGAGTAGAGTAGGGGCTAGAACTTAGACGGAGACGGGGTTTCCTATGGACAAGAAGAGCGATACCGAAGGCCTCTCGGTGAAAGAGATCGAACAGTTTGCCAAAAAGCATCGCTTTGAGGTGTTTTTCTGCCTCCTTTTCATCCTAGCCTCCTTTTTTAGTTTTCTCTTTTTCGGCGCTGGATGGGCCATCCTTCTGACAATGGTGGGCGCTGTCGCTGGCATTCTGGTGGGAGCGCAGGTGGAGAACATCTTCCATAAGGTGCTCACTTTCATCTTCAAGCAGGAGCGCACCACTCAGCTGGTCCTAGCTGGCGTGAGCCTTCTAGTAGCTATTCTGCTACCACCCGTCATCTTCCTCATCCTCGGCGCCATCGGTGGCAAAGCGATTCACGCCCGCGCCCGTGAAGCCTTCGAAGGCAAAAAGTAGAAAAGAAAGTTTCGTTCCGTTTGAGCAAGTCTGGCTAAAGGCTGTTGTAGACCAGCTCCATGTCATTGAGAGTCTTCTCGAAGAGGAATTTCTCCATGACGAGGCTGTGGGCCGCACGTCCCATCTTCTCACGAAGATGAGGCGCCTGCTTCAGCCGTAACACCGCCTGCGCCACACTTTGTGGAGAGTGGGGCGGCACAATATAGCCGGTGATTCCCTCGAGACAGATCTCTGGCAACCCCCCAATAGGAGTAGTGATCAGGGGTCTTGCCAGATAGGCCGCCTGCAAGGAAGCTTGCGAGACTCCCTCGTGGCTAGTGCTGAGAAGAGCAAAGAGATCCAGTGCTGCGATGGCATGGTAGGGCTTTTCGAGATGACCCGTGAAGCAGAAGAGATCTGAGATGCCCATTTCCGTCACGTAGTGGCGGTACTGATCTACATGCCCCCCTCCAATCACCACCCAGCGGATGCCAGGCTCATGACGTAAAAGGCGCGCCGCCTTCATTAGATCGAGGATTCCCTTCCAGGAGCGGACAAAACAGGCAGTACCCACTAGAAAATCGTCAGGCTTGAGGCCGAGCGAGGAGCGAAAGTCTTCGATCTCATCCTCTTTGTAGCAGATCTCACCTGGCATGACGCCTGTGGGAATCGAGCGCACCGAGGCTATAGAGCGTCCCGACTGCTTGGCGATCATTGGGATGATGGAAGCAGAGGTAGTGACCACAAAGTCGGCTAGCAGGCGGTAAAGCAGAACACTGTTGCATCCAGAGCGGATAGCGGTCGAGAGATGTCTGGTGCGCACCACCTTTTTTCCGAGCAGCTTAGCCACTGCTCCGGCACACCAGGAATCCCATGAGGAGTGGGTGTTGACCAACTGGATCCGCCAACGCACCATCCAGAAGAGCAGCAGAAGAGCACTTAAGGGGGCCGACCTGCGCGACAGCGGCATCTCCACGACGGGAAACCCCAGAGCTCGTGCACGGGGCGCTAAAGCGCCCCCCTTCGCCACAATCAGAAAGGGCTCGTGGCCGCGCTCTTTCATACCCACCATCTCGCGTAGAATTCTGATCTCTTGGCCCCCCCATCCCCTGGAGGATTCGGTGTGGAGAATGCGCATTAGACCCAGCCCGCCTTCAGAATACGTCTATGCCCCGCTGAAAAGGGCAGAGTGGAGAGCATCTCCTCATCGACCCAGAGATAAGGAGATGCCACCTCTATCTGCCTTGGTAAAGAACAGAGCGTCGGGTAGAGCGTAGCGCGAAACCGCGTGAAACTGTGCTTCTGCGTGGGTAAAAGTTGCAGTAGCTCCACAGGAACATGAGTAAGAGCCTCGATACGCCGCTTCAGCTCTTCCCGGCAATTTTTTCCCTCTTCAGTCTCGAAGTAGAGAAATTGATAGAGACCCTGCATCACCCCTTTTCCTTCCTCTTTGTAGAGTAGCACTGCACCCTCTGCCTGCACCACTGCCACCTGCCGCCAGAGAAGACGGGGCGGCTCTTTTACGCGACGCACCGGCAGATTCTGCTGCATCCCTAGCTCAAACGCCCTGCATCGCGCCCGAAGAGGGCAGAGCTGACAGCGCGGCTTAGGGGTACAGATGGTGGCCCCCAGTTCGATTAGTGCCTCGGCCCAGGTGGAGCCCTTCTCTTTGGGCATCAGCTGCTTCAGCTCACGGCGGGCTCGGTCGATCACCGCCTTCTCGTCAATCGACTCCTCGATGGCAAAAAGACGCGAGAAAAGACGCATCACATTGCCATCCACCGCCACAGCGGGGCGCTGCATACCAAAGGCCAAAATCGCACTGGCAGTGTAGTGGCTGACGCCGGGAAGTTCCACAAGCTCTTCAAATGAAATGGGCAGCTCGCCCCCATATTGATCCAGAAGAAGGCGCGCCGCTGCGTGCAGCCTTCGCGCCCTACCATAATAGCCAAGACCCTCCCACACCTTGATCACCTCTTCGACAGAGGCTTCAGCTAGAGCCTTGAGCGTGGGAAAGCGAGCGAGAAAGCGGTGATAGTAAAGAGCTACCACCTCCGCTCGCGTCTGCTGCAGCATCACTTCGGAGACAAAAACGCGGTAGGGGGTTCTCTCTTCTCTCCAAGGTAACGATCTGGCGGCACTCTCAAACCAGGCAATCAGCTCGGCTGGCACGAATCTTGCTCTCCTCTTGAGATGCGAACGGGAAGGATTGTCTCCCCAAGGAGGAGAAGATGCAAGAGAAACAGAGAGAAAAACAGAGCCGCGAGGCGCTACGCATCTCTCTAGAGAGAGAGGTGCAGTTGATGAGAGAGGCTCTAGGTAATCTGGTCCGCGAAGAGAAGCTCTGCGGACAGGAGAGCTCTGAAGGGGAACTAAACTCTTACCAAGCTTTATGGCAAGCTCTGATGGATGAGCGAAAAGAGCTGGCTCAGCAGCTCACCCTAGCCCGCTACGACAGACAGCAGCGCACAGAAGAGCTAGAGTCGATCGCCCCAGCCAGAATGTTTCCCGATGAGGATCCCAGTTCGCTGGCCATCCACTCTTTAGCGAAACAGGCTCTCTTTCTTGTCGAAAGAATTAATTTACAAAAAGATAAAAATCGGGGGCTCTCCCCTCCTCCAAGGAGAGCTCATCCGGTTCCCGTTAAGCGGACTGTCAAGATTGCTACATTTCCTCCCGAGGAGGCACAATAGGGATTGTGTATTGCAGCTTTCTTGCCGGTACGAGATTTCCAATATCTGGACCATCTCGCCCCTCTCGCGTCACTTCTCAATGTTCCCCTCGTCGTCACAGACGAGGAGATGGAGCGGCTGGCGCGAGAGTTTTATCCCGACTTAAAGCTACTTTTTGTCTCGGAGCGAGACTATGCCGAAGAGCTGGTCTCCCGCTTTGACCTGCTGATCACCTGCTTGCCAAAGCCCCTTTTGGACAAGCTGCTTTTCTTTGCCAGCGCAAGCTGCAACAAAAAAATAGTTAGCATCTTTGTCCCACATGGACAATCGGATAAAGGGACCGGGGGGCTAGCGCTGCCCTACTTTGAGGGGCTACGGGACGAGCAGGCCCTTCTCGTCTACGGACCGCGCATGATCCGCCTGCTGCAGAAAAAGGAGGTCCTCGGAGAGGATAGCCTTTTTACCTCTGTCGGCCACTACCGCAAGCTCTATTTCGACAGGCATCGCCATTTTTATCAGAAGCTTCTGGATGAGAAGATAGGATGCCGCCTGAAGCCAGCTCCCTTTTCGCTTCTTTACGCCCCCACTTGGAGAGACCATGAGAGAGGATCTTCTGCTCCCGAGGCGCTCGAACAGATGCTGCGCCAGCTGCCCGAAGGGATGAACCTCTTGGTGCAGCTTCATCCCAACCTGCATCTGCAGATGGGTCCCAGGCTGGCCGCCCTCGCCGCCCTTTACGAAGAGGATGAGAGACGTCTCATCCTCGAGCCGTTCCCAGCCATCTATCCCCTCTGCAGCTGGGCTAGCCACTACGTGGGCGACACCTCTTCTATCGGCTACGACTTTCTCGCCAGGGGAGCCCCTCTTTTCTTCCTGATCCCTCCTGGAGGTCCCACCCATCTCATGCAAGCCGGCAAAACGCTGTCCCGCGGAGAATATGGCAAGATCTTCACTCAGATCCTCTCTAGCCACGACGACCCACATGGTCCCATCAGAGAGCGGCTCTACCGCGAAGCGTTTGCTCCTCTCCCCAATTGGGAAGAGACAAAGCAAAAGATCTTGAATCTCTGCTATTCTCTGCTCGAACAACAGAATGTAAAATAGATTTACATGAAAGCTGCCGTTATCCACACCGCTCCCGACACCCACCTCGACCATCTGGTGCCTTTAGCTGCCGAGATGCAGCTGCCTTTCATTGTTTCCGATAGCCATTCGCTCGATCTTGTAGAGCACTGCTATCCCAAGATGGAGGTGAGCCTACTCGATCCCTACGATCTCTCGCTCTCCTTCATCGCCGATTCATTCGATCTCATCTTCCAGACCGGTCGTTTTTGGGCGGTACAGATTGTGCCGCAGATCGAACTGCTGACAGGCAAGCGCCTACTTGTGGTCTTCTGCCCTCACGGCAACTCGGACAAAAAATATTCGGTGGACCCTAGCCACTATCTGGTGTGGCAGCAGATTGCATTGCTCTATGGCGAGCAGATGCGTGACCTACTTCAGGCCACCGGCGGCTATTCCAAAATCGCCCATCCCCTATTCACCGGCAACTTCCGCTACCAATTCTACCGCAAGCATCAACAATTTTACGACCAGCTCTTCAATTCGATGCTGCCCTCCTCCTTCGACACCGCTCTTCCCACACTTCTTTACGCTCCAACCTGGGATGATGAGGAGAACCCCTCCTCTTTCTTCGAGAATACTCTCCCCCTGATCAAAGAGGTGAGCGCAGAGTGGAATGTGATTGTAAAGCCGCACCCCTTCCTGAAGGAGAGGCGCCCCGCCATGGCCTTCTACATCCAGGCGGAATGCGAAGCGACAGAACGGGTCTTCTTTCTCGATGACTTCCCGCCAGTCTACCCAGTTCTGGCAAGAAGCGACGCCTATCTTGGCGACTACTCTTCGGTGGGCTACGACTTTCTCGCCTTCGACCGCACTATGCTCTTTCTCAACCCCGGCAAGCTCGATCCCACCACCTGCCTTGGAGCGCGCTTGCACTGCTGTGGCGAAGCGGTCCCCCCACTCAAGCAAGGAGAGTGGCTTCCCTTCCTACGCCAGGCGCATCAGACAAGCAGCCGCTTCGCGCCCATTCGCCAAGAGACCTACCGCTACGCCTTCGGCGAAGAGCGCTGCCCACTTGCCCTCAAGCAGCAGATCTTCGCCACCGCCCGCCATCTGCAGGCGCAACAGTCCGCAATTCACTACTAAAAAGGAAAAATTTCTGCCCAGCTATCTAATGTAGCATGGGCCCAAAGAGGAGAATTTTTAAGCAGGATTGCTTTGTGGCTGAGGACCACAGTTCTCGGTTGCAGCCCTGATCAGATAGAAAAGTGGTAGCAGGCCTAGCGTTAGAATACTAAGAATAACGAGCATCTTCGAAACTGGCTCTCTCAACTGCTCTTGTTGTTTTTTAACCTCTCGCACAAAAGCGCTATTCTGATCATTAAGAGTCGGCCGCTTTCGACGCATATCCTTGATCACAACATCACATCCTCCTTTCGCACATTGCACAAGAGAAACTTCAGAAGTAAAAGCGCGTTGAGGCTCGGTGTCAAGAAAAACTAAGTTGTCATTCTTATCGAATCGGATGTTGCCAAAGTGGCAGTCATGGAGCCCTGTTTTCTCCATAACTTTGCAAATTTTCCTAGCAGTTTCTATCTGCTGCCTATCATTCATATTGATGATTCGTTCAATTGTCTCTTCTCTTGATAGAACTTCTATCTTTTCACACACTGCAAAAAAAGCTGTAATAACGCGTGACTCATCATCAACAGTTATCTCTATACCCCGTTTCTCCGGAACTACTACTCCTGGTATGTTAAGAGCTCGAATCCTGTTCGCCATGACTATACGAGTCATGCAGGCATCATAGTTAATGGAAAACTTCATAATGACATTTGGTAAATCATTATGCGATATAATTTTATAGGTTGGTGTATCCCCATCATGTGTGCTAAGAAGTTGGAATCCTTTTTCAGACACCTGTTTGTTGTTGTTAGTAGGTGTTGATACTTCAGTCCATATAGCGTGAGCAAAGAATGATCTTACTGGAGATAAAACCTTTTCTATTTTACTACAACTAACTCCATGGAACTCTTCATTGTCGTCATTGATTAGTATCCCTTGCTGTTCGGAAGAGAGGGGCTGGGATGCATATTGTGCTGGTCTGTAGCAAGATGTGAATCTTTCAATCACTCCGGGCATAAATACCTCACAAAAATTAAACATATATATATTATATTTAATTTTTATATGTTTTGTAAACAAAAATTTATTCAATCACAAGCGATTGAATTTCTGCCACTTTCTAAACTATCTCCGCCTCACTCCTTAATAAGGCGATGGGAGCTCGCGGGAAAGTTAGGAGGTAGCGCAGCTCTTTGCGGGAGCCTCTCGATGGCGCGCGCTTCGAGGCAGCAGCAGCCATTTTATAACACACTAAAAATGAAATAGTTGCGCTCAATTCAGAAATTTGTTAGCAGCATCAACTTCAAATCGAATGACTTACTACCGAGTGGCTGTTCTGCGCGCTGCTTTCATGACCTCCAGCTTGGAGGCGTCTCCCAGAGCCCTCTGTACATATCGATACTGCACCGAGGAGAGCCGAGGTGCCATATCAGCAATAGCCTCATTCGAAGCACTTTTAATCATTAAGAAAATCTCATGAGGTGCAAACGATTGATAATCAATATTTTGACACTTAACCATACTCATATAGAAAGACATATAAATTGTTATTATTTGTTAAGTAAACATGTCAAACCAAGTTATCCCCACTTCGAGCCTCATACCATCAAAATTATTTGGAGAGGCTGGAGGGCAAAACGCCTATCAATGGAACCCCAGAAGAGCAGAGTGGGGGAAGGACGGTGAGGTAGCGCAGCTCTTCGCGGGGATCGACGATAGCGCGCGCTTCGAGGCGGTAGCTGTAGCCTCCAGGAGGCAACGGGTCGATTTTGGTGACACTCGCCACCCGTAATCCCTCGGGAAAGATTCCATCCAGCCCCGAAGTGACCAGCAGGTCGCCCTCTTGCAGAATGGCCCCATCGCGTAGATCGCGGGCAGGCCCCTCCTGATCGGCCACATCGTACTGAAATCCTTCGCCTCGCAACAGCGAGGTGAGAGTGCGGCAGGAGAGAGAGCTGCTACCGCGCAGAATGCCTTTGGCGAAAAGCTGAGTGAAGGGGGCTCCCGCCGGAGAATTTCTTGCTGCACGCACAGCCACTGCAAAAGAGGGGTCGGTGATCAGTCGCACACGGCAGCGGTTGCGCTGCACCAGATCGATCACTCCCACCACAGAGTCTCCCAGCACCACAGGGCTTCCCTCCGCCACAATACGCAGGCCCATCTTTTCGTTATGAGATTCGCCGAGATCGATCCAGAGCAGACTGCTCCAGAAAGCAGGCTCGCGCAGCACCACCTTACCCTGCAGCGCCGCCTTTCTGCGCTCGAGGCGCGTTCGCAATCCTTCGGCGCGGCGACGCAGCACCTCCTTCCACTCAGCCGAAGGAGGAACTGCCTCTTCCGCCTGCTCAGCAAGACGGTGCCACTCTTCAAGCTGATGCTCTTCAGTGGCTACGGCAGAAAGTAGCTCTAGCTCGCTAGTGAGTCGCACCACCTCCTGTCGCAGCGCCAGAAGTTCAGAAGAGAATTCTTGTGAGGCAGCTGAGCGCCCTGAAGAGATGATGGGAAGTCTGATGAGAACTCCCTGCAATCGACTGCGCAGAGAGCTTCCCTTGCCGCGCAGAGGAGAGAGCAGCGGCACCAGAAGTGCTGCCAGAAGAATCCAGAGCCAAAAAGGGGGGCGTCTTCTCATTTCGCCACCTCGCAGATCGCTTCGGCAACTCTAGCAAGATTTTCTTCGTTCAGTCCCACTAGACTCAAGCGTCCATCTTCGGTGAGGTAGATTGCATGCTTTTTGATCAGCTCGCGCGTCTGCTCGGGAGAAAGACCTGTGAAGACCAGCATCCCCAGCGCACGGGCCATGTGAGCAAACTGGCTAGGCAGTTTTGCCACCAGCTGTCTGCGCATCGACCCGAGGCGCTCTCGCATCTCTGTCAGCTCCTGCCACCAGAGTTTGCGCAGAGCCGGCTCGTCTAAAACAGTGCGCACCAGCGCTGCACCATGCATTGGCGGATTGGAGTAGAGTGTACGAGCCACCCGCTTCGCCTGACTGAGAAGCGCAGCTGCTTCATCGGGATTTTCCCCTGCCAGCAGAAGAAGCCCCACCCGCTCTCCGTAGACGGAGAAGCTTTTAGAAAATGAAGCTGCCAGTACTACTGGCAGTCCTAACTTGAGAAAGTGACGTGGGGCTGCTGCATCCTCTTCCCCCTTCCCAAAGCCAAAATAGGCGCTATCGAAAAGAGGGATCAGCTTGCGCTCCTGACAGATGGTGGCGATCTCTTTCCACTGCTCGATGGAAGGATCACAACCGGTGGGATTGTGGCAGGAGGCCTGCAACACCACAACAGTTCCCACACTCTCCTGTCTCAAAGAGTTGATCAGACCCTCAAAATCAAGAGCGTGCTTGGTGATATCATAGTAGGGATAGGTGGCCACCTCTCCACCCGATGCCTGAAAGACTCCGCGGTGGTTGACCCAGGTGTAGTTGGGAATGAGACATCGCTTCCACCCTAGCGAAACCAGCATCTCTGCTGCCACGCGCAGCGTTCCGGTGCCGCCCGGCGCCTGCAGCAAAGCCACTCTATGTTTGATCTCGGTAAATAGCGTAGTTCCTACCAAAAGCTCGGCTGCCAACTCGAGAAAGCGATGATCCCCCTCGATGGGAAGATAGCCCTTCTGCATCTCCCTCTCCGCCACCAGACGCTCTGCCTGCTTCACCGAAGCGAGGATGGGGGTCTTCAGATTCCGATCGCGGTAGACCCCAATTGTCAGATTCACCTTGTGGGGGCGCGGATCGGCCTCAAAAATTGCTGCAAAGGCCAAGATGGGATCTTTGGGGGCGGTAGGCACCTTCGAAAATAGACCCATAGTGATGGTTCTCCTGGTGCCGCGATTCTCACAATTGATCCAAATCGGCGCAACCTCTAGAATCTAGAGCTTCTTAGGGGCGTTAGCTCAGTTGGTAGAGCGCAACGATGGCATTGTTGAGGCCAGCGGTTCGAACCCGCTACGCTCCATCCCCAAGAAAAAAAAGAGTTAGCCTCAGCCGGTTCGCTACTCGCTCACCTGCTTCGCATTGCGAAGATCCACAGGATCTTCTTCATGCTTTCGCAGCCCACTGGGTCTTCTTCATGTCTTCGCAGCCTGCTCCGCATAGTGACCGGGACAGTACTGCGTACGGCCCGGGCACAAGGATGGATTCATCGCAGCTGGATCTGGCCTCTTCTAATCGTTTTCCAATAAATCAAGGAATGCTTGGAGCTGCTTGGAGCGGGTGGGATGCCGCATCTTGCGCAGAGCCTTCGCCTCGATCTGGCGCACCCTCTCGCGTGTCACCTTAAAGCGCACCCCCACCTCTTCCAAGGTTTTGGGTTTGCCGTCTAGAAGACCAAATCGCTCGATCAGCACCGTTCTTTCGCGCTCTGTCAGCGTAGAGAGCACCTCCCCCATCTTGTCCTTCAAGATGGCATAGCCTGTCGCCTCGGCAGGAGACTCGATGGCGGTATCCTCGAGGAAGTCGCCAAACTGGCTCTCGCCGCCATCGCCCACTTCGGCCTGCAGCGAGATGGGATGTTGCGCGATTTTGTAGATCTCGCGCACGCGCTCGGCAGTCAACCCCAGCTCGGCAGCCAGCTCTTCGGGAGTGGGCTCTCGACCAGTCTCCATCATCAGCTTTTTGGCGCCGCGCAGCACCTTGTTGATCGTCTCGATCATGTGTACAGGAATACGGATAGTACGTGCCTGATCTGCGATAGCACGCGTCACCGCCTGGCGAATCCACCAGGTGGCGTAGGTCGAGAATTTGTAACCACGGCGGTACTCGAACTTCTCCACAGCCTTCATCAAGCCCATGTTTCCCTCTTGGATGAGGTCGAGGAAGGAGAGTCCACGGTTGGTATATTTTTTCGCGATCGAGATCACCAGGCGGAGGTTTGACTCCACCATCTCTCGCTTCGCCTCTTGGCTCTTGTCCATCCAGCGCTGCAGCATCCGGACATCTTTTTTAAACTCGTCCAGAGTGCGCCCCGCCGCCAGCTCGCGCTTGTCGATCTTGCGCTGTACCGCCAGCAGTTTTGACGCGGCAAATTTGTTTTTTTCGGCGCGTGGGATTAGCTCTTTCTTCTCTTTTTCCAGAGTGAGGAAGCGATCGTAGCTAGAGAGGATGACTTCGCCAAAATCTTCGATGATGTTGTGGCGGAAATGAATGTGACGGAGATATGCCTGTGTGCGGATGCGGCATTTTTCGATCTCATCGGCAATGCGGGCTAGCTCCACCTTGCCAAGGCCTGGCACCCGATGCTCGCGCAGCAGACGGTCTAGAATCTCATCCTCAGAATGGAGAAGAGTGCTGAATTTGGGAAGTAGAGTGACAAAGTGCACCTTATCGGGCACCTCTTTCTCCGCGATCACCTTATCAAATCTTTCCTTGCCATTGATCAGCTGCTGGATAATCGAGATTGCTTCGCGGTTGGAATAGCGGAAGCGCATGATGATGCGCTCAATCTGAATCTGCGCCTTTTCGATCCTCTTGGAGATCTCTACCTCTTCCTCGCGCGTCAGTAGCGGGACAGAGCCCATCTCCTTCAAGTACATCCGCACGGGATCGTCAGAGGCTCCCTCGGAGCGCTTCGGCAGCGCTTCCAGCTCTTTAGCCTCTTTCTTGCGCTCTTTCTGACGATCCACCTCGAGCTGATTGAGCACCTGAATGTCCATGCCGCTGAGGAAGATCAGAACCTGGTCGATCTGCTCGGCCGAGTCAAAGCTCATCGGGAGGACATCATTGATCTCCTCGTAGGTAATGTAGCCCTGCTCTTTGGCGATGGCTACCAGCTCTTCGATCTTCTGCTGGTGCTGTGGATGAAAGAGTTGATTTGGGGGAGGTTGATTCATGCGCTGCTTAAAGAGATCTCAATCCGCTAATCTTCCAAAGAAAAGCGGTTCATGTCAAGATCAGTCAGTTCTTGTCATGAAAACTTTTCTGCACCGAGAGGCTCAGAGACTGCTTCTTCAGAGGCTTCCTCCGGGAGAGGCGAGCCTCGAACAGATCTTTCCCGAGGTGCAAAGAATTGCCGATCTTTTCTGGAGACCGCGCCGTATTGTCTTCGAGGTGCAGTGCTCTCCGATCGCTCTTCAGGAGGCAAAAAGGCGCCAAGAGGACTACGCCCGCTGTGGTTGCCATCTGGTCTGGATCCTGGCGCCCGGCCTCTTTTTCACCCGCACTCCTTCTCCCACCGAGCGATGGATGGAGCAGCAACTGCGCTATTTCTTCACTATCACTAAAGGAGAAATTTTTATTTATGACCAGCTCTGCCAGATGACAAGAAGAAGGCGACTCATTCTATCGCGACCTCTTAGGATCGACCCTCTGTCGCCTGGGCTACTCATCAAACAGAGAGCGGCATTTGAGACGCCCACTATCCCGATTCGGCCCTGGAAGCAGATAGAGGAGATGGTCGCCTCGCTCTTTTACCTAGCTCTGGAGAGCCTCTCCCTCCCGTAGCTCATCAGGCTCGAGAAAGCCTCGCAGCATGACAAAATAGAGAAAGATGGCAAGAGAGATGGCCATCTGAACGCACGCCTTCAGCGGAAACTCTCTCTGCAGCTGGCTTTGAGATGGATCGACAGCGGAATACCAGATCGGCCATGAACCATCGGCTGAGTTGCTGCGAGAAAGAGAGAGTAACTGCTTTTCAGCTGCATCACGATTGAGGTAGACCACCCCCTCCAGACGACTGACAGCTGTATAGAGTTTGCCATCCACTTCGTATCTGTAGTGGGCTAAAGGGGCATAGCAACCCTCTTCCAATTCGATGAGCTCCCAAGAAAGAATCGAACCTTGCACCGCCTCTTTCAGATTCATCCAGGGACCAATCTTTTGTAGCAACACCCCAGAAAACCAGAGGGTGACTCCCAGGGCCACTACCATCAAAAAAGAACCAACTTTACGCATGGAAAACCCTTTACATCCACCTTTTGCAAGGTACGTGTTTGACTGTTTCTATGCAATGCGGGTAGACTGAGCGCTCTTAAGTCCCCAGTTGAGCAACAATAAACGCCCGGATGGGCAGTTGGAACAAAGTAATATATGGCAGCTCCTAGCAAGAAAGAAGAAGGCAAAAAGGTTAGAAGGCCCACAGCCCTCAAGCGAGACATCCAAAGCAGGAAACGGCAGATGCGCAACCGCGTTTTCAAATCCCAAATGCGCACCGTCCTCCGCTCCTACCGCGAGCTAGCTGCTACTGGTGGCAAGCAGGGGGAGGAACTGCTCTCTCAGGTCTATAGTATTCTGGACAAGGGTGTTAAGAAGGGAATCGTCAAGCTAGGCACTGCTAGCCGCCTCAAGGCGCGCCTTTTCGCTAAGCTTCCCGCCTAATCTCCTCTTTAGAGGTGGCCGGCCCCTGGCCCCGTGCGGGGGCCGTGCAGGTCTATTCTTAACCACCTCATTCTCAAACGATTATGCCACAGTAGTTCATACTGGCAGATTGCATCTAGATTTCTAAGCCTCATCCTGATAAAATCAACGCACATTTAATTTACTTGAGGTGGTTGCAAAACTCCAGCTCCTAGAAAAATCGATGATTTTGCTGTCGTCGGAGCCAGCTTGCTGGCCCCTTGCCGTTCTGACGAGACCATACCCGAGAGGGTAGGTGAGGAAGAACGGTGACAAGGGGCGGCAAAAGGGCGATTTTGCTAGGGGCCTAAAGTTTTGCAACTACCTCACTTGGTTGATCCATGATTCCATCAGCTACACAGGGGAATGCTTCCCAGATAACACCCTCTCTCACCGTCCAGGGCCCGCCTGTCTCTACCCCTGCCGGAATGGGATCGTCTGTGGAGCCGCAAAAGCCCCCCGAACAGTCTAGTGGACAATCAGGCAGCGAAACAGCCCGTCAAACCCTCTGTGGCAAAATCGCCGCTTTTTTTAAGCGGATATGGGAGTTTATCTTCGGTACCGATGGAGAAAGTGACACCAAAAATGTAGACGAAACGCCGCCACCCGCACCAGCAGATAGTACAAAGCTCTCCGACGAAAAAAAACCAATGAGACGGTGTCTCACACTTGAGCCTCCTGAGAAAGTAGATCGCAAGAAGGGTGAACCTCTTAAACTCTACAATTTTAGACCCTACGCCGACGCCAACGTCTGCTGGTTGAACTCGCTCACTCAAATTCTCTTTGCAGACAAAGATCTGCTCAATGCGGCGTTAGAGGCCTTCCGCACCGATGGTCATAAGGAACTCGCTGACCATTTTCAGGAGCTCTATGACAGCAAAAATGCCTTTGCACGCGTCGATAGCGATCTCCTGTTTGCCGCCCTCCGTGGCACTTCAGCCGAGGCGAAGGTGAAACCAGGTGCACAGAATGATCCTGAGGAAGCATTCACAGCGCTCACCGGTCGTGGTTCTTCTTTCTTTCTCGTGCTACGCATCATGGGACAGCTCAACGATCTGGCAGGTAATGGAAAGCTTCAACAAAATGGCCACGTAACGCATGAGCAGTTAAATGAGATTATCAAGCGTGCGCTTTCAAAAGAGCGTCAATCAAGTGATAATGAACAAATACAACATATTATAAAAAATGGTGAGTGGCCCCCTGCCCATCTGCTGCTTCATTTAGGAAGAGCGTTTCAACCTCGAACGCGGCTAGTTATGGCTTTCAAAATTCCAGCTCTCAACTCGGAGGAATCAGCGGAAGATATGCGTACTTCCATCAACGAAACCATCAAGCTACTGAAGGCGGATACCAATTTCCCAGATTTCAAAGAAAATATCGGTCTTCTCGAGAGCCTCCTACAAGAGGGGAACTCCTTGGAATCTCTTTACCCTCAACTACAGAAGATTTCCACTCTAGGTAAAAAATTATCTGATTATGACACCAACGAGCATATCAAAAGAACCTCTAATCTACTGAAGGAGGTGCTATGCTGCACTTATACGAAAGCAGAGCTTAAGACACTCACCGATCAGATCATCACCCTGCGCAATCTTGGTAAGGACCGTAAGGAGCAGCCCGACAGCGACAATTTTTTTTACAATCAGCTTTACGAGGCGCTTGAGCAACTTGTCCACCCAATACCAAAGTTTGGAGAGTTCAGGCAGGCGATAACGGTAGAACAAGAAGAAAATGACCAGAACCAAGAAGATAAGGTTCTGCTCTTAAGTCTTCTACATACTCAGTTTCATCATCCGACACATCCCGACCGTAAGACCAGCGACAGACCAGAAGTTTGCGAATCCATCGCAGGCCCTAACCCTGTTTGGAACCGAGTGCGGGAGTTGCTAAAGTCAAAGCAGCTCACCTCTCTCAATCAGGAACAGCAGGAAGCTCTCGATGGGGTGAACAAATTTGTGAACACCCCCCTCTGCCGATCATTGAGTTGTACGCGCCAGAACGTTCCAAGACGTCCCCCACTTTATCTGCCCAGCGAGACCGGCTACAACATTAACGGCGTGGAGTATGAATTGAAGGGGGTTGTCAAGCATAGCAACAGCTCGGGAGAGAGGGGCCACTACACAGCTCTTGTCCCCGGTTTCTACTGCGACGACGACAAGATCGAATCTATTAACGAAAGTAGGTTTCAGCAGCTAGCAGCCTCAGGTGGCGATGTGACTCTCCATCTTAAAAAGAAAAAAAAGAGTGAATAGGAGGAAATGGTGGCGAAGGCAGATACCATCACTACTATCGGCACCGCTAGCGGCATCTCTCAGCCCCACCCTAGTTGTAGGCGCCTTTTCGCTAAGCTTCCCGCCTAACTCTTCCCCACATATAGAGAATGTTTAAGACTAGCCCTGGACACCCCTGGCGGGGCCTATTCTTAATCAGCTCATTCTCAAGCGATTGCGTCATAGTTCATGCTAACAAATCGCATCTAGATTTCTAAGCCTCATCCTGGTAAAATCAACGCACATTTAATTTGCTTGGTTAATCCATGATTCCATCAGCTACACAGGGGAATGCTTCCCAGATAACACCCTCTCTCACCGTCCAGGGCCCGCCTGTCTCTACCCCTGCCGGAATGAGATCGTCTATGGAGCCGCAAAAGCCCCCCGAACAGTCTAGTGGACAATCAGGCAGCGAAACAGCCCGTCAAACCATCTGTGGCAAAATCGCCGCCTTTTTTAAGCGGATATGGGAGTTTATCTTCGGTACCGATGGAGAGAGTGGCACCAACAATGCAGACGAAGTGCCGCCATCCGCACCAGATGACAAGAAGCCCGACGAAAAAAGGACAACAAGACGCCGTCGCACCAAGCCAGGAACCAATTCCCCTGATGGCGTCACAAAAAATGATACACCACCCCCCAAATTCAAGCCTCCTAAACAGGAGTTTCGCAGGTCGGGTGAACCTCTTAAACTCTACAATTTTCTCCCCTACGCCGACGACAACGTCTGCTGGTTGAACTCGCTGACTCAGCTTCTTCTAGCCGATGAAGATTTATGTAATGCAGCGGTAGAGGCCTTCCGCGCCGACGGTCATACGGCGCTCGCCGACCATTTTACCACACTCTATGGCAGCAAAAATGCCTACGCACGCGTCAATAGCGATCTCCTGTTCGAGGCCCTCAAAGACACTCAAGCCGAATGGGCGGTCGAACGGAATAAACAAAATGATCCAGGTGAAGCATTCCTAGCTCTTACCCGTAAAGGTTCTAGCTCCTTTCTTCTGCAAAGCATCATTGGAGATCTCATCGAGCTGGTGGTAAATAATGAAGGCCTTCAACAAGACGGCTTCGTAACAGATGTTCAGTTAACGGGGATCATCACGCGTGTTCTCAAAGATAAAGATGCACGCGAAAATTGGCCAAAAGGTGCTGAATGGCCTCCTGCCCATCTGCTACTTCATCTAGCAAGAGCCGTTCGAATGAAAGAGCCAGCTATGGCCTTCAAGATCCCTGCTCTCAGATCGGATGAATCAGCGGAAAAGACATCCATTTCTATCAAAAAAACAATTGAACTCTTGGGTGGGGATACAGGTACTTATTTCTCAAATAAATACAAAACAGATGCCATCCAACTTCTAAATACACTCCTAGACGAGGAAAACTCCCTAACATCTCTTCGCCTTCAACTGACGAGGATTTCCGCTCTGGGTCCGGCACTACGTGATTATGCAATGAGCATCGACGCTTCTGGTGCCCGTAGATTCGCAGATGATAGCCCCGCCTACGCGCATATCATAAGAACCTCTTTCCTACTGCGTAGAGTGCTGGGATGCACCTATACGAAGGAAAAACTTAATACGCTCGTTCAGCAGATCACCATCTTGGGCGATCTTTGCCAGCAGCGTCGCGATGCACTTAAACAGCACCCCCTCCAGGTACCCTCTCAAACACGCAATGGACGGCCCGACTGCGGCCTAACTTTCTATGAACAGCTTTGCTCGAATCTTCGCGAACTTGTCAACACAGATCCGGGGTATGGATCATTCCTGCAGGCGATAACAGTAGAAGAAGAAGAACGTCATGACACGGATGAGATTCCGCTCTTAAGTCTTCTATATACTCAGTTTCATCGTCGGACACGTCCTGACCGTGAGTCCAGCGACAACCCAAATGTTCGCAACTCCATCAGCGGCCCTAGTTCTATTTGGGATAGAACGCGGCAGTCACTTGAAAGCGCTCTGAAAGAGCTCCACGCTCTCAACGAGAAACAGAGGAAAGCTCTCGAGGGAGTGGCAAACTTTGTAAACAACCCCCTCTGCCGATCGTTGAGTTATACGCAGGAGAAAGTTCCACCACTTCCCCGGTTTCATCTGCCCGACAAGACCAGCTACCGCATTGACAACGTGGAGTATGAATTGAAGGGGGTTGTCAAACATAGCAACCCCTCGGGAGAGATGGGCCACTACACAGCTCTTGTCCCCGGTTTCTACTGCGACGACGACAAGATCGAATCTATTAACGAAAGTAGGTTTCAGCAGCTAGCAACCTCGGGTGGCGATGTGATTCTCCATCTTAAAAAGAAAAAGAGTGGATAAGAGAAAATGGTGGCGAAGGCAGATACCATCACTACTATCGGCACCTCTCAGCCCCTCCTAGCACTCAAAGAAAGCGTGCCGCTTTTCTCTGCTACGGCTGCGCTTCCTCTCGGCGATAGTCTCTCTTCGGAGAGGGGCTCGACGCACTGCCTACTGCATCTATTCTCTTCTGTGAAAGAGAAGGTCCGATCTCTCCTCTTGAGTTTGCGTAGGCTGCTGCGCCGCATCCTCAAGGCGGGGGAGGGCCTCTCTTCGGCCAAGGTCATCGATCTAAAGAATCCTAAATTGTCCACTCGCATACATCCTCCTCAACTGCAGAGAACCGGGCCCAATGTCTGCTGGATTGACTCCACATTGCAGATGCTCTTCGCCTCACCCGACCTTTTGAAAGCGGCGATACGCGGCGCTACAAAAGAAAAACATCCCGAATTAGCAAAAGAGCTGCTGCGCCTCGCCACAAGCGATCAAGAGGTGGAGGGAATCAACGCACCTATTTTCTTTAACGCCTTGTCGGCTACCGCTGTTGAGAACCATACAGACGACGCCATGAGTCTTGCGCAGACTCTGCTTGCAGATGAGATCCCCCTACTACCCCTCTATAACTTTTCCTCCAAAGAGCAGCTGGAGACTGAAGCAAGCCATACCTATCAATCCGATTTCCCCCATCAGTCAGCACCAGAGCATCTGCTGCTCAATCTCAACAAGGCAAGCCATCAGCTGCTCTTTCAGCTACCTGCGCTGAGGAAAGGCGAGGGAGTTACAGACACTATCTCTTCCATCACCGAAGCGCAAAAACTGGCGCGTGGAAAATCGGGCTCCCTCAATATTCCCGAACAGGAACAGATGCAATGGAGTGGAGCTCTTGCCGCTCTCGCTTTTGCTCTCTCTAACCCCTCCCGCGAACAGATGGAGCCAAGAAAAGAGGAGTGTGCCAAAGCGGGTAGATTTCTCTGGAACAGAGCAGGTCTGTGGCCAAAGGGAAGTGTCGAAGAGGCACACCTAAAACGAGCGGGCTGGTGCCTCGCCAACATTTTAGGACGCGATCTCAAGCCGATGGAGACAAGCTCTTCAGGCGATGATCTCTTCAAGTCCGAATCACGCCTCTGGGATGTAAACCTGACTCTACCCATTCCCCAAGATGGACTCTACCAGATCGCTGGAGCCAGCTACCAGATTGTCTCCGCCATCCTCTATCTTCCCCACTTTTCGCCAGTGGTGCACTACACAACCGTCACCTCCTACCCCGATCCAAGCGATCCCACCATCAGACACTACTACTACTGCGACGACCTACAGGGTCATCTGCCCAACGAGATCACACGCAAAGAGTTTGATAAACAAATCGAGACCAACGGCGCTTTGATTCATCTCAAAAGGGTCTAGAGAGTTAGAATTTTTATTGAGCGTCGAAAAGCTCGATCTGCTCGAGATGGCGCAGCTGATCGCGCAGGAGGGCCGCCTCCTCAAAGCGCAGCTCTTTGGCGGCACGCTTCATCTCCGCCTCACAACGACGGATACGCTGCTCCAGCTCCTCGCGGGTGAGATGGGTGGTGAGTGGTTCTTCGCAAGCCACTATGGGCTTCTCTGGAGCCTCTCCAAAAGTTTCTTGTATGGTTTCGATTTCGCGGCCCCGCACCGTTTTGGGGATGATGCCATGCTCTTTGTTGTAGGCCTGCTGCTTAGCACGGCGGCTAGCGGTGATGGCAAGCGTAGCGCGGATTGCCTCAGTCTCGCTGTCGGCATAGAGAATCACCCTCCCTTCGACATTGCGCGCAGCGCGGCCACAGGTCTGAATTAATGCCGTCTCTGAGCGCAAGAAGCCCTCCTTATCGGCATCGAGAATGGCCACAAGAGAGACTTCTGGAATATCGAGCCCCTCTCGCAACAGGTTGATCCCCACCAGCACATCAAAGCTTCCTTGGCGCAGCTGCTTGATGATCTCCATGCGCTCGAGAGTATCGATATCGGAGTGCATGTACTTGGCCCGCACCCCAATCTCGCAGAGATATTTAGTGAGATCTTCCGACAGCTTCTTGGTTAGAGTGGTCACCAGAATGCGGTTGCCTTTCTCTGCCTCGCGCCGCAGCTCGTCGAGGCAGTCATCTACCTGCCCTGCGGCAGGTCGCACCTCGATGATCGGATCGAGAAGCCCGGTGGGGCGAAGCAGCTGCTCCACCGCCTTGCCTCCCGCCTCTCTGATCTCCCACTGACCCGGGGTGGCCGAAATATAGAGCACCTGATCGACGCGGGTCATCACCTCATCAAATTTGAGGGGGCGGTTATCCAGTGCCGAGGGAAGGCGAAAACCAAACTCTACCAGCACCTTCTTACGCGCCTGGTCTCCGTTGTACATCGCATGCAGCTGCGGCATCGTCTGGTGCGACTCATCTACAAAGAAGAGAAAGTCGGGAGGAAAATAGTCTAGCAGGCAGGGGGGTGGATCACCAGCAGAGCGCTGCGAGAAGTGACGCGAGTAGTTCTCGATCCCTTTGCAAAAGCCTACCTGCTGGATCATCTCGAGGTCATAGCGGGTGCGTTGGCGGATGCGTTCGAGAGCGAGATGATTTTTCTCTCGTTCGAGCTGCTCCATCCTCTCTGCTAACTCAGATTTAATGGTCATGATAGCATTTTCACGCACCGAGGCGGGGGTCACATGGTGCGATCCTGGGAAGATGGCGCACTCCTCTTTTCTGCGCAGCACTCTGCCGGTCAATGGGTCGATCTCGCTGATTCTCTCTAGCTCGTCGCCAAACAGCTCGATCCTAAGAGCTAGGTTCTCCTCGTAGGCCGGCATGATCTCTAGCACATCGCCGCGCGCCCGGAAGGTGGCGCGCGAGAGCTCCATGTCGCTGCGCTTGTAGTGCATCTGCACCAGACGCATCAGCAGCTCATCGCGGCGCACAGAGTCGCCCACCTTCAGCTTCATCACCATCTTGCAGTAGAACTCGGGCATACCGAGACCGTAGATGCAGGAGACCGAGGAGACGATGATCACATCCCTACGTTCGATCAGGGACCTTGTGGCGCTGTGGCGCATCCGGTCGATGGCGTCGTTGATCGCCAGATCCTTCTCGATGTAGGTATCGGTTCTGGGGATATAGGCCTCTGGCTGGTAGTAGTCGTAGTAGGAGACAAAATATTCGACAGCATTCTTCGGAAAGAAAAACTTAAACTCCTGGTAGAGCTGCGCTGCCAGCGTCTTATTGTGCGCCAGGATTAGGGCGGGGCGATTCACTGCTGCGATCACATTGGCCATAGTGAAGGTCTTGCCCGATCCGGTGATGCCTAAAAGCACCTGCGCCTTGCGCCCTTCGCGAACGCCCTGCACCAGCTGCTCGATCGCCTGCGGCTGATCGCCCGAAGGAGCGAAGGGGGCATGAAGATGGAACATAGGCCTAAAAATTCTTTTTATCTGTTATAGGGTAGGAATCATTCTGAGCGATTATGCTGAGGTCACTCAAGTCTAAAGTCCTCTTCTCTATTTTTCTGGTCATCTTTTTGATCAGTTCGGGCTTTGTGTTGATCACATTTTTAGAACTAAGAAAGGTGATCAACAATGGTGCCGAACAGTTTATTCGCTCCAAGATGGCCATGAGCCTCACCTTTCTCGACGAACTGTATAGAGAAAAAACAATTTACAACCAACGAGAGCTACATCTACAGCCCCTTGAAGAGGCGCTGAGGCAGGTGCGGATATTGGGCACTGGCGAAATCTTTCTCTTAGATAGTTCGGGCCATTCCATCACCGCAGATCGCCCCTTCCCTACAGGTACCGGGATCGATCTCTCTACCGGCAAGCCCTTTCTTCCCGAGCTGCTTCAAGCGGCTAAGACCCCCCCCAACTACCTCAAGTACCAACTTGAGGAGGATGGAAAGCCTGTCTGGCGAGAATCCTACATCTATCCTTTCCCACCGCTAGGATGGTACATCGCTTCCTCCATCACCATGGAAAGTGTTTTAGCCCCCTCCCAATTTGTCCTAAAACGACAGATGATGGCGCTCTCCATCACCACACTGCTCTGCTTTCTTTTGGGTTATCTACTGACGCGAGCTATCTCGCGCCCCTTGGAGGAGCTAGCTGAACAGGTGGAGAGCTTTGAACTGATGCCCTCGAAGGCAGGAGTGCAGCTGAAACCGGTGACAGCGCTGAAGACCCAGGATTGGGAGATTGTCAAGCTGGCTCAGACCTTCGATAGGCTGCGCGCCAAACTGGCGAGCCAGGTACAGGAGGTGATCGCACTGACTAAGGAGCAGGAGCGAATCGGCAGCGAGCTGGAGGTAGCCAAAGACACCCAGGCAAAGATTCTACCCACCAAGCAGATCCCCCTCGCCATGCGCCGTTCTCTCGATGTGGCAGCTACCATCTTGCCAGCGCGCGATGTGGCAGGCGATTTCTACGATTTCTTTCTAGCCGATACCCATCTACTTTACTTCTGCATCGGCGATGTGGCCGATAAGGGAATGGCGGCCGCCTGGACTATGACGATGGTGATGACCTTAGAGAGGGTCTTCAGCCATTCACTACCTGGTGAGAAGAAGCATACGCCCACTCCCAATGAAGTGCTGCACCACATCAATGAAGAGTTTTGTGAACAGACCCATTCATTTGACTTCATCACCATGTTTTTAGGACTGATGAATGTGCGCACAGGCGAGCTACTCTATAGCCATGCGGGCCATCTTCCCCCGCTGCTTATTTCAGCGAGCCGAGCCAAAGAGTGGAGAGCCCTTCCTCTCAAGCCCTCTAGGCCTCTTGGCGTGAAACGAGATAGCCTGTTTGAACTCGCCCAGATCAAGCTTCTACCGGGTGATCGCCTCTGCCTCTACACCGATGGCGCTCTCGAAAGCAAAGATGATATAGGCAAACAGATGGCGCAGGATGGGCTGGGCGCTCTGATGGCCTCCACCAGCCATATGCCAGCTGCTGAGGCGATGGAGGCGATGGAGCAGCAGTTTGTGCTGCGCGAAAAGGGTGGCGAGCCGGGCGACGACATCAGCCTTCTCTACCTACACTACAAAGGAGTTCAGCTACCGATGAAACGAGAGCTGGTGGTGGGGCAAGAGCTTAGTGAAATCGCTCGCTGTCAGGAGATGGCACGCGAACTGGCCCCTCCCTTAAGTCATAGTGAGCTTCTCGAGCTGGAGCTGATTCTAGAGGAGATGGTGAAGAACATTGCCGACTACTCTCTTCAGCCCCAACAGCAGTTTCGTGTCACGATCGAGCTTCTTCCCACCTCTACCTCCAAAATTCTTCTTCAACTGCGTTTCTGCTATCCAGGTCCCCCCTTCGATCCGCGCAGCTATCTAGCGAATCCGACGAAAGGCTCGCGCGATATTGGAGGCAGAGGACTTTTAATTGTATCCCGACTCGTAGACAAAATTGAGTACCTTCGCCATAACGAACTGAATGAAGTGACTCTCCACAAGGAGCTTTAGACCATAGCCATGGAACTGGTGAAAGAGATGAAAGGAAAAATTGAGGTGATTGGCGTACGGGGTCGCATCGATTCCTCAACGGCCCCCCTCTTCCAAAGCGCACTTGAGGAGAGCATCGAGGCGGGACACCACCACCTGCTGATCAATCTGCGTCAGCTGGAATACCTCAGCAGCGCCGGCCTACGCGCCCTCTACAAGTCGCTAGGCCTCTTAGATGCTCTAGAGGTGGAGGGCAAGATTGCACTCTGTGAACCCAGCCAAGATGTCAAAAAGGTGCTCGAGTTCATCGACATCTCGGCCGACTTTCCCATCTTCGCCCGCGAGCAGGATGCCCTCAAAGCCCTTTGCTAATGGCTTAATTTCAATGACTTGCAACTGCTATGTCAGTTTGCTTTAATAACGGCCATTTTTGGACACCCGTTATTAAAGCAGGCTTTAATAAGAAAGGAAGAGACCTTTGCTCTTGAGCGCAAAGCGCTCCCTAGAGTGCGGAGGTCAGCCGGTTCGCTACTCGCTCACCTGCTCTCATTTCTGTTCAACTTGAGCTGGCACAAACTCAGCAATAAACAGGGCAGGGCAGAGCTCTGCATTCCAGAGAGCTCGCTTCGCGAGCTCAAGTTAGAGAGTTAGACTGCTACTCGACTCTTCTAGATAAGGCTAAGCCCTCTTATCGGATCATCTCTAGGGCTGAGCGAAGAGAGGCATGCCCATCATATTGCTCAGCTGCATGCCGAAGACCAGCAGCGAGAAGAGCATCATGGCGCCAAGCGCCAGCTTGCCTCCTGGCATGCGGTAGGCACTTTGGGCTTTGCGATGGTAACGTCCCAGCCAGACCACCAGTACCGGCAGCACACCAAAGAGCACCACAGCGCAGATTCCGCCCGCAAAGTTGAGCGCTTTGAAGAAGATTTGCGGATTGTAGAGCGAAAGCAGAAGAGGGGGCAAAAGCGCTGCCACGCAGAGAACTGGGCGCTCTCGCTCCGCCTTGGGAGTGGGCGCATCGGGTAGCACGCTGGCGCTCTCTACTTTGGGTTTGCGCAGCCCCATGCCATCAGCCAGAAAGTGCACCAGCCCCAGAGCCTGCGCCAGGAAAGAGGTGAGGATAGCAAAGAAGGCAAGCCCCTGAGCAAACCAGGAGACCCAGGAGGAGCCCAAAATCTCGGCAATCGCCTGCGACGCCTCTTTGCCGCTCTGATAGCTGGCCATGATGCCAGAGGGTCCCTCCATAGGAATGATGCCTAGGGCGATCACCTCCCAGATCAGGTAGATCAGAAGAGCAAAGAGACCTCCTCCCCAAATGGCCAGCCGCACACGCTTCAGATCGCCTCCTAGATAGGAATGGATGCTGGGAATCATGTTGTGGAAGCCAAATGAGGTGATAAGGACAGGCAGCGAAAAATAGGCGTAAGCCATGTTCTGTTTTGCCAGTGCTGCGGTATCGACAAACTGCACTCCCAGAAACACAAGACCGAGATAGCAGAGAATCTTGCCCACCATTAGGCCGCGATTGCACAGATCGACAGTGCGGGTTCCCAAGTAGACAAACAGCCCAAAGAGCAGCACAAAGAGAAGGCTGCATAGCGATGTGGGTATAGCGATCTTAAGCGAGATTCCCAGGAAGGTAGAGAGCAGGCTGCCACTACCCGCCACATAGGCGAACAGCAGCGAGTAGAAGAGAAAGAGATAGAGGACCCAGCTGATGATACGCCCCCATCTGCCCAGGGCGTGGCCCACCATCGAGGAGATATTCACATCCTTTTGAAACCAGCCGTGCACTTCAACCATCAGAAGGCCTGCCGCCGTCATGAAGACCCATACAGCGAGAAACATCAGAAGCGATGGATAGAAGCCTGCAAATCCTGTGAGGATAGGCAGAGCCAACATTCCGGCACCGATACAGCTACCCGCCAGGAGTAGCGTCGCGCCGAAGAGGCTTCCTTTTTTAACTTTGGACATCGACTTCTCCCGTGGTGCGCGTCAGCGCCCTCTTTTGTGCAATCCGAACCTCCTGTCCAAGGCGACCCAGTTCGTATCCGTCAAAGTCTACAAATTTAAAGAAGCGGGCGAATTGCGGCACCACTTTCATCACCTGCTTAGCCATCTCCTGCGCCACATAGCGGTACTGGGAGTGACCCGCAGCGACCGAGCGCAGCTCGCAGAGCCACTGCAGCGCGCGTAAGTTAGCATGGAAATACCAGCGGATGTTGTAGGCCATGGGCACCACATATTGCGCCTCTTCGGGAAACTCCCGTGCCATCTCCTCGTAGGCCTCTTTGGCGCGGTCAAGCGCCTCGCGATAGAGCTCTTCGAGGGAGGTATCGCACAGCTCGGAGGGAACATAGTAGCCCAGATTGCAGGTGAGCAGCTGCCTCTCTTGAGTTAGCATGCGGTGGCGATGTAGATCACGAAACGCTCCAAAGTCAGCCACAATCTCGAAGGTGAACTCTGCATGCTCGAGCGCTCTGGGAGACTTATGCCTGCGGTTCTCTCTGCCGGCCGCTGCAGCCTCCAAAATCGCCTCCAGCTCATTTGGAGGGAGAGTTCGACAGAGCTCTTCTAGATCCCTTAAACTAGCGGAGGAGCCAGCGAACAGAAGAGCAGCGGCCACCTTGGTGGGGCCCTCTTTCTCCCACGCAATCAGCTTCACCACAGGATCCATCGAGGCGTCCGCAGTGGGGAACTTGGCACCATAATGCGAGGAGAGCGCTGCAAGAGAGGAGCGCATCCCTTCGCTGAACTCAACATAGGACTTGTAGTGCCTATGAGAGGATTCTGCTCTGCGCACAAAAGAGGGTATCACTTTCGAAAGCTCCGCATGAGCAGAGCGTCCAATCTCCTGAGTCTCTGCCAAACTGTGAGAACAGAGTCTTTGCAGGAGATTTTCGTAAAATCTTCCGTTGGCAAACATTCCCATGTTAGTCAGCGTGGAGGCGGGAAGCAGCCCTCGTAAGCAGTCGAGCACCTTGGCACGCACCGAGGCGGCGTAGGCGGCGCTCGATAGATCGGCCGTTCTGGGAAAGCGCTCCTCCATGATCTCGGTGAGTGGAGGGATCAACTTTGAGTAACTGTCGAAGAGGTTGTTACAGGTGTCGAGATAGCGATCGCGGTAGGCAGAGGTCATCAACACCGGCTCGCGGTAGAAGAGATAGTCGCCATTGATCTTCTGGTCAAAATAGACATAACGGGTCGATTTTTCCAGAGGGGAGCCACCGATCCTGCTATCCTCTAGCACCTTTGCAGCCAGCATCGACACATTCTCTACCGCCAGATGGGCGCCGCCCAGTTCGCCGATCGAGTCATCCCCATAGCCGTCTAGAATGCGATCATAGAAATTTTGAGCGCGCTGGATCGCCAGCATCTGCTCCTGACCATCGCTCTCCTCTGTTTCGACCATCCGACCGGTGATCGCCTGGAAGGCGGTCTCTTCATTCAGGATGAACTCTTTGAGCAGCAGCTCCCGCAGTCCTAGCGTTGAGCGCGAGTAGCGAGAGAAAAGGGCCCCCTTAAGTACCTCAGGCAGATTGCGGAGCGCAAAGACATTCTCCTTGGTATTTGTAACGAATCTCTCTAAAATCCGCTCTTGAGCAGGTGTAAACTCTTCTTGCATGGTGAATCCGATGGAAGGTCTTTTGTCCGAGTTTGCAAGTTTTTCCGCAGAAAGTCGAGTGGATAGACTCTCTCTTCCATGCCGTCCCCGTCGCAACCGCAAATCGAGTGCTGTGCGCGCCCTGGTGCGCGAAAATCATCTGCTCGCCTCCGATCTTGTCGCCCCACTCTTTCTAATGGAAGGATCCCATCACGAAGAGGAGATCCCCTCCTTTTTTGGCATCAAGCGCAAGACAATCGATCTAGCGCTGCGCGAACTCGAACAACTTCAAAAAGATGGAGTGCAGAGCGCCATTCTCTTCCCCTACATCCCCAAATCGAAAAAAGATCCGCTTGGTAGCGAGGCGCTTAACCCGCATGGGCTCATTCCCGAAGCGACCCAAATCATCAAGCGCGAACTGCCCGAACTCTGCCTCTTCGCCGATATCGCCCTCGATCCCTTCACTTCTCACGGCCATGACGGCATCGTCGATCAGCAGGGGAGGGTGCTCAACGACGAAACAGTGGCCATTTTGGCCGAGATGGCACTGCTTTATGCTAGGGCCGGCGTCGATTTTGTCGCACCTAGCGACATGATGGATGGAAGAGTGGGCGCCATCAGACGCCACCTCGATGCAAACGACCTCAGCGGTGTGGGCATCCTTTCTTACACAGCTAAATATGCCTCCTCTCTCTACACACCCTTTCGGCATATGTTGGAATCGGGAGTAGCCTTTGGCGACAAAAAAAGCTATCAGATGGACCCTGCCAATGTGCGCGAAGCGATGCGCCAAGCGGCTCTAGACGAGGCGCAGGGAGCCGACATGCTAATGGTAAAGCCGGCCCTTTACTACCTAGATGTGCTGGCCAAGATGCGCGCCTCTACAGATCTACCTCTATGCGCCTACCATGTCAGCGGCGAATATGCCATGGTGATGGCTGGCCATCAGTTAGGAGTACTCGATGCCTCTTCAGTCTTCGCTGAGGCACTTCTCAGCATCAAAAGAGCCGGCGCCGACTTCATCATTTCCTACGCTATCCCGCAAATTCTGCATCGGATCTGATCTCTCTGCTAACCAGAAAATTTTGCCATCGCGTACACTCCCTGCCAGGTGTTAGCTAGCAATTTGCGGAAAATGACATATTTAAAAGAATTTTTATCTACAATTAGACGAAAAGACTATCAATCATTTTTGAAACTCTGGGAAGAGTATTGCGCCGGCGACGAGCTGGATGGCCTCGAAGCTGCCCTCATCCTGAAGGCGACCAAAGAGTCGGAATTTGCCGACATGTTTGGACGCCAGGTGGAAAGACTGCTGCCCCTCTGGAGCCAGGCGCCCGAAACCCCCGAATCGATCGAAGTGCTACGCCTCATCTTCGATCTCGAGACCTCCAATACCCCCGAGCTCGCCGCGCTCGCCCTTCAATACATCGATAAGCACTACGGCAGCGACCCCCTCCTACAACAAAAATTAAAACTCGTTGGCCTGCGCTCGCGCGATCAGTTTCAAGGGGCACTGCGCAACTTCGAACTGATCAACCACCTCAAGAAGGGAAAATTTGTTTTACACCTTGCTGGATGGGGTGTAGGCGAAGTGACCGACGCCTCGTTCCTGCGCGAGCAGGTGAGCATCGAATTTGAGCTGCTCACCTCTGGCAAAAAAGATCTCTCTTTCCATCAGGCCTTTAAAACTCTTGTAGCCCTGGATGATGATCATTTCCTAGCTAGGCGATTTGGGAACCCCGATGAGCTGGAGCAGCTGGCCAAGAAAGATCCTGTAGCGGTGATCCGCATGCTGCTGCGCGATCTCGGCCCCAAAACCGCCGCGGAAATTAAGGATGAGCTATGCGATCTGGTCATTCCCTCAGCGGAATGGGTGCGCTGGTGGCAGTCGGCTAGAGCCAAGATGAAAAAAGATACCATGATCGACTCTCCCGGAGAGACCAAGGGCCGTTTTTCGTTGCGCCGTAGCGAAGTATCGCACGGTGAAAAACTGCGCAGCTCTCTCGAAGGAAAAGAGTCAGTAAGCGAGCTTGTCTCCCTCATCTACCCCTTCCTCAGAGATTTTGCCGAAGATGCTAAAGAGCCCTCTCTCAGAGCTCATATGGTCCAGCTGCTGAAACAGGCGCTGAAAGAGTCTCCTCCCGATTCAGCTACAGAACTGGAAGCGCTCTTCCTCCTACAAGACCTGGGAGAGAAGGAGGCTCTGACCGACCAGAAGATTCAAGAGCTAGAGAACCCCGTCGAGGTGCTGCGCGGCATCTCCATCCAGGTGTTTAAAAAACGATTTCTCGTCGAAGCGAAGAGAGTACGCCCCGACGCCGATCAGCTCTTCCTGACACTCCTATTTCAGGTGGATGCCACATTCCTGCGCGACTACATCTTCTCCGAACTTCTCTCTAAAGGGCTGACAAGCGAGCTGAAAAAGCAGCTGGAGCAGCTGATCAACCACCCCGAACGCTCGCCAGAAGGATTTCTCTGGTATTTCCAGAGGGTCTTCACCGGTTCTGCCAAAGAGCAGAAGGAGCTACCCCTGGGAGGCCAAGGGGATAGCGCTGGACGCGCCCATCTTTTCGAATCGCTCTTCATCCTTCTCAGCCGCCTCGAGACAGATCCCACCAAGCGCGAGTTGGCAAAAAAAATTCATACACTACTCTCTCAAGGGCGCTACGCACTGATCCGCCAGCTTCTGAAAGAGAGCTCTATCGATGTTGCCAAAGAACTTCTGCTACTGGCCACCAAATGCCACTCTCTCTCCGACCACGATATCAAGATTCTTCACTCACTAGCGGAGGTGGTCCACCCATCCCTCGCTAAGCTAGGCAAGCGCAAAGAGGAGACCTCTACCGAAGAGGAGACCATCTGGACCACCCAAGAAGGCTACAACAAGCTGCAGCGGCGCATCCAGCAGATCGCTACCATAGAGACTGTGGAGAATGCCCGCGAGATCGAGGTGGCACGTTCCCACGGCGACCTGCGCGAAAATTCCGAATTTAAGTTTGCCCTAGAGAAGCGGGACCGTCTGCAGGCAGAGCTGAAGTCGCTCTCGGAGCAGCTGAAGCATGCTCGCGTCCTCACCCCTCACGATGTGGTGGTGACCGATGGCGTAGGCATAGGTACCGTGGTGGAGTGTGAAGCAGCGGGCAAACCCCCCATCTCCCTCATCCTTCTGGGACCTTGGGATGCCGATCCCGAGAACAATATCCTCTCCTATCAGTCCAAGATCGCCAAAGAGATCGCCGGCCTGAAAGAGGGCGAGCAGTTCAGCATGCAGGGCACTCCCTACACCATCCGCAAAATCTCCAACTACTTCCAAGGCTAGTTGCATAGGCATTCACCCACGAAAGTGGGTGAATGCCTGATGAGGGCAAAATTGGCCGGCTGCAGCTTCGATCCCTCGATCCTTAGTCGGCGGCCGGTTCGCTACTCACTCGTCTGCTTCGCATCATGATAAATCTGTACGACCATCCCTTGAAAAATCACAAATAAACGATGACTTGTTTGCTAATCTAATCTGAAATCTGTAGAAGGGGAGGGTGAGCCTTTTGGGTTCAGTTAAGAACATGAAACTTGTCGTCGCCAGCACCAATGTCCACAAGATTCGAGAGTACCGCTCGATGTTGAAGAAGGTACCTGGCCTCGATCTCTTCTCACTATTGGATTATCCAGGCTATCTTCCTCCCGCCGAAGATGGCGACTCCTTCGAAGCCAATGCCGCCATCAAAGCAGAGCGGGCAGCTAAGGAGCTTGGCGTCTGGGCTCTTGCCGATGATTCCGGCCTTGTCGTACCGGCACTTGGGGGCGCACCAGGCATCCACTCTGCGCGTTACGCTGGCCCCACTGCCACCGACCGCGAGAATCGGCGCAAGCTGCTGCTAGAGATGCGCGATCTCACCGATCCCGAAAGGCAGGCCTATTTCGAATGCTGCATCGTCCTCTGCTCGCCAGAGGGCATCATGAAATGTGTGCGCGGCTGCTGCGAGGGATTCATCCTCCACGAAGAGCGAGGCCGTTATGGCTTTGGCTACGATCCCATCTTTGTGAAGCATGAGTACCGCAAAACCTTTGCCGAGCTGGACGAAGATGTGAAAAACCGCATCTCCCATCGGCGCAAGGCGATCGATAAGATCCTTCTCTATCTCGAAGCGCTTGCTCAGCAGCCCCCCAGCGAATGCACTACCTAGTCGATGGGTATAACCTACTCTTTCGCCTCACTGTTCCAGGCACTCTCCAAGAAAAACGGGAAACCTGCATCGCCTGGCTCATCGATTACGCTAAAGAGGGCAGCGCATCGGTTACCCTCTTCTTCGATAGCCGCGTCACCCCCACAGAAGAGCTTGAGCGCAGCCACAAGGGCGATCTAGAAATTGTCTACACAGGTCCAGGCCAGACAGCCGACGAGGCAATCCTAGAGTGGATCACCACAGCTACTCACAAAGCCAACTGTTGTGTCGTCACCTCTGATAACGGCCTGATCCGCCGCTGCCGCTCTATGGGCGCTCAGGTGAAAAGCTGCGAAGCCTTCTCCACCTTTCTCGAAAAGCGCAAAGCCAAACGCAAAGCGCCCAGCGAAAAGCGCCTCCTTCTAGGCCACCTCTGCCACGAATACTCCCGCTGGCTCAAAGCCTTCGAAGAGAGATTGAAGTAAAAAATTTTACCACTATGCAAGCTCCTCTCGCTTGTATTAAAACCACCCTCTCCGCCATGCTAAGAGAGCAGCAGGGGTATTTGTGCTGTTCATAGCCACCAGTCACATCATGCGATCCGAGGAGAGGTTACGCTCTGCTAGCCATCTTCTATCCGCATGCCCTACTGTCGTCGTAGTCGTGCGCTCCGCGCGCACATAGTTTTCCTTTATTCCTCATATCAGCGCCTACCTCTCCAAGATTGAAAGAACCGGCGCATCGCAACCAGATACAATCTACAAAGGAAAACAGTGTGTCAAAAAATTTATCTTATATTGCTAGCGCCCATGCAACTCGAGGCACAAAACGCCTCCTCAATATGCAATCCTTCGGGCTTGGTCTAGCCATCTTTTCTATGTTCTTTGGAGCAGGAAATCTCATCTTTCCTCTGGCCTTAGGTCAGTTTGCAGGCGATAAGACTCTCTCCGCCATAGCCGGACTCATTCTCACAGCCGTTCTGATGCCGATTGCAGGTGTGATAGCGATGGTGCTATTCGAAGGCAACTACAGCCAATTTTTTGGCAGGCTTGGAAAGATCCCAGGCCTTCTCCTTGCTCTAACTGTAATCTCTCTGCTAGGACCGTTGGGATCGACCCCTCGTTGCATCGCACTCTCCTACGCCACATTCCACGCTATCTCACCTGGTCTCTCTTCCCTTGCATTCAGCGCGCTCTCCTGTGAGATCATCTTCTTCTGTGCCGTGCGCAAAAACCGACTCCTGGCGTTATTGGGGTGGGGGCTCACGCCTCTTTTATTAGGCCTACTCGGAATCATCATTGTTATGGGGCTCATTTCAGCTCCCGCAGCTTCCACCAGCGCATCGAGTCATCTGGCTTTATGTCTTCACGGTTTGCGCGAGGGGTATAACACGATGGATCTCCTCGCCGCTTTCTTCTTCTCTTCTGTGATCCTGAACCTATTGCGATCGAAGCTAGGAGAAGAGGAGCTGCAAAATGGAACTCACCTCCGCACCGCTTATCAAGCAAGCGTGATAGGGGCTCTGCTTCTCGCTTTGGTCTACGTAGGGTTTAGCTATCTGGCAGCCTTTCATGGACAAGACCTTGCCACACACAGCAAAGAGTCTCTGCTAGCGCTCCTCATTACAAAGATCGCTGGCCCCTATGCCGGTATAGTTGTCTCTATCACCGTAGGATTGGCCTGCCTAACCACAGCAATCGCCCTCATCTCAGCCTATGCCGACTTCATGCATCGAGAGATACTCAAAGAGAAGGTAAGCTATGAACTTATTTTAGCCGCTTCTCTTCTGGTCACCATGTGGGTCTCCACCTTTGAATTTGGGGGTATTGCCGCCTTCCTGGGACCTGTTTTGCAAATCTGTTATCCAGGACTGATTGCGTTGACGATGCTAAACATCGCGCATCGGTTGCATGGATTCATGCCGATCAAACGGATGGTACTAGGAACATTTCTTCTTTCTACCATTATCTATACACTCAACAGCTAACGGAGAGAATGCTGTGATTTCATACGACGATTTTTCCAAAGTAGAGATACGAGTGGGAACGGTAGTGCAGGTCGAAGAGTTCCCTGCAGCTAGGCGCCCTGCATGGAAGCTAGAGGTCGATTTTGGGCCCGAGTTGGGGATCAAAAGGTCATCTGCCCAGATCACCCAGCTCTACAAGCGTGAAGAACTATTGGGTAAACAGGTGCTGGCTGTGGTTAACTTTCCACCCAAACAGATCGGCCCCTTCATCTCGGAAGTGTTAGTGCTCGGCCTATCAAACGAGGAGGGCGCCATCGTCCTCATAGCACCCGACAGAAAGGTCCCCAATGGAAACAAACTCCACTAAAAGCTGCTGTCGCTGACAAGCTCAAGAGAGCGGTGACAGAGCCATCATCTCTCCGGACAGAGCATGAACGCGCAATCCCAAGGCAAGAAGATGTGCATGCCGCTTAGCTAGTTCCCGCTCGTACAGAAGATCGGGAACTAGGAATTCCCGATCGATGCGGAACATAGCAGTGGCTAGATCAGCACACTCCATATCCAAGAGAATATTGGTATCACTGACTAGGAGCTGCATAATGTGCTGAGCTCTCTACGAAACGGAAAGCGCGGAACTCCTCGAGAGAGGAATCCAGCAACTCTGCAGCCTTGGACTCGTTCACAAATTCTTCGCTAAGAGCTCGCAGCACCATCTGCGTGAACAGGTGCGGCTGCTCAGGAGGAATCTGTTCTCCTGGCTCACAGCGGTCCCATTCATTCTGTACAAACAGCCACTTCAGCTCCTGAAAATAGTTTTCGGAGATCACGGCGAGATCGCGCAATCGAAAGCAGATCGCCATCATGCTGAGGCGATATTGCTCTTTAAGGAGAGTAAGCTCTCGCAATTCGATGGCGTGGCGTTTGGATCCTATCTCACGCTGCAGAGCCTCTCTTGGAAGAAGCAGAGCCCCTGCAAAACGGTGACAAGCCAGCTCCTCGTCTAGATGAGATGCTAAGCGTCCCTGAAGAAGCATATGACCAAGCTCGTGTGCCATGGTGAATCGCTGCCGATCACCTGAGAAATGAGAGCTCACTACAATGATTGAACTCTCCTTCGCCGTCGTAGCTAGGCCATCAAATCTGACATTTTGGTGAGCCAGTACAAAAACACGGATGCCGTGGCTCTCTAGAACATCGATCAGATCGTAAATGGGAGCGAGGCCCAGTTTCCAATGTTCCCTTAATTCGTTAGCGAGCCCCTCAACTTGAGAGAGAGTCTCCACCGTTTGCAAAGAGAATGCGGGAGGATGAAATGAAGAAGAGGGAGGGGCGGGGTAGAGAGACTCCAGCTCTAGGCGTCTCTCCATCTGCCCCTCCACCTCTGCGCGAAGAGCACGAAGGGTTGCCTCTCCAAGGTTTCCTTTCTTTCGAAATTTAATCTCGCCCAGCTCTACGGTGATGGGACGAAAGAAAAATTCTACCGAGACGGAAAGCAGAGGCGCTAGCTTCATCAGCAGCTCTGATGAAGGGTAGAGTTGTCCATCTTCATATTTTTTGATTGCCATGTGGCTGACACCAGCCCGCTTGGCAAGCTCGCGCAAGCTCAATCCAGAGACCTTTCGAGCACGCTGAAGACGCATTCCCAGCTCTTTCATCACCAATCCTTGTTATCAATTGGTTTACAAGTTATGAGAAATTGTCAGTTTTTGTAAACGGTGGGGGTGCCGACGAGGAGGGAGCAGATCTCCTCTTCGATGGCGACGCGGTACTGTTCGCGGTTGCCGATGAAGTTGTTGAGGAAGATGGCGAAGGCGTAGGTGCGGCGATCGAGGCTTTCGGCATAGCCGGCGAGAACTGATACACCTTGCAAAGCGCCCGATTTGGCGCGGATGCGCCCCTTCAAGCTTGGATGCTGCATGCGCTCCTGAAGCGTGCCATCGATGCCCGCTACGGAAAGACTGGCCACCAGTTCGGAGCCAGAGCCGAGGCGTGAGGCCGCTTTCTGGAGTAGCTCCACGGTGGCGTGGGGCGAAATGAGATTATAACGCGACTCTCCGGCGCCATCCATCAGCACGACCCCCTCTTGAGAGATGTAGAGAGAATGGAGGATCCAGTTGCGCACCGCTTGCGATCCTCTAGCCCAGCTGTGGAGTGGGCGGTTTGCGGAGGAGGGTAGTGAGGCGCCCATTCTCTTGAAGAGGCAGTCGGCAACATAGCTATCGGACTCTTTGCCCATCTGCAGCAGAAGCTGCGAAAGAGGCCTCGAGAGATGCTGCGCAATGGCTGTCGCCCCCTCTGGAGGCGAAGCGAGTGCAATCTTTCCTTCAAATTTGATACCGCACTGCTCGAGTTGCCGAACCAGGTAGTTTGCTACTACCTGATGGGGCTCCACACTCTTCTCGCCCCGCATCGCCAGTGGCGCCACCACAAGGCGCGCAGAGTCCCCATCATCCCACTCAGCTCCTGGCAGCGGCGTGGAATCAAATAGGGAGAGATCGAGATAGAGATTACCCAGAACCTGCTGTACTCCCTTTTCTTTGAGAGATGTGACGAGTAGCTGAAGCGCCAACTGGTTGAGATCGGGATCGCCCGAACCGACAAGGTAGAGATCTTGGCACTGCTGCTCCTCTAGCCCAGTGGCGAGAAGATCGGTCGAAAAGCGATAACCTCCTCCGAGAATCTCGAGCGCTGCAGCTCCTGTGAAGAGCTGAGCCACGCCCGCTGGAATGAAGAGCTGCTGGCTGTTGCGGCGGTAGATCACCTCGCCCGTCTTGAGGTCCACCACTTCGATACCGATGTGCACCCTCTCTTCGTAGCTGCGCACCACCTTCTCGATCGCTCCCTTCAGTTCGAGGCGCTTTGCCTTCCTCGTTTCAAGGGTGATCTTCGCCTCGATGCCTGAAACGGTGAGAGCTAGAATGGTTATCACCGGTGCATAGATCCATCTCATCATTGATCTGTTTCCTGCGAATGATCAGAAATTATTATATTTACCAGCTTTGCTAGGAAGCGGTCCAGCTTTTCCGAAGGCCTCGGATCCTGCGTGTTGTTGACAAGCACCGCAAAGACAAGATCTCCTCCATAACCCGCATATCCTCCCACCAGCTTCATGCCTCCTGGCTTCAGGCGAAACAGCTCCTTCTTTTCCGGCAGGGTCTCAAGGAAAAGAGGAAAGTGGGAAGACTCCTTCATCTTGCATAGAATCGCCACCAACTGTTTGGCCGAGATGAGATTAGTGCGCGAAAGACCCGAACCATCTTCCATGCGAAATCCGGTGAGATCGATCCCCTTTGAGCGCCAGAATTGGGTCACCGCCTCGATGCCGGCGCGCGTAGAGCCCTCGCCTAGTTGCTGCTCTCCCATCCTCTTCAGCAGATGTTCGGCATAGAGATTGATGCTTCTTCGGTTGGTCCAGTAGAGAATCTTGGCAAGAGGAGGGGAGTAGGTGGTATGTAAAACAGTGGAATTTTGCTGATGAGAAAAAGAGCGATGAACGACTTGGATGCCTCTTGCTTCAAGTGCCTGCTTCAGCAGCAGCGCGGCAGTGCTAGCTGGATCGGGGATGGCGCCCCGAATCGAAAATTCACTCACTCCAGCGGGGATGGTGCCGCGCACTCGCTGCAAGAGCGCATACTCCGATCCATAGATGCAGGCGCGATCTCCCGATCCAACAGGACCTGTTCCCACTTCGCTCTCGAGAAAGAGGCCCGGCACGGTGGGTTCGAGCCGCAGCACGGTTGCCATCTCTCCCACTTCAGCCGCTGGACGAAAGAAGAGACTGTAGCTGTTTTCGTGAAACGAAAGGGCCGAAGCGCCCGCTCCATAGTAGTTGCCGATATCTTCCCAACCCCAGCCAGTAGGTGCCATCGCCCTCTCCCAGCGGGAATCGTCGCCGATCACCTCTCCTTCAATCTCTCGAATGCCAGCTTTCTCTACAGCATCGCACCACGATGCAATCTGCTGCTGCCACGAGCCTCCAAAACGCTCCGATCCCAGAGTGGGATCGCCCCCGCCTACGATGCAGAGGTTGCCCTTGAGGAGTCCTTTTTCGATCGCTCCATCATAGACAAGCCGCGTCTCAAAGCGCATGTTTGGCCCCAGAAGCTCTAGAGCCGCTCCTGTTGTCACCACCTTCATGCAGGAGGCGGGCACCAAGCTTTGGTTGCAGCCCTGCTCTAGCAGCACCTTTCCGGTGCGGCTATCCACTACATAGAGCCCCACAGTGGCGGTTCCAAAATCGAGCTCTCCTCCACTCAAAGAGGCTAGCAAAGCAGAGGCTGCAAACATCCATCTCACCATCACCATGACAACCTTTCGACAATTCCCGACTGGCGCCGCATCCTCTTCGTCAGGGCTGCGGCGATCAGCTCGAGACTGCCATCGATTTCGATACTCTTTTTAGCGCGCGTCACCGCCGTGTAGAGAATCTCTTTGCCAAATAGCTCGCTTCCCTTCGGCATCAAAAAGAGTAGCCGCTCAAATTCGCTACCCTGACTCTTGTGCACCGAAAGAGCGTAGGCAATCTCGTAGCAGGAGGGGCTGACAGAGAGAAGCTCGCTTTCATGAAAGCGCACCCTCTCTTTTCCTCCTTTGGTGCGGTAGAGCACCCCCTCCTCACCACTGGCGATGCCGTAAGAGCGCAGCGCTCTTGTAGCCAGAATTGGCATGGGGCAGCAGCCTCCTTCGGGGGTCAGTTCGAAGAAACGCTTGGCGAGAAATTGGTTCAATCGATCGACTCCCAGCGGCCCCACCTTCAGACAGCTGAGCAGCCGAAAGGGGAAGCAGCCATTCCACTCGCTCTCGCAGGTGGGAAATTCGTGAGCCACCCTTTCCCAGAGCCTCTCGTAGGTGGCCTCGCAAAAGGGTGCATCAAATCCCAGAGGAGTCCGATGCCGCTGGATCAGCTGGGCAAACAGATCCGACCTCTCCTCGCGGATCGCCTCGGCTAGCTCGAGCAGCTCTTTCGCTTCGGCGCGTAAGCAGTGGCTGAGATGGGCAAACGGCAGGTGACCTCCATTTCCAAGCTCCACCAGATCGCCAAAGACACTACCCACCTCGACAGCGGGAAGCTGGTCTGGATCGCCCATCAGCAGTAGATGAGAACAGGGCGAAGGAGCCAAGACCAGCCTGGCAAAGACCCGCAGATCGATCATCGAGCACTCATCGACGAGAATCAGATCTTCAAACAGTATCACCGGGTCGCCTTCGCGATCGGGAGTCAGCCTGAGAGCTTCATGCAGCGTCGAGCTGCGCATGCGAGACTCTGGCACCCCCGCTTTGATAAGACTCTCGCGCAGCCGCGCAGCCGCTTTACCGCTCGGCGCCAAAAGACGCACACGCGCCTGCTCGCCACGCGAAGCGAGAAAGGCGGCAGCGATGGCAGCGGCGGTGTGGGTTTTACCCGTACCCGGCCCCCCGGTCAGCAGACCAAAGGGGACCGAGAGCAGTTTCACAAACGCCTCTCCCTGCTCTGAAGAGAGCTCACCTGGAGCGGGAGGCGCCGCAAAGAGAGGTTTGCGCTTCAAAAGCGCGCGCACCCCCTCCACCAGATCGCTCTCCCACTTCAGCAGCTTCGGCAGGTAACAGCGCTCGCCATCGATCTTCAGGCAGATATGCCCCTCTTTCACCCCAGCGAGGAGCTGGGCCACTTTCTCATCCATGGCGCCACACCTTCGCCCCGCGCAGGAAGACAAAGAACATTCCCCCAAAAATCTCCTCAAACGGCCTGCTATCGAAGAGCGCAAGATACCTAGCGAGCGCTTTTGTGTAGCCCTCTGCCTGGAGGTCATAGCGGTGCATCGCGATCACCTCGGATAGGCGCGCTTCGCTGTACTCTTCGTCGCGTTCGCCCAGAAAATGGCTCTTCCAGTCCACCATGTAGTAGCGTCCCCCATCCTCGAAAAAGAGATCGATGAAGCCGATCCGTCGCTCTTCGGCCTCCGCCATAAAAAAGCTCATCTCCACCTGGCATCGAGAGGGGGAGATCTCTCCGAGAGATTTTTTTCCGAGGCCTATCTCTAGATTGCGTTCGATCAGCTCGAGGACAAGCCTCTCCTTGCCCTCAAGGAGGCTGCCCTTCAGACGCGAGGGCAGCTTGGTAGGCAGCTCCCTCCTGGGGAGCCTACCGCGGAAGAGATCGGCCAGAATCTCATGCAGCAGCGTCCCCACCTCTTTGCCGCTTCCCAGAAGATCCTCTCCCTCGCCGCGCAAGGAGCGTTTAGGAAGCCCCTCCACCTGCGAAGAGAAGGAGAGAACAGTCCAGGGTTTGAAGCGCATAGGAGGCGGCTGCTTCATGTAAAGCCGCACTTCTTCTCTTTTGTCGGAGCAGCTCACCCTTTCTGCTCCGGAGGCGAGTATCTCATAACTGGCCGTCCCCTCCTCATGGAGCTCTTGAGCTAGGCTGAACGGATCGGTCTTTCCGCACGCCTCGAGCAGCAGTTCAGAAGAGGAGAGGTCGTTGAGAAGGCCCGGTTTGGTGGAGAAGCGGGGAAGAGGAAGGTAGACCCGTCTTTTCGCCCGCGTCAGCACCACATAGAGCTGCCGGAGCTTCTCAGCCCGCTCTTCTGCATGGTGAAGCTGCGTCTCGGGACTCTCTGGATCGTGCGGCAATAGTCTTCCAGCAGGGCAGGTGATCACGCGGCAGGAGGCGCGGCTACGCTTCATCAGCCCCCAGGCAAAAACAACCGAAAACTCAAGACCCTTGCTCGCGTGGCCTGTCAGAATCTGCACCCCGCCACCGCTCTCCTGCGCCACTGCCGCCTTTTCCGCATCTTCGGCATAACTCAGCAGAAAAGAGAGCAGGGCGAGTGGGTCGCTTCTCCCTTCGCGCTCCTGCCCCAGAAGTAGAGCAATCCAGCTGCGGATTTCAGATAGAGCTCCTTTCCATTTTGAGCTGACCGCTCGCATCCGAATGGAATGGTCACCCTGCCATTTAGCATCGAGCAGCTGCTGAAAAAAGCGGGGCCTCTCTCCCGCCTCCCAGAGGCTGTAGATCTGCTGCCAGAGCAGTCGCGCCTCTGCAAAAGAGCTCTTCTCTAGAGAAGAGCTCACTAGAGGATGCAGCAAAAAGAAGCGCAGCCTCCTCTCGTCGTAGGGTTTGATCAGCAGCTCCATCAGGGCGCAGATCCACTGGTAGGAGGCTAAGCCTGCCGGTGGCGACTGTTTGCGCAGCTCGCAGGGGATGGCTGCAGCCTTGAGCAGGCTCTCCACCTCGCGCGCTTGGCCCCAGTCGCGCACCAGCACCGCCATCTCTGAAAACGAGCAGCCCCCTTCCGCAAGAGAGATCATCTCGCGCGATAAAAAGGGTAGAAAATAGCTCTCTTGGGCCGCCCCTACCGAAGCAGCCGTCTCCGGTATCAGCAGATGAAGAGCCCTCTTTCCATCTTCTAGAGGAGCCGGAGCGTTCTCTGCCGCTTTGACAGGATGGAAAGCAAGTCCCCGCTCCTGTCCCTGGCCAGCTACACGCGGAAGCGGAAAGAGCTTCTCTCCTGCTCGCATGAAGAGGCGACAGAGTGCCTCCACCAGGGCGGGCGTGCTGCGGAAGTTGGTCTCCAGAAGGGCGGGGGCCTGATCGCCCAGCGCTGACCTGGCAGCTAGGTAAGTGTAGACATCGGCAGAGCGAAAGCGGTAGATCGACTGCTTGGGATCTCCCACCAGGTAGATCACCGGAGGATGGGCAGCTCGAACAAATAGCTTTTCAAAGATCTCCCACTGAATTCTGTCGGTATCCTGAAACTCATCTAGAATGACTGCGCGGTAGGAAGAGGCCACCTGCTGACAAAATTCGGAAGAGTCGACAGCGCGGCGCAGCTTCAGTAGAAGCTGATCGGGAGAGCGGCTGGGCCCTTTCGAGAGCGCCTCCTGCGAATCGAGGAGCAGCCGCGTGTAGAGCAGATCGCGATCTTTTGCCTGAAGAAGTGGCGGAAGCAGCAGCTGCTGCATCCTGACAAGAAGGGAAGAGAGCTCAGGGGGATTTTTGCGCACCCGGCTCCGATTCTCTGGCAGCAGCTTCTCGAGAAACGATTCCACCAGCAGCAGCTCATCAAACTGCTCCTCGCTGCACTCTCCCTCCTGCACCATCCCCGCCAGAATCGGCAGCCCCTCTAGCAGGCTGGGATCTTTGGCTTTGTTGTAGAAAGGCAGCAGCGCAGCTACCTCGCTGTACAGCTGCTGTACATCCAGCAGGGGATCCTTCAGATGAAGCAGCCCCTCTCGAAACTCGGTCAGCAGCTCTCCCCAGTTTTTCATCGATCCGCGCTGCGCCATCGGCGCGAGGTCTGAAAGAAACTCCCGCAAAAATGTCTCGCTCTGCGTAAAGAGCTTGTTCATCGCTATGCTCACCTGCGCTACCGAGTAGTGAGGCGGCCTTAAAAGCTCCTTCCAGACCTCTACCAGAGCGCGCTCTCTTGTGGCGAGATCCTCCGGCTCCTCTTTCTCTCCTTGCGAAGCGAGGCCAGCTAGCAGGCCGTGAGTGGAGAGCAGCCTCCCTGCAAAGCCGTGGATGGTAGTGATCTTGGCATCCTCGAAGCAGGAGATCGCTAGATCGAGTGCCCTCATCATCTCCGCAGCCGCCTCTGGTTCACTCTCTAGGCGCGCTACAAGAAAGTCGGGCATCTCTTTGCGCTGACGCAGCTGCTCACGCGTCAGTTGTAATCTACGAAAGATCCTCTGACGCAGCTCGCGCGTAGCAGCGCGCGTGAAGGTCATCACCAGAATCTCCTCTAGAGGAAAGGGGGTCCTCTCCAGAAGCAATCTGATCACCAGATGTTCGATGGTGAAGGTCTTACCCGTTCCTGCCGACGCCTCCAGAAGGCGACTGCCTACCACCGAAGTGGCGCGACTGAGCACATCAAACGCCACCTTTCACCCCCTGTAGACATTGCGGAAGCCTCGAAACAATCTCCGGCGCAAAGGTGCGATAGAGCGTCTCGGCTGAAGGGGCGCTCAGTGCCAGCCAGCCCAGAAAGGGATCGCTTGAAGAGTCCTCGAGAAGAGAGCGATACTGTTTCACAAACTTCTCCTCGCTGTCGCTCAGCATCTCTTCCGCCCACTCTTTCATCAGAGGCAGCGGCTGCGCCTGGCCAAACTGATAGAATAGAAGAGCCTCGACGATGGAGGAAGAAGAGAGAGGGGGCTCCCACCAGAGATTCTCTTCGCCCCTCAAAAACAGCGCCCGGCAGCGGACAAGCCCGCGCAGCGCCTCGCAGGACTCAAGAAGGGCCAACAGCGGCCAAGCGGCGAGACGATGTGCAAAACTATCGCGATGAGGCAGAAGCAGCCCCTCCTTGCAAAGGGCGCGAATTCTTCCTGTGATGAGAGTCGCACCACCACCTAGCAGCTTGACCCGAAGAGGAGGGCACCACCATCCACCCAGCTCAAAAAGAGGCTCTTTGCACCCTTCAGTAAACTCTACAAAAAAGGGATCCTCTCCTCCGATCCACTCCGTCACCCGCTTCGCTTCGCTCTTGAGCTCGCGCTCTGCAAGCTGACCGAAGATCCCAGTGGGAAGTGCCCCTTTAGCCTTCAGATTCTCCTCTTTGCCAAGAGAGAGCGCAGCCACCTGTTCATATTTAAGCAGAGGATGGAGCCGTAATTCATCCAGCAGTGGCAGATCTCTCCTGGAGGGGAGCTTCACCTCGAGTACTCTTTCAACATGGTAGCGCAGAGGATCTTTGAAGAAGGAGCTGAGCTGCGAGCAGGAGAGAGTGGGTGGAAGAGCCCCCTGCTGGCTTCCCAGCTGAAACAGCTGAGCAGAGGGAAGAGATTCTCCTGTTTTCAGCAGCTCCTGATCGAGAGGTCGGAGATTGGGAAGCGGTGAATCTTCGCGGAAATAGAAGGGATCGAGAGAATGGACGGGATGATCACACCGCAGCGCTTTGCATGCGAGATCTCCCTCCACAAATTCAAAAAGCTCCTGCACCAGGATCGAGGGCTGCTGCAGTTTTTGATCCGAAGCCAGCCGGGTGTAGCTGATCACCAGAAGTTCGCGCGCCGAAAGCAGCGCCGTAAGAAGCAGCCAGCGATCTCTCTCTGCCGAAGAGGGCTCCTGATGCTGGCCTCTCAGATCGAATGGAGTGGGCAGAGTGGTGCGCGGGAAACTCTCTTCGTCCATTCCAAAGAGAATCAAAACAGGCGCAGCGACCAGATCTCCCTCCTCCAGCGAGGCGATCCGCACGGCGTTGCCAAGGTACGGCTTCATCTGCTCGAAAGAGGCGAAAAGCTCGGCAAGAGGCGGCTCGATCGATGGATAGGAGAAGCGATGTTCCGCCGCACTGCCCAGCCTCTTTTCGAGATCGCGCCAGCGACTCTCCAGCTTCGAGACGAAGGGGCGGAAAACGTCGCCATAGAGCGCCACCAGACCCTCCGCAAGATGCTCCCGCCACTGGCTCAGGCTCCAGCTCTCTTGAAAGAGCTGATGGAGCTGACAGATTCTCTCCATCAGCTCTCTCATCTGAGTCAAAAGCTCCATATCCTGCAGGCTGACCGCCTGAAGAGGCGCACTCTCGCTGATCATCCCCTCAAAGAGCCGCTCCATCCCCGCCAGCCACTGCTCCGAACCCTCGCGAGCCGAGCAAGCTTTGGCCCATGAGGCCATCTTGAAAAGCTCCTCCCGCCCCCAACCCCGCTGCCCCGCCACAAGCGGATCGGAGAAGAGTTCGAGCAGCCGCTCCTGCAGCAGATTCTCGAGAAGAGCCCTCTCTAACTTGCGGTAACTGGTCAGCTCTAAAGCAGGCTCTGGCGCAAGAAGTGCAAAAGGAATCTTGCCATCCTCGCGCGAGAAGGTCTCCTCGATCAGCGGAAGATACTCTTCGAGGCGAGGAGTGAGCATTAAGATATCGCTCGGCTGCATCCCCCTTTCGCGTAGGAGCTGATGAAGCAGAATGTGCAGCGCCTCCACCTCGCTGTGGCGACTGGCGGCGCTATGCAGCTGGATAGAATCTGAAGCGAGATTCTCCTGCGGCTGCACCTCAAGGTGCAGAAGGCTGCGCTGCAACGCTCCTAAAGCGCCCTCTGCAGGTGGCTCTTCATACCACTCCGCACTCTGGCTCCAGTCGCGCTCGAACCGCTTTAAAAAACGTCGCTGTAGCGATCCCCAGTTGCCAAGAAGCCTATGGGGCAGCTCTTTCATCTCTTCGGGCAGAGCCTGTAGATGAGGCGAATGTGCCTGAGCCCGCTCGCTAAAGAGATCCTCGCTGTAACCAGAAGAGGGAGATAGTATGTAGAAAGTAGATTCTATATTCTCAAAAAACTTCTGATGAATTGGTGAGAGAAACGAAAAACCAAATAGATGCACTCTCTGTTCGACACTCCCTTCCGGTCGCCGCTGTAACGCTTCATGAGGAGCAATCCATCCACACTCGCATATAAAAATATCCTTCCATAATTGCTGCTGCCACGGCCTACTTTGCCATTCAGATTCGCTGGGCCATCCATAGAGACTGTAGCGTAAAAACAGCGCAGCCAGCTGCAAAGAGGCCTCTCTACGATAGTCATCCTCTCCCTCCAGCAGCGCCTCTAGATGCAGAGCCAGTTCGCGCGATCCAGGAATTCTGCGCTGCTCTCCTTGACACAACGATGCGGGAAAGCTGGAGAGTGTTTGCCATTCAATGCCCGCAGCGATGCCCCTCTTTCCAGAGGCAAGCCTCTCGATCAAAAAGCGACGCACTCCATCACCTGGCGTGATCACCACCCTTCGTGCGAAGGGGCTAGAGTCAGCAAACAGCTGCTCGAATAGCAGCTCGGCTAACTCTTCTTGACGATTTGAATAGAAGGTTTTTGGAGAAGAAAGCATCAAACGGGCATTCTTGGGTAGATCGAGGTTCCGCAGAGCGAGACAATGCACCGTTGGTTCAAGAAAGCAAAGCGGCTGATTTTTGACACTTCCCACATTCCTAAGAAAACTTTCTCTAGCAAACTGCTTGCACCTTCGCAAGAGCATGCCATCACCCTACTCAATATAAGCCAGTCTCTCGGTGTCCTCAACGACAACATCTACAAATTGGTGATGATCTTTTTCCTGATCGACCTGGAGGGCGAGCAGTATGCTGCCCGCATCCTCTCGGCAGCAGGAGCGGTCTACGTTGTCCCCTTTCTACTCTTCTCCTCCTATGCTGGAGTGCTGGCCGACCGCCACAGCAAACGCACCATCTTCATCACCGTCAAAATTGCCGAGGTGCTCTCCTTCGCTGCGGCCATGGCCGCCTTCCTACTGAAAAGCTCCCCTACCTGCTTTGCCCTGCTCTTTCTGCTCTCTATCCAGGCCGCCTTCTTTGGCCCCTCGAAGTATGGCGTCATCGCCGAGCTGGTCGAAAGAGAGAGGGTGCCCAAAGCTAGCAGCCTCATCACCTCCTTCACCTTCCTCGCCATCATTGCCGGTACCTTCCTCGCCTCCTTCCTCACCGACATCTCCTCTCACCGCTACTGGATTCCTCTCACCTTCTGCCTCATCACAGCAGTGATTGGCTTCTTTGCAGCCATCAAGATCCCCCACACCGAGCCGCAGGGAAGCCTCGACACAAGCAACCCCTTCTTTCTAGTCGATATCTTCCGCACACTGCGCTTTTCTCTGACCAGACCCAGATTGCTGATCGCCATTTTGGGCACCTCCTATTTTCTGGGAATCGGCGCCTTCACGCAGCTCAACATCATCCCCTACGCCATCCAGGCGCTCAAACTGAACGAGGTGGCAGGGGGATATCTCTTCCTCGCTACCGCCATCGGCATCGCTCTGGGATCTCTTCTTGCAGGAAAGGGCTGCCGCCGCAGGCCAGAGTTAGGAATCTCCTGCCTAGCCGGCTACGCCATCGCTCTCGCTTTTTTTGCACTCTGGATCTTCTCCTCCAGCCTCACCATCGACATCATTTCACTGATTGTGATCGGTGTGGCGGGGGGACTTTTCATTGTGCCGCTCGAAGCGCATCAGCAGCTGGCCAGCCCCGATGAAAAGCGAGGACAGGTGATCGCCGCAGCCAACTTTGTAGGATTCTCTGCTGTACTGGGAGCATCGGGAGCGATCTACTTTTTCAGCGATGTCCTGGGACTCTCTTCAGCAGCAGGCTTTGGTTGGATGGGAGTGGCCACTCTACTTGCCACCATGATCCTCTGTTTAAGACTGTCGCACCTACTGCTCCACTTCCTCGCGAGGAAGTGGGTGCAGATCAAAGGGGTGTCGATCCCTACCGAGCTTCCTTCTCCCGAAGAGGGGCGCGCTGTTATCCTGCTCGAGCAGGCAAACCACACCTCAGCCTTCGCTCTCTTTGCACTCTACCCCGAACTCCACCTTCTCGTTCCCGAGACCGAAAGAGCTCCGCCACGCCTCATCCAACGCCTCTGCTTTTCACTGGAGTGGCTGCCTCCGACTGTCTCTCGCAGCGACCTCTCAGAACGTCTTACCGAGCTGCTGCAAGAGGGCAAAACCCCTGTGCTCTACCTCGATCCAGAAGAGAACTTCAACCTATTTGCTATTCCTGAAGAGGCTGCGCCCCTTCTAGAGAGCTTCCACTGCTATCATGCCAAACTGGAAAAGCGCGGCCGCAAGCTAGCCATCACGCTCTCCCGCTAACTGAATGAAACAGAGAGGAGGTGAGTGCCTCCTCTGTTGAGTTGTGAGGCTTGTAGACCGTTTCAGAACCACCGCTTAGATAGGTAGTAGTGGTAGCTGTGTGCCCCTCTAGTCCTAGAGGCATATTGCGTCTCGATATCCATTTTCGCTTAAGGTCCACCGCTGCAGAGAGGGTTTTATGGACTGGTCTTGATCTGGCCACCTTAAACAGGAAGGGAACCGTCTGCTTGTCGTCAAACTCTTGTACGCTCATCTGCTGTACAGTGTAATCTCTTCCTTCCACCACCCTACTTCTCAGCAGATAGCGCCTTTCGTGAGGCATCATGTCTCGCACCTCTGAGGCAACGGCAGCGCGAAGCGCTTTGAAGTAGCGAACGCGGACGCATACCCTGTCGTTCGATACCACTCCGTAGCCGAGGTGGACTCCAAATCTCTGTTCTGGCGCCGATCCATCTTTATGCTGTTTCTGGTAAGAAAGCTTCTGAGGAACCACATCTCCCTCTTCCATCAGAAGCTCAATCGAGATGGAGCCGGGGAAATATTGGGAATTCTCATCGACAAACTGTTTAAACTGCTCGGCGCTAGCTTTACCGGTCTTTTTGATGACAGGCGCACTGTGTGCAAAGCAAGTGATCTGACCTAGAGGAACCCGTCTCTTATCGGCGAGGTGGCCCGCAATGAACTGCTGCGCTTCACTGCCCGCCAAGCTATCTCCCGCCACAAAAAACTCTCCGGAGCGCTTGCCAGCAAGAGTCTGCTTTTGCGCATCCCATTCATCGGAGGCCTCTGCCAGATTCTTAAGATAGTCGCCGCTTGTTTGCCCTTCCGCTGGGTTCCATTCTCCCAAGAGGATCAATTCCTCTTGCGCCTTCTTTAAGCAACCCTCATCAGCAGGCTCTTTGAGAGCTTTTTCGTAGAAGACCAGCCAAAGCGGTGCAGAGAATGGTTTGAACACAGCATCTTCCTCCTTCCAGGCGCGCTTGCGCGCATCGTAGCCGGGAAGTTTATTGGGATTGAGATCGGAGAGAAGGCTGGGAGCTCCTCCCTGCTGGTAGGGGTCGGAGGCGGTGCTGCGATAGATCAGCCCTTCGGGCGCATTGTAGCCAGGATGGGCAGGCACCAGCTTGTAAAAGAACTTAGCTCCAGCATCCACACACTGCTCAACACGGTACCATCTTCCTCCAGGAGCGGGGATCAGCTCCCCCACTCTCCATTGATAGTCACCCTCCACGCGTGTGAGATTCTTCTTCACCGCCACCTTGACAAGCAGCTCGTACCAGGCGTCGAAGGTAGTGGCCGCCTTCAGATCGGGAAAGATCTGCAGCAGCTCCTGCTGATCCAGCCACGGTTTAAAGGTGATGTGGAAGGGAATGGATCCTTCGGTGTAACAGGTTTTAATCGAACGAGCGACCTTGTGACCGGTGTAGAGCGCATCGCCCTCTGTAGGGGGTTCCAGAATGGATATGACCTGATTGAATGTGTCGAGATCGAGTTTGTCGGAAGAGCCTTTCGCAGCGCGTAGTTTCTCTAGAAACTCATGCCGCTTCTCTTGCTCGGGGAATAGGCTCTCTAAACCTCGCTGTTCCCGTCCCAGAAGAATCTGATTTTGGCTCACTCTGTCAAGAAATCCAGAGAGATCCTGCATGTCAAAATCGGCCAGGCCCATGTTATAGATGTAGATGTGTTTGGAGGTGAGGGGCTGGCCCATCTCCTTGAGGAGATTCAGGTCTAAAGTCAGCCTGCTGGTTTCGTCTCCATATGTCCTGACAATCTGATCGATTTTCGCATTGCCATATTCGGCTCGCAGAAACTCCTGATATTTCTCTATGGTCTCTCGATTCTTGGCCTTTTCGCTTGCGGATGGAAAGGTCGATCCCTTCGTCAGATGAATCGATGAAGAGTCGGAAGAGAGCACCACCACCTTCCGCTTCTGCCCAGCTTGGCTCGCCAGCCTGCTCCAGGGGTCCTCAAAGGGGGAGAAGGGGGAGGGGTGAGCCCTCTTCCCTTCGCAGCAAGAAAAAAGTCTCTTAGCCACGCCCTCAATCAGCTCCTCTAGTGTGAGGAATAGCCATTCCAAGGGCTGGATACCGTTCGGTAGAGTAGTTCCAATATTTATAAAGCAGCTTGCCGGAAGCATCTAATCACCTAACCTGTTCATCAACACCTATAACCATTATTTTATACTTTTTATTAATATATTGTAAATGATTTATATACTATTCATACTGAGCGACTTGCAACTGAACCCTGAGGTGGCCCGCAAAACTTTAGGCCCCCAGCAAAATCGCCCTTTTGGCGTCCCTTGTCGCTGTTCTTCCTCGCCTACCCTCTCGGGTATGGTCTCGTCAGAACAGCAAGGGGCCAGCAAGCTGGCTCTGACAACGGACGCCAAAATCATCGATTTTTCTAGGA